>NZ_JBHUSC010000022.1:0-68000 GCF_042673805.1 Streptomyces sp. NPDC057010 | reverse complement strand
TCCGTGCTGCCGCCCGCCCGGGTGGTGTGGGTGCTGCGGGCCGGGTTGGCCGGCACGGGCTGAGGGCGTGGGGCGGGGGTTATCGTGGCGGGCGCGCCGCGCGTCCGCGGCGCGCCCTTTCCGTCGCGCGGCCGAGCCGCGGACCGGCCCTGCACGCGCGGGGTGACCCCCACCTCGTCGTACTGAGGAGTACCGCATGGCCCGCCCCGTTCCGGGAGAGCTCACCTTCGTCGCCCCTCGCGGGGCCAAGAAGCCGCCCCGGCACCTCGCCGACATGACCCCGGCCGAGCGCCGTGAGGCGGTCGCCGCGATCGGAGAGAAGCCGTTCCGGGCCAAGCAGCTCTCCCAGCACTACTTCGCGCGGTACGCGCACGACCCGGCCGAGTGGACCGACATCCCCGCGGGCTCCCGGGAGAAGCTCCAGCAGGAGCTGCTGCCGGAGCTGATGAACGTCGTCCGGCACATCTCGTGCGACGACGACACCACCCGCAAGACCCTGTGGAAGCTGCACGACGGCACGCTCGTCGAGTCCGTGCTGATGCGCTACCCGGACCGGGTCACCATGTGCATCTCCTCGCAGGCCGGATGCGGCATGAACTGCCCGTTCTGCGCCACCGGCCAGGCCGGCCTGGACCGCAACCTCTCCACCGCCGAGATCGTGCACCAGATCGTCGACGGCATGCGCGCCCTGCGCGACGGCGAGGTCCCCGGCGGCCCGGCCCGCCTGTCGAACATCGTCTTCATGGGCATGGGCGAGCCGCTGGCCAACTACAACCGCGTGGTCGGCGCCATCCGCCGTCTCACCGACCCGGAGCCGGACGGCCTGGGCCTGTCGCAGCGCGGCATCACGGTCTCCACCGTCGGCCTGGTCCCGGCCATGCTGCGGTTCGCCGACGAGGGCTTCAAGTGCCGCCTCGCCGTCTCGCTGCACGCCCCCGACGACGAGCTGCGCGACACCCTGGTCCCCGTGAACACCCGCTGGAAGGTCCGCGAGGTCCTCGACGCGGCCTGGGAGTACGCCGAGAAGTCCGGCCGCCGGGTCTCCATCGAGTACGCCCTGATCCGTGACATCAACGACCAGGCCTGGCGCGGCGACCTCCTGGGCAAGCTGCTCAAGGGCAAGCGCGTCCACGTCAACCTGATCCCGCTGAACCCGACGCCGGGCTCGAAGTGGACCGCTTCGCGCCCGGAGGACGAGAAGGCCTTCGTGGAGGCCATCGCCCGCCACGGCGTGCCCGTGACCGTACGGGACACCCGCGGCCAGGAGATCGACGGCGCCTGCGGCCAGCTGGCCGCATCGGAGCGTTAGATTCCGGTTCAGCCGTCCACATTCGGCCACGGGGTACCCTGTGGCCGAACCAATTTCATATTCCGACAGGGGAGCGCCACAGCGCTGAGAGTGCGGCAACCGTCATCCGCAGACCCTCTGAACCTCGCCCCGGTCATTCGGGGTAGGAAGTTCGGTCACCACTCAAGCTGTTGCGCCCTGCCCGGCGTCCGCTCCCACAGAGCGCCGGGCAGGGCCGCGTCTTCTCCTGGACATCCCAGGAGGAATACACCAGTGAGCACCACCAGGAAGATCGCGGGCGCCGCGCTCGCGGCCGCGCTGGGCGTCACCACGCTCAGCGCCTGTGGCGGCGGCGACGCCAAGGACAAGGGCGCGGGCGCGAGCGAGGCCCCCAAGTCCAAGACCGTCACCCTCGTCTCCCACGACTCCTTCAACGTGACCGAAGCGGTCCTCAAGGAGTTCGAGCAGCAGAGCGGCTACACCGTAAAGGTCCTGAAGTCCGGCGACGCCGGCGCCGCCCTGAACCAGGAGATCCTCACCAAGGGCTCCCCGCGCGGTGACGTCTTCTTCGGCGTGGACAACACCCTCCTCTCGCGCGCCCTCGACAACGGCATCTTCACGCCGTACGAGGCCAAGGGCCTGGCCGGGGTGAAGCCCGAGTACCTGCTCGACAAGGAACACCGCGTCACCCCGGTCGACTCCGGTGACATCTGCGTCAACTACGACAAGGCGTACTTCGCCGACAAGAAGATCGCCCCGCCGCAGACGCTGGACGACCTGGTCAAGCCGGAGTACAAGAACCTGCTGGTCACCGAGAACGCCGCGACCTCCTCGCCCGGCCTCGGCTTCCTGCTCGCCTCCGTCGGCAAGTACGGCGAGGACGGCTGGAAGGACTACTGGAGCAAGCTCAAGGCCAACGGCGTCGAGGTCGTCGACGGCTGGGAGCAGGCCTACAACGAGCGCTTCTCCGGCTCGGCCGGCGGCAAGAAGGCCAAGGGCGACCGCCCGCTGGTCGTCTCCTACGCCTCCAGCCCGCCGGTCGAGGTGCTGTACGCCGACCCGCAGCCGGCCGAGGCCCCGACGGGCGTCGCCACCGGCACCTGCTTCCGGCAGGTCGAGTTCGCCGGTCTGCTGAAGGGCGCGAAGAACGAGGAGGGCGGCAAGGCCCTGATCGACTTCCTGATCGGCAAGAAGTTCCAGGAGGACATGCCGCTCCAGATGTTCGTGAACCCGGTGACGAAGGACGCTGCCCTGCCGGAGCTGTTCACGAAGCACGGTGTGGTGGTCGAGAAGCCCGAGAACGTGGCCCCGGAGACCATCGCCAAGAACCGTGAGCAGTGGGTCAAGGCATGGACCTCGCTCGTCGTGAAGTAAGCGGTACCAAGGAGCCGGGCGCGGCGCCGGGGGGCGCCGCGCCGGGTTCCGGCCCCGGCCCGGCCTTCGGCTCCGGTTCCGGTTCCGGCTCCGGTGGGGGCGGCCGGGCGACGGCCGTGCGGCTGGCCCTGATGGCCGTCCCGCTGGCGTTCTTCGGGCTGTTCTTCGCCTACCCCGTCACCGCGATCGTCGGACGCGGGCTCAAGACCGACGCCGGCTGGCAGCTCGGCCGCATCGGCGAGGTGATCACCCGTCCCGACATCGCCGGCGTGCTGTGGTTCACCACCTGGCAGGCGCTCGCCTCCACCGCGCTCACGCTGCTGATCGCGCTCCCCGGCGCGTACGTGTTCGCGCGCTTCGAGTTCCCCGGCAAGCAGCTGCTGCGGGCCGTGGTGACCGTTCCCTTCGTGCTGCCGACCGTGGTGGTCGGCACCGCCTTCCTCGCCCTGGTGGGACGCGGCGGGCTGATGGACGAACTGGTCGGCGTCCGGCTCGACACCACCGTCTGGGCGATCCTGCTCGCGCACGTCTTCTTCAACTACGCGGTCGTCGTCCGCACGGTCGGCGGGCTCTGGGCGCAGCTGGACCCGCGCCAGGAGGAAGCCGCCCGGGTGCTGGGCGCCGGCCGGTTCGCCGCCTGGCGGAGGGTGACGCTGCCCGCGCTGGCCCCGGCCGTGGCCGCCGCCTCGCTGATGGTGTTCCTGTTCACCTTCAGCTCCTTCGGCGTCGTACTGATCCTCGGCGGCCCCTCGTACTCCACCCTGGAGGTGGAGGTCTACCGGCAGACCGCGCAGCTCCTGGACCTGCCCACGGCCGCCGTGCTGACGATGGTTCAGTTCGCCGCGGTCGGCGTGATCCTCGCCGTGCACGCCTGGACCGTGCGCAGGCGCGAGACCGCGCTGCGGCTGGTCGATCCGGGCCGCACCACGCACCGGCCGCGCGGCCCGGCGCAGCGGGCCCTGCTCGGCGGGGTGCTGCTGACGGTGACCCTGCTGATCGTGCTGCCGCTCGGCGTGCTGGTGGAGCGCTCCTTCGACGCCCCCGGCGGGTACGGGCTCGGCTTCTACCGGGCGCTGCAGGACGCGGGCGCCGGCGGCGGAACGTTCCTGGTGCCGCCGCTGGAGGCGATCGGGAACTCCCTGCGGTACGCGCTCGCCGCCACCGCCATCGCGCTGGTCATCGGCGGGCTCGCCGCCGCGGCGCTGACCCGGCGCGCGGGCCGTCTCGTGCGCGGCTTCGACGCGCTGCTGATGCTCCCGCTGGGCGTCTCCGCCGTCACGGTGGGCTTCGGCTTCCTGATCACCCTGGACGAGCCGCCGCTGGACCTGCGGTCCTCGTGGATCCTGGTGCCGCTCGCGCAGGCGCTGGTCGGCGTGCCGTTCGTCGTACGGACCATGCTGCCGGTCCTGCGCGCGGTGGACGCTCGGCTGCGGGAGGCGGCCGCGGTCCTCGGCGCGTCGCCGCTGCGGGCCTGGCGGGAGGTGGACCTGCCGCTGGTGCGGCGGGCCCTGCTGATCGCGGCCGGCTTCGCCTTCGCCGTCTCGCTGGGGGAGTTCGGCGCGACCGTCTTCATCGCGCGACCGGACCAGCCGACGCTGCCGGTGGCCGTGGCGCGGCTGCTGGGGCGGGCCGGTGAGCTCAACTACGGGCAGGCGATGGCCCTGAGCACGATTCTGATGCTGGTGTGCGCGGTGTCCCTGCTGGTGCTGGAGCGACTGCGACCCGACAAGACCTCGGGAGAGTTCTGATGACACTGCTTCAGCTGGAAGACGTGTCGGTCCGCTTCGGTGAGCGCGCGGTCGTCGACTCCGTCGACCTGCAGGTGGCCGAGCACGAGATCGTGTGCGTGCTGGGACCGAGCGGAAGCGGCAAGTCCACCCTGCTGCGGGTCGTCGCCGGGCTCCAACGGGTCTCCGGGGGACGGGTGGTGCTGGGCGGGGCGGACCAGGCCGGCGTGCCCGTGCACCGGCGGGGCGTGGGCCTGATGTTCCAGGACCACCAGCTCTTCCCGCACCGGGACGTCGGCGGGAACGTCGCCTTCGGCCTGCGCATGCGGGGGCTCGCGCGCACCTCGTACGAGGCCCAGGTCGCGGAGCTGCTGGAGCTGGTCGGGCTCCCCGGAGCCCAGCGCCGGGCGGTGGCCTCCCTCTCCGGCGGCGAGCAGCAGCGGGTGGCGCTGGCCCGGGCCCTGGCGCCGTCGCCGCGACTGCTGATGCTGGACGAACCGCTGGGACAGCTGGACCGCGGGCTGCGCGAGCGGCTGGTGGTCGAGCTCCAGGGGCTGTTCTCCCGGCTCGGCACCACCGTGCTGGCGGTCACGCACGACCAGGGCGAGGCGTTCGCGCTGGCCGACCGGGTCGTGGTGATGCGGGACGGGCGGATCGCGCAGGCGGGGACCCCGCTGGAGGTGTGGCAGCGCCCGGCCTCGGAGTTCGTGGCGCGGTTCCTCGGCTTCGAGAACGTGGTCCCGGCGACCGTGTCCGGCCGTGCCGCCGCGACCGCGTGGGGCCGGATCCCCGTCCCGGCGGGCTCCCCGGAGGGGGCGCACCAGCTGCTGGTCCGCCCCTCCGGGGTGGTGCTCGCGGCCGCCGGCCTGGCCTGCGAGGTGGTCTCGCGGACCTTCCGCGGCACCCACGTCTCCCTCCGCCTGCGGCCGGAGGCGGGGCCGCAGCTGGAGGCGGAGTGCGGGCTGACCGCGGCGCCCGCGGCGGGCGACCGGGTCGCGGTCGCCTTCAGCCCGGCCGAGGTGGTCGTCCTGCCGGCGTCCTAGGCGGTGAGGATCTTGTCGCAGGCGATCGGGAGGTGGCGCGGGCCGCGCAGCACCGCGTTCTGGCGGTAGGGCGGCGGGTCCTCCAGCAGCCGGGGGTTCTGCAGCCTGCGGGCCAGCTCACTCAGCGCCAGCGCGGCCTCCAGCCGGGCCAGCGGCGCGCCGAAGCAGCTGTGGATGCCGCTGCCGAGGCCCAGGTGCTGCACGTCCGGGCGGTCCGGGTCGAAGCGGTCCGGATCCTTGAACCGGTGGGGGTCGCGGTTGCCGGAGGCCAGGATCAGCCAGAGCGGGGCGCCCTTGGGGATGGTCACCCCCGCCATCTCGATGTCGGCCAAGGGCGTGCGCTGGGGCAGCAGCTGCACCGGGGGCTCGTAGCGCAGCAGCTCCTCCACGATCGGGACGGACAGCGCCGGATCGGCGCGCAGCCGGTCCAGGACCTCCGGATGCCGCAGGAGGGTGAGCATGCCGTTCGTGATCAGGTTGACGGTGGTCTCGTGCCCGGCGATCAGCAGCAGCGCCGCGGTGCTCAGCACCTCCATCGTGCTCATGGCGCCGTCCGGTCCCTGCCCGGTCGCCAGCTCCGAGAGCATGTCCCCGGTGGGGTTCTTGTGCCGCTCCTCGATCAGCCCGGCCAGGTACATGCCGAGCTCCATGCGGGTGTCCTGCGTCTTCTTGGCCCGCTCGCCGGGATCGGCGTCCGGATCGGGGTCCAGACTCGCGGCGAGCGTGTCCGCCCAGACGTGGAACCGGGCCTCGTCCTCGGTCGGTATGCCCAGCAGCCGGCAGATCACCGTGACCGGGAAGGGGTAGGAGAACTCCTCGACCAGGTCGATCCGCCCCGGGTCGCCCTGCTCGGCGATGGTGTCGATCAGACCGGTGACGATGCCGCCCAGCTCGGCGCGCATGTCGTGGACGCGGTGCGGGGAGTGCGGCGGCCCGAAGGGGCGGTTCGTCATCCGGCGCAGCCGGTCGTGGTCGGGCGGGTCCAGCTTCAGGAAGGCCGGGGGCAGGGCCGCCTGGCCCTCCTCCTCGTCCCCCTCGTTCAGCAGGTCGCCGGTGGTCGACGACAGGTTGCGGGAGTCGGAGCTGATCCGCGGATCGTGCAGCAGGCTCTTGATCTCGTGATAGGTGCTGACGACGTACGGTCCGTCCCCGTCGTGGAACACCGGCCCGGTCTTGCGGAGCTCCTCGTACAGGGGATACGGGTTGGCCCGGCTGGAGTAGTCGAGGATCTGCCGCAGGATGCCTTCAGTCATGAGAGGTCCTCGTGCTCAGTTGTGCGCCGGCGTGAACGTCATCCGCCGGTCGGCCGGTGAGTAGCCGCTCAGGGTGATGGTCGGGCCGTGCGTCGGCACCGACGGGTCGGGGAAGTCCGCGTCCAGCGCCTTGTGCCCCTCGCTCCTGCGGTCCACCGTCGTGTAGGGCGGCGGGAACGGAGCGGTCTGCTCGATCTGCTGCTCGTAGAAGTCCAGCCAGCGGCACTGGTCGAAGGTGACGGCGCCGATGACGCGCCCCTGGTAGCCGTAGACCGCGGCGAACCTGCGCTCGGCGAGCGACCCCTGGGTGATGAGGATCTCGGATCCCATCGAGGGCACCCCGACCGACTTGATGTTCACCCCGAACTGGGAGGACCAGAAGGCCGGAACCCACACGTGCGGGCGGCGGTCCATGCTCTCGCTGAGCATGTTGTGCGCCGCCGTCTCGGCCTGGGCGACGGCGTTGCCCCAGTGCTCCAGGGACAGGAACTGGTACCCGAACAGCGCGTGCGGGGAACGTGCCACGTCACCCGCCACATAGATGTCGTCGGTGACGATGCCCCAGATGTTGAAGGCCCGGCAGCCCGCGTCGCAGGCGATGCCCCGCGGGCCCGCGCCCAGTCCGGAGCCCGCCAGCCATTCGGTGTTGCGCTGGGCGCCGAGCCCCACGATCACGACGTCGGCCTCCAGGACGCTGCCGTCCGACAGGTGGGCGGCGCGCACCTGGCCCGAGGAGTCGCCCTCCAGGGCGGTGACCATGATCCCGGTCCGCAGATCCACGCCGTTATCGCGGTGCATCCCGGCCGCGACCTCGCCGATCACCCCGCCCAGGGCCCCGACCAGGGGGCCGGCGCCGCGCTCGGCGACCGTGACGGGCAGGTCCCGCTCCCGGCATGCGGAGGCGATCTCGGAGCCGGTGAACCCGGCCCCGATGACCAGCACCCGGCGCGGTCCGGAGGAGAGCCGCCGCTCCAGGGCCACGCCGTCGTCCCGGGTGCGCAGGGTGAAGACGCCCTCCAGGGCCCCCTCCTCCTCGTTCGGCCACGGACGGGCCCGGACCCCGGTGGCGATCAGCAACCTGTCGTACTCGACCTCGTCCCCGTCGGCGAGCCTGACCCGCCTGGCCGCCATGTCCAGACCGGTGGCGGGTACGCCGAGCCGCCACTTGGCGTCGATGTCCCGGCGGCGGGGGAGGGCCGTACGGTCCGCGGTCGCCTTGCCCAGCAGGACCTGCTTGGACAGCGGGGGCCGGTCGTACGGTTCGTAGGGCTCGTCGCCGATCATCGTGAGGGAGCCGGCGAAGCCCTTCTCGCGCATGGTCTCGGCGGCCCGCAGGCCGGCGAGGGAAGCGCCCACGACCACGATGCGGCCTTCGCGCTTGAGCCGCTCCAGGGCTGAGTCACCGCTCACCACGCGCCTCCGCGGTCGAGAGGGAACCGTTCATCGCGTCCAGCAGGATGGCCCTGACGGGGCAGGCGTGGACGGCGCGGACGACGTTCTCGCGGTGCTCCTCGTCGGGCTGCGGGTTGTACAGGAGGGACTCGTCGCCGTGCATGGCGAACACGTCCGGGGCGAGGAACGCGCACTGGGCGTAGCCCTGACAGCGGTTGAGGTCCACGACAAGTCTCATGAGGCGTCAGCCCTTCCGTGACCTGGTCACCCCCGCTACCGACCGGCCCCGAGACCCCCGAGCCCCACCCCTGACTCTCCTCCCAGCATGCACGCGACGGCCACCCGGCGCCCGTCGGGACGCGGGCGCGGCCGCGGGCGGACCTCAGGCAGTGCGGCGCACCCCCGTCCGCAGCACGTGGAGGCTCACGACCAGCACCCAGAACGGGAAGACCAGCTCGGACCAGGGCACGCCGGGAGCGACGACGAGCAGCACCAGCCCCGTGACGAGGCCCAGGGCGGCGAGCGGGCGCGGGAAGACGCCGAGCCGGCGCCCGATGGTGGAGGTCGTGAAGACGAACACGGCCGCCATCCGCATCGCGTAGGTCGCGAGGACCGTGTACGCGAAGGGACGGCCGAAACCGGAGGGCGGCGTGGCCTCCTCCAGTACCGTCCCCGCGGCCGCGGCGGCGACGAACAGGGTGGCGGTGAACACGAACCCGCTGCCCAGGAAGACCGTCGCGACGAACCGGTCCTCCGTCTCGCCCGCGTGCGCCCGCAGCGCCCCCATGAACCACAGGAAGAAGATCCCGGCGAACGGGACGATCTCCAGCGCCAAGCGCACGGCCCAGCGGTCCCCCTCGTCTACGGGGGCGTCGGCCGGGCTCCCCGAGGGAATGGCGATCCGCATCAGCACGATGGCCGCGGCCAGCAGCACCGCGAAGACGACCCCGGCCATCCCTGCGGCCCGGGGCGTCCGCATCCGCGTCGTGGTGGAGGACTCCATGCCTCCAGCAGGCGGCAGCCGCGGCGCCCCCGCCACCCCGCGGACCCGGGGGAGTGAACCGGCGACTCCACCGGACCTGTCTGGGCGCCGGATCAGGGAACCGGCACCGGCTCCGGAGCCTCGGCCTGCGCGCCCTCGTGCTTGCCGTACCAGGCGACCGCCACCGCTCCCGTGACGGCCATGACGAAGCCGGCGGCCGCCAGCCAGGCCAGCCCCGGGCGGGAGGCGTCGCCGAGCCACAGGACGCCGATCGCGCCGGGCAGGACGGTCTCGCCGACGACCAGGGCCGCCGTCGCCCCGTTCACCGAGCCGATCTGGAGGGCCACCGTGTGCAGGTACATGCCGCCGACGCCCGCCAGGAGGATGGCGTAGAGGGCCGGGTCGGACAGCAGCGTGCCGAGGTCGAAGGGGTCGACGCCGTCCAGGATCCGCACGCCGACGCCCAGCGCGCCGAAGCCCAGACCCGACAGCAGACCCGCCAGGATCGCCGCCCCGCCGCCGAGCAGCCGTACGGCCACCGTGCCGCCCACCATCAGCAGCAGCGTGATCCCCAGCAGCCACGAGTGCGTGGACATCGGGGCGTGGTGGCCGCCCTCGTGGCCCGCCGCCGTCGCCAGCAGCACCAGCGCCGTGCAGACGACCCCGATCGAGGTCCACTCCTTCCGGCTCAGCCGGATGCCCAGCATCTTCACGCTCAGCACGGCCGTGATCACCAGGTTCGCGCTGATCACCGTCTGGGAGAGGAACAGGGGGAGCAGCCGGGCCGCCAGCGCGCCGAGGCCGAAGCCCACGAAGTCCAGGATGGTGCCGACGATGAACTCCCAGGTCATCGCGGCTTTGGCGGTGGACGACAGATTCGGGCCGCCGTGCGCCGTCACCCCGGCCGAGGCCGGGGACATCCGGGCGGCGCGGCGCGATCCGACGGCCTGCAGCACGGATCCCGTGCCGTAGCAGATGGACGCCGCGACAGCGGTCAGCAGTCCTATGAGCACCGAGGGCTCCGTTCACGTCTGGCAGGTTTTGCGTACCTCTGCCAGACGTGCGAACGGGCCGGGAAGTTGCCTCCGGAGGTCAGACCATTGCCGCGAGGGCGTCCGGGACCTCGTCCACGGAGTCCACCAGGGCGATCCGGGACTCCATCGCCCGGCCGCGCGCCAGTGCCCGCAGCAGCGGCCAGGCCGGGAGGTGCTCGGTCCAGTGGGCCCGGTCGACGAGGACCATCGGCGCCGGCTCGCCCCGCGACGCGTAGTAGTTCGGCGTCGCGCTGTCGAAGATCTCCTGGACCGTGCCCGCCGCGCCCGGCAGGAACACCACGCCCGCGGTGGACCGGGCCAGCAGGCCGTCCTCCCGGGTGGCGTTCGCGAAGTACTTGCCGAGGTGCTCCGCGAAGGCGTTCGGCGGCTCGTGTCCGTAGAACCACGTCGGAATGCCCACCGAATCGCCGCCGTCGGGCCAGCGCTCCCGTACGGCGAAGGCCGCCCGGGCCCACTCGGACACCGACGGCGCGAAGGACGGGGCCTTGGCCAGCAGCTCCAGGGCCTCCGGGAGGGCCCCGTCCGGGGCAGGGGCCAGGTAGGCGCCGAGGTTCGCGGCCTCCATCGCGCCGGGGCCGCCGCCGGTGGCGACCATGAGCCCGGACCGGGTCAGCGCCCGGCCCAGCTGCGCCGCGCCGAGGTACTCCGTACCGCCGCGGGCCATGGCGTGGCCGCCCATCACGCCCACCACCGGGACGCCGGCGAGGTGCTCGTCGAGGGCGTCGGAGATGGCGTCGTCGTGGATGGAGCGCAGCATCGAGGAGAAGATGTCGCCGTCGGACTTGGTCTCCTGGAACCAGGCGTAGGCCTGGGCGTCCGGGGTGGCCTCGTAGCCGCCGGGCAGCCCCGCGAACAGTTCCTCGGGCGTGTAGAGCAGACCGCGGTAGGGGTTGAACGGCAGGTCGGGGACGGGCGGGAAGACCAGGGCGCCGTCGGCGCGGACCTTCGCCGCGGCGTCGGGCTCCATCGCGCAGCCCAGGAACACGGTCGCCGAGGTGTCGGCGGACAGCAGGGCGAACGTCCGTTCCAGCAGGTTGACCGACTGGATCCGGTAGCCGCTGAGCGAGCCGCGGGCTGCGACCCGGTCGAATTCGGCGAGCGTCTCGATCTCGGTGTCGATGTATCCGTTGACCATTCGCCTCACCCTAAGCGCTGCCCGCGTCAGCGGGTCAGCGCCAGGGACGTCAGCTGTGCCACACCCCAGCTGAGCGGCACGCACACGGCCACCAGAGCGACGGCCTGCACACCCACGGCCGTACGCAGGATCCCGGCCGGAGCGCCCATGCCGAGCAGCGCATCGCGGTCGGCGGCGCGGCTCTGGCGGATCTCCACCGCGGATGTGAGAAGGGTCGCGCCGGCGCACGCGGCGACCAGGGCCGCGGCCGGTCCGGTCAGCGCGCCCAGCGGGACGAGCGCCCCGCCCCGGCCGGGCAGGGTCAGCGCGGTCAGGGCGCCCGCGGCGACCGCGCACAGCACCCCGAGGGACGGGCCGAGTCGGGGCGCCTCCTGCTGCAGGGCCCGGCCGGCCAGCAGCCGGAGCGCGCCCGGCCGGACCGCCTGCACCAGCGCCCCGCAGGCGTACGCCACGCCCGGCCCGGCGAGGGCGAGGCCGACGGCGGTGAGCGACCAGCCGGCGAGCATGCCGGGACCTTCGTGCCCCGCGTAGGCCTCCACCGCGAGCCCGCACGCGGTCAGGGCGATGCCCCAGGGCAGCCCGGTCTGCGGGGCGGGCGTGCGCCGGCGCAGGGCGCAGGCGGTGGCGGCCGAGGCCGTCAGCGGGATCAGGGCCAGCAAGGTGAGGGCGGCGGCCACGGGCAGCGGCCGGCCGGCGTGGAGCAGTCGGGCCCGGGCGCCGTCGAAGGGCAGCCCGCTCAGGTCGCCCCGCAGGTGGAGGAAGGCGGCCAGGGCGAGGGCGGCGCCCAGGGTGCACGCGACGGCGGTGGAGATCGCCGCGACCAGGGTGAGCCGTACGGGCCCCAGCCCGGCGACGTCCAGCCCGTCCCGGGGCCGGGTCGCCGGGTCGGTCCGGGCCACGGCGGCGGCGAACCGCGCGGTGAAGGCGAGCGGGACCAGGGCCCACAGCAGGCGGGGGAACGATCCGGCGGGTCGCGCCACCGCCTCCGCGAGCACGTACAGCAGCAGGAACCCGGTGGCGGCCGAGGCGGCGGCGACGAGCAGCCGGCGCAGCTGGACCAGCGGCCGGGAGCCCCGGGTTAGGCGGAGAGCGAGCACGCGGCCTGGCCCTCCGTGGTGTCGGGCCCGGGGGAGGCGAGGGCTCCGGCGGCAGCGGCGGTCCGGCCGTCGAGCAGGGCCAGCCTGCGGTCGGCGGTGGCCGCGGTCTCCTCGTCGTGGGTGGCCAGCAGCACGGTGATCCCGTGGGAGCGGGCCGCAGTGGTCAGCGTACGGAGCAGCAGGGCGCGCTCGGTCCGGTGCAGCGGGGCCGTGGGCTCGTCGGCGAAGATCACCGCGGGCAGGCTGACCAGGGCCCGGGCCAGGGCCACGCGCTGGGACTCGGCGCGGTTGAGGGAGCCGGGCCGCTTGCGGGCGAAGCCGCCGATGTCGAGGCGGTCCAGCCATTCGCAGGCGGCGTGCTTGGCGTTGCGGTGCGAGGCGCCGGCCATCAGCAGCGGCAGGGCCGCGTTCTCCCAGACCTTCAGCTCGGGCAGGAGCTGCGGCTCGGGGCCGATCCAGCCGAACCGGTCGCGGCGCAGCCGTTCGCGGGAGAGGGACCCCATGGTGTGCACGGGGACGCTGTTGAACCAGACCTCGCCCTGGTCGGGCCGCAGCCGTCCGGACAGGCAGTGCAGCAGGGTGGTCTTGCCGCTGCCGCGCGGGCCGGTCAGGGCCAGGATCTCGCCCTGGCGGACTCCTGCGGAGACACCGATCAGGCCGGGCGATCCGCTGTGGGAGTAGTGAAGGGACCGTGCCCAGAGCAGATCTTCCTGAGGCGGGGGAGTGTCTGGATGGGCCTTGTCCGGTGGAGCCACCATGGCGTACACCTCCGTCCGGGGGAACGAAGCAGAGCCCGCTGAAGTCACTGGCGCCGCACTGAGATGTAAAGAGATGAACGTCTTGGATGGTGACAGCACACGGCCCGGACCCCCGCGTTCTCACTCGAACGGAGGCTCCGGGCCATGTGGTTGGACCATTGCGGCCCGGGACGATTTAAAGCCTGGTCCGGCGGCTGTTTAGAGCTTGGTCCACGCCTCGGTGAGCACCGAGCGCAGGATCCCCTCGATCTCGTCGAAGGTGCCCTGGTCCGCGATCAGCGGCGGGGCCAGCTGGATGACCGGGTCGCCTCGGTCGTCGGCCCGGCAGTACAGGCCGCTGTCGAAGAGCGCCTTGGAGAGGAAGCCGTAGAGCACGCGCTCCGTCTCCTCGTCCGTGAAGGACTCCTTGGTGACCTTGTCCTTGACGAGCTCGATGCCGTAGAAGTAGCCGTTGCCGCGGACGTCGCCGACGATCGGCAGGTCGAGCAGCTTCTCCAGCGTCGCGCGGAAGGCGTCCTCGTTGTCCAGCACGTGCTGGTTGAGGCCTTCCTTGTCGAAGATGTCGAGGTTGGCGATCGCCACCGCCGAGGACACCGGGTGCCCGCCGAAGGTGTAGCCGTGCAGGAAGGTGTTGTCACCCTTGTAGAACGGCTCGGCGATGCGGTCCGAGACGATGCAGGCACCGATCGGGGAGTAGCCCGAGGTCATGCCCTTGGCGCAGGTGATCATGTCCGGGACGTAGCCGAACTTGTCACAGGCGAACATCGTGCCGAGGCGGCCGAAGGCGCAGATCGTCTCGTCGGAGACGAGCAGGACGTCGTACTCGTCGCAGATCTCGCGGACGCGCTGGAAGTAGCCGGGCGGCGGCGGGAAGCAGCCACCGGCGTTCTGCACCGGCTCCAGGAAGACGGCGGCGACGGTGTCGGCGCCCTCGAACAGGATCTCCTGCTCGATCTGGTCGGCGCACCAGCGGCCGAAGGCCTCGGGGTCGTCGCCGTAGATCGGGGCGCGGTAGATGTTGGTGTTCGGCACCTTGTGCGTACCGGGGACCAGCGGCTCGAAGGGGGCCTTCAGGGCCGGCAGACCGGTGATGGACAGGGCGCCCTGCGGGGTGCCGTGGTAGGCGACCGCACGCGAGATGACCTTGTACTTGGTGTGCTTGCCCTGCAGCTTGAAGTACTGCTTGGCGAGCTTCCACGCGGTCTCGACGGCCTCGCCGCCACCAGTGGTGAAGAAGACCTTGTTCAGGTCGCCGGGGGCGTAGTCGGCGAGGCGCTCGGCGAGCTCGACGGCCTTGGGGTGCGCGTACGACCAGACGGGGAAGAACGCGAGTTCCTGGGCCTGCTTGTAGGCGACCTCGGCCAGCTCCTTGCGGCCGTGACCGGCGTTGACCACGAACAGTCCGGCGAGACCGTCCAGGTAGCGCTTGCCCTTGTCGTCGAAGATGTAGGTGCCCTCACCCCGCACGATGGTGGGGACGGGGGCGTTCTCGTACGACGACATGCGGGTGAAGTGCATCCACAGGTGGTCGTACGCGGTCTTGGAGAGGTCTTGGCTCACGGGCTATCGAGTTCCCCACATGTAGGTCTGCTTCTTCAGCTTCAGGTAAACGAAGCTTTCGGTTGATCGCACGCCGGGGAGCGTGCGGATCTTCTTGTTGATCGTCTCGAGCAGGTGGTCGTCGTCCTCACAGACGATCTCCACCATCAGGTCGAACGATCCTGCGGTCATCACCACGTATTCGCACTCCGCCATTGCGGTGAGTGCGTCGGCGACCGGGTCGAGGTCTCCCTCGACGTTGATGCCGACCATTGCCTGGCGTCGCAGGCCCACGGTGAGCGGGTCGGTGACGGCGACGATCTGCATGACGCCCTGGTCGAGCAGCTTCTGCACGCGCTGGCGTACGGCCGCTTCGGACAGGCCGACGGCCTTGCCGATCGCTGCGTAGGGACGGCGCCCGTCCTCCTGCAGTTGCTCGATGATCGCCAGGGACACAGCATCGACCGAAGGGGACGGTTGTCTGTTCCTGGAATCTGCGCTTCGACTGACCACGACCACACTGTGCACGAGGAGTCGTCTGTTCCGCAAGACGGAATCAATGAAATCCGTTGTTTGACGTCGTGGATCTCACTGATTTCGTAGTTCATGGTGTCCGGCTCTGTCGAAAGCGTCCGCCGAGGGGCTACGCTTGGGTGGCAGTCTCAATCGATGGACATGTGATCAGGAGTGTGGCTGGAGTGACCACGGAACTGCGTCGTCTGCGCAACTACATCGGCGGGGAGTTCAAGGACGCCGCTGACGGGCGGACCACCGAGGTGGTCAACCCCGCCACCGGCGAGGTGTACGCCACCGCCCCGCTCTCGGGGCAGGCCGATGTCGACGCCGCCATGGCCGCCGCCGCGGCCGCGTTCCCGGGCTGGCGCGACACCACGCCCTCGGACCGCCAGAAGGCCCTGCTCAAGATCGCGGACGCCTTCGAGGCGCGCGCGGACGAGCTCGTCGCCGCCGAGTCCGAGAACACCGGCAAGCCGCTGGCCCTGACGGCCAGCGAGGAGCTGCCGCCGATGGTGGACCAGATCCGCTTCTTCGCGGGTGCCGCCCGTCTGCTCGAAGGCCGCTCGGCCGGCGAGTACATGGAGGGGATGACCTCGATCATCCGCCGTGAGCCGGTCGGCGTATGCGCCCAGGTCGCGCCCTGGAACTACCCGATGATGATGGCCGTGTGGAAGTTCGCCCCGGCGATCGCCGCGGGCAACACCGTGGTCCTCAAGCCCTCGGACACCACCCCGGCCTCCACCGTCCTGATGGCGGAGATCATCGACTCGATCCTGCCCAAGGGCGTCTTCAACGTCGTGTGCGGCGACCGCGAGACCGGCAAGGCGATGGTCGAGCACTCCACCCCGGCGATGGCCTCCATCACCGGCTCGGTGCGCGCGGGCATGCAGGTCGCCGAGAGCGCCTCGAAGGACGTCAAGCGCGTCCACCTGGAGCTCGGCGGCAAGGCCCCGGTCGTGGTCTTCGAGGACGCCGACATCGCCAAGGCCGTCGAGGACATCGCGGTCGCGGGCTACTTCAACGCCGGCCAGGACTGTACGGCCGCCACCCGCGTGCTCGTGCACGAGTCGATCCACGACGAGTTCGTGACCGCGCTCGCCAAGGCCGCCGCCGACACCAAGACCGGCCAGCCCGACGACGAGGACGTGCTGTACGGCCCGCTGAACAACCCGAACCAGCTCAAGCAGGTCGCGGGCTTCATCGAGCGCCTCCCCGCCCACGCCAAGGTCGAGGCGGGCGGCCACCAGGTCGGCGACAAGGGCTACTTCTACGCCCCGACCGTCGTCTCCGGCCTCAAGCAGGACGACGAGATCATCCAGAACGAGGTCTTCGGCCCCGTCATCACCGTCCAGTCCTTCTCCACCGAGTCCCAGGCCGTGGAGTACGCGAACGGCGTCGAGTTCGCCCTCGCCTCCTCCGTGTGGACCAAGGACCACGGCCGCGCGATGCGGATGTCCAAGAACCTCGACTTCGGCTGCGTGTGGATCAACACCCACATCCCGCTCGTCGCCGAGATGCCGCACGGCGGCTTCAAGAAGTCCGGCTACGGCAAGGACCTCTCCGCCTACGGCTTCGAGGACTACACGCGCATCAAGCATGTGATGACCTCGCTCGACGGCTGATCGGCCGCATCGATCACAGCAGGGCCCTGAAGGGGCGGGCAGTAGACAACATGTCTATTGCCCGCCCCTCCGCGTTCCCCGAGGCTGAGGCCATGCCTGAACTCGCCTTTTCCCGCCGCGCCGCGCTGCGCGGCCTCGGTGCCGCGGGCCTGCTGGCCACCCTCGCCGGCTGCGGGGTGCCCGCCGCCTACGTGCCCGAGGAACGGCGGCAGGCCGCGGACCGCTCCGAGCGTGACCGGAGCGTCGCCTTCTCCAACTGGCCGCTGTACATCGACACCGACGAGGAGGACGAGGAGCGCCGCCCCACCCTCGACGCCTTCTCGAAGCGCACCGGGATCGAGGTCCGCTACACCGAGGAGATCAACGACAACGACGAGTTCTTCGGCAAGGTCAGCCCGGCCCTGATGAACCACCAGGAGACCGGCCACGACCTGGTCGTCGTCAGCGACTGGATGGCCGCCCGCTTCGTCCACCTGGGCTGGGCCCAGAAGATGGACCGCTCGGCGCAGTCCAACGTGGCCGAGTACCTGGACCCGCAGCTGCGGTCCCCCGCCTTCGACGAGGGCCGGCTGCACACCGTCCCCTGGCAGTCGGGGATCACCGGCATCGCCTACAACCGCAAGGCGCTGGGCCGGGAGATCAAGTCGGTCGCGGACCTGTGGCGGCCGGACCTGGCGGGCAAGGTCACCCTCTTCTCCGGCCTCGACGAGTCCTTCGCCCTGCTGATGCAGGGCAACGGCGTGGACGTCACCCGCTGGACCGAATCCGACTTCCACCGGACGTGCGACCAGGTCGAGGAACTGGTGCGCAGGAAGCACATCCGCCGCTTCACCGGCAACGACTACACCTCCGATCTGAGCAAGGGCGACGTCCTGGCCTGCCAGGCCTACTCCGGGGACGCCATCCAACTGCGGGCCGACAACCCGGACATCGAGTTCGTCGTCCCGGAGGAGGGGGCCGAGCTCTGGGCGGAGAGCCTGCTCGTCCCCAACCTCGCCCGCCACAAGGCCAATGCCGAGGCCCTGATCGACCACTACTACGCCCCCGAGGTGGCCGCGGAGCTCGCCGCCTCCGTCAACTACGTGTGCCCGGTCCCGGCCGCCCGCGAGGTCCTGGCCGCCTCCGATGACAAGGGGACCGCCGAACTCGCCGAGAATCCGCTGATCTTCCCCGACGACGCGATGCGCAAGCGGCTCGTCGTGGCCCGGGACATCTCCTCCGCCGAACGCCGGTCCCTCGCCCAGCGCTGGAACGCGATCGTCGGACTGTGATCACGGTCCGGCAACGGAATTGAACATGTTCAGCAATTTGGCTGAACGTGTTCAGAAAGCTGCGTAGGCTCCCTCCCATGAGCGAGAGAAGCGCCCTTCAGCGGCGGATCCGTGCCTGGCTGGTCCTGTTCATCGTCTGCCTGGTCCTCAGCGGCCTCACCGCCTTCCCCCTGGTCAGCGAACTCCACTGGGCCAACGCCCTGATGGACAACGTCTGGCTGCGGCGGGTCGGCGACGGCCTGGACCAGGCCGACGCGGACTACCCCTTCCTCCTCTACGGCACCGACTGGCTCGCCTTCGCCCACCTCGTCATCGCCGTCTTCTTCTACGGGGTCCACCGCGATCCGGTCCGCAACATATGGATCGTCGAGGCCGGCATGATCGCCTGCGCCGGCGTGATCCCCCTGGCCCTGATCTGCGGCCCGATCCGGGGCATCCCCTTCTGGTGGTCGGTCATCGACATGTCCTTCGGAGTCTTCGGGGTGATCCCCCTGCTGGTGCTCCGCCGCATGATCAAGCGGCTTGAGGCCCTGCCGGCCTGACACCGCCTACTTGGCGAAGGCGGCCAGCACGATGCCGAGGGCCACCGGATTCATGTCCTCGCCCTTGGCGTTCGTGGAGTTGACCGAGTAGACCAGGCTGCGGGAGAGGTCGCGGGTCGCGCCTATCGCGGTGTTGTAGCCGTACCGGCCGCCCGTCTTGCCCCAGGCCTCCGTGCCGTCCGGCAGGACCAGCCGGGACAGGCCCGCCGTCATCGTCGCGTCCTTCCCGTTGAGGAAGTTCTTCACCGCGGGCACCGTGAACATCTCCTCCAGCTGGGCCTTCGGCACGATCCGCCCGCTGAACAAGGCCGTGGTGAACCGCTCCAGATCGGCCGTGGTCGAGATGATGTCCCCCGCCGCCCACCGGCCGGAGGAGTTCCACTCGGTCACGTCCCGCAGCTCCCGGGAGCCGTCCGCCTGCGCTATCGCCTGGTAGCCCCGGTTGTGCGGACCGTGGATCTTCGTCTGCGTCCGGGCCGGGAACGAGGTCTGACGCAGACCCAGCGGCCGCAGAACCCGCCGGCCGACCGCCTCCTCGTACGAGGTGCCCGTCACCTTCTCGATGAGCACGCCCAGCACCATGTAGTTGATGTTCAGGTAGTGCTGGGCCGAGCCCGGGGTGAACTCCGGCTTCTTCGCGAAGGCATCGGCCAGCTGATCGTGCGGGTCGGTCACATCGAAACGGTGCTCCCACTGCGCCTCGAACGACTCGCCCGGGCCGTCCGCCGCAGGTATGCCGCTGGTGTGGTTGAGCAACTGCCGGACGGTGACCGTGCCGTAGGCGTCGGGGACCGTCCCGGGCAGGTACCACTGGGCCGGCCTGTCCAGATCCACCCGGCCCTCGGCCGCCAGCTGGAGCACCACAGCCGCGGTGAAGGTCTTGGTCACCGACCCGGCCCGGAACCGCCCCTGCTCGACGGCCTCCCGCCCGGTGGTGATGTCGGCGACGCCGGAACTCCCGCGCCAGCTGCCGCTCGTACCGCCCACCCGGACCAGCGCGGCCGTCGCGTCCTTGTGCCCCGCCCCGAGGCCGGCGATCGCCCGCTCCAGTGCCGCGGCGTTGGGCGGGGTCGAGACGATCGGCGCGGTGACCGCCGCCGCCGCGGGAACCGGAGCGGCCTGTGCGGCGACGGGTCCGGACGCGATGCCCAGAACCAGGGCGGCGGCGATCAGCGTGCGCGTGCGAGCCTTCATGATGGGATCCCCCTCTGAATCCACCGGGCCACTGCGGCCCCGATGACTCAATGCTGCCGGTGCGAGGGGTAGTTGCGGATCACCACTGAGAGGGGTCTTCACCGGTACGACAACTCACCGGCCAGAGGGAGGCGACACGCCGTCCCTCACTCCGCAGAGGGAGTACCCGCAGCGATCAGGCCCGTCTCGTACGCGCAGATGACCGCCTGGATCCGGTCCCGCAGCCCCAGCTTCGCCAGCACGTTCCCCACGTGCGACTTCACCGTGTGCTCGCTCACCACCAGCGCCGCCGCGATCTCCGCGTTCGACAGCCCCCGCCCCAGGTGCAGCAGCGTCTCCCGCTCCCGCGCCGTCAGCACCTCCAGCCGGTCCGCCGGGAGCGCGGGCCGCGCCGCCCCCGTCACCGCCGTGTACTCCTCGATCAGCCGCCGCGCCACCGACGGCGCCAGCAGCGACTCGCCCGCCGCCACCACCCGCACCGCGTGCACCAGGTCGTCCCGCCGCACGTCCTTCAGCAGGAAGCCGCTCGCCCCCGCGTGCAGCGCCTCGTACACGTACTCGTCCGAATCGAAGGTCGTCAGCATCACCGTGCGGCACCCGCTCTCGGCGGAGATCGTCCGGCACGCCTCGATCCCGTCCAGCACCGGCATCCGGATGTCCAGCAGCGCCACGTCGGGCGAGAGCCGGCGCACCGCCTCCACCGCCGCCGCGCCGTCCCCGGCCTCCGCCACGACCTCGATGTCCTCCTGGACGTCGAGGATCATCGCGAACCCGCTGCGCACCAGCTCCTGGTCGTCGGCCACCACCACACGGATCGTCAACTGCCCACCTCCAGCGGTGAGGTTACAAGCACGACCCGTACCGAGAACCCCCGGCCGTCCGGCCCCGGACCCGCCTGCGCCGTTCCGCCGTGCGCCGCCGCCCGCTCGCGGATGCCGATCAGCCCGTGGCCGCCCGAAGCACCGCCCGGCCCCCGCCCGTCGTCCGTCACCGTCACCGTCAGGGCCTGGGCCCCGTACTCCAGGCGCACGACCACCGCCGAAGCCGCGGCGTGCTTCACCACGTTGGTCAGCGCCTCCTGCACCACCCGGTGCACCGTCGCCCCCAGCGCGGCCGGCAGCTCGCGGACCGTGCCCGTCGGCTCGTAGGACACCCGCAGCCCGCTGGTCCGTACCCGGTCCACGAGCTCCGGCAATTCGGCGATCCCCGGCTGCGGGCGCCTCGGGGCGGCCTCGTCGGTGCGCAGCACGCCCAGCATCGCGCGCAGCTGCGCCATCGCGTCGCGCCCCGTGTCCGCGATCGCGTCGAAGGCGGCCTCGGCCCGCTCGGGGGCCCTGCGCACGGCGACCGGTCCGGCCTCCGCCTGCACGATCATGATGCTGACGGCGTGCGAGAGGATGTCGTGCATCTCCCGGGCGATCCGGGCCCGTTCGCGTGCCGCGGCCTGCTCCGCCTCGATCCGGTTGGCCCGCTCCAGCTCGGCGGCCCGCGCTTCGACGGCCTCGGTATAGGCCTGCCGCGTGTGCTGGAGCCGTCCCAGGGCGTAGGCCGCCCCCGAGACGAAGAGGGTGAACAGGAGCTCCCGCGCCGTCCCCGTCTCCCAGCCCACCGACAGGGCGACCACCAGCACGCTGACGAGGCCCACGGCCGCCCGGACCCGGGGGGCGCACTGCAGGGCGACCGTATAGAAGGCGATGAGGCCCGCGTACGGCAGCGGCTGGCCCGGCCCGTCGACGGCGACCTTGTAGATCCCCCCGGCGACCAGGATCGCCGCGAGCACGGGCACCGGTGCCCGGCGCCGCCAGATCAGCGGCAGCACGGCGAGCGTGGTGATGCCGTACGAGGCCCAGGTCGCGGCCGGCAGGTCGGGCGACCGGGGCACGACGAACGGCATGGTGACGGCCAGCTGCACCAGCAGGGTCAGGGCCAGGTCCTGCCACCGGGGGCCGGCGGCGCGGATCCCGTCCCTGAACGTGCGTATCACCGGCCGAGCTCGGCCCGTACGGCGGTCAGCGCGTCCACGCGGTTCGTCGTGATCGAGTCGACCCCCGCCCTGACGAGCCCGCGCATCGTCCGCTTCGTGTCCGCGGTCCACGCCGAGACCAGCAGGCCGTCCCGGTGCAGGGCGTCCGTCAGCTCCCGGCTGACCAGACCGAAGCGGTAGTTGAGCCAGCGCGGGGTCACGGCGTCGATCAGCACCCGGCGCGGCGGCGACAGCGTGGTCCAGGTCAGCGCGATCTCCGCGCCCGGATCGGCGGCGCGGACCGCCAGCATGGTGTCCGGGCCCGCGCAGTAGTACGTGCGCTCGCGCGCCCCGCACTCGCGGACCAGGTCGACGACCGTCCGGACCGACTCGGCGCTCGCGCCCGGCAGGTCGATCATCACCCGGCCCGCCCCGGCCGCCATCAGGGCGTCGCGCAGCGTCGGGATCCCACCCTCCGTCAACTCCCTGAGCTGTGGGGCCGTGACGGCGTCGAGCCGCACGTCATGGCCCCACAGCCGTTCGAGCGTCTCGTCGTGGAGGAGGACCGGCACCCCGTCGCGGGTCAGCCGTACGTCGATCTCCACCGCGTCCGCCCCGAGTGCGAAGGCGGAGCGGATCGAGAAGAGGGTGTTCTCACGGACGCGGTAGGGATCGCCGCGGTGGGCGACGGCAGTCAGGGTGCTCATGGCCCCATTCTCGGGGCTGCCCGGATCAAGGGGACGTCAGCGCGCGAGCCACTGCTCCGTGTACGCGTCGATCTCCCCGGTGAGCTTCGCCTTGCCCGCCGGGTCCAGGAAGGAGGCCTCGACCGCGTTCTTGGCGAGCTGCGCGAGACCGCGCTCGTCGAGGTCCAGGAGGCGGGCGGCCACCGCGTACTCGTTGTTGAGGTCGGAGCCGAACATCGGCGGGTCGTCGCTGTTGATGGTGACGAGCACACCCGCGGCCACCATCTCCTTGACCGGGTGGCGGTCGAGGTCCGTCACCGCGCGCGTGGCGATGTTGGAGGTCGGGCAGACCTCCAGGGCGATGCGGTGCTCGGCGAGGTAGGCGAGGAGCTCCGGGTCCTGGGCGGCGCTGGTGCCGTGGCCGATGCGCTCGGCGCCGAGCTCGCGGATGGCGTCCCAGACCGTCTCGGGGCCGGTGGTCTCGCCGGCGTGCGGCACGCTGTGCAGGCCGGCGGCCCGGGCCCGGTCGAAGTACGGCTTGAACTGCGGGCGCGGCACGCCGATCTCGGGGCCGCCGAGGCCGAAGGAGACCAGGCCCTCGGGGCGCAGGTCGACGGCGAGGCGGGCGGTCTCGGCCGCGGCCTCCAGGCCGGCCTCGCCGGGAATGTCGAAGCACCAGCGCAGGATGACGCCGAGTTCGGCCTCGGCCGCCTTGCGGGCGTCCTCGATGGCCTCCATGAAGGCCTTCTCGTCGATGCCGCGGCGGGTGGAGGAGTACGGGGTGATGGTCAGCTCGGCGTAGCGGATGTTCTGCCGCTCCATGTCACGGGCGACCTCGAAGGTCAGGGTGCGTACGTCGTCGGGGGTGCGGACCAGGTCGACGACCGACAGGTAGACCTCGATGAAGTGCGCGAAGTCGGTGAAGGTGAAGTAGTCGGCGAGGGCCTCGGGGTCGGTGGGGACCTTCGAGTCGGGGTGCCGGGAGGCGAGCTCGGCGACGATGCGAGGCGATGCCGAGCCGACGTGGTGGACGTGGAGTTCCGCCTTGGGCAGCCCCGCGATGAAGGGGTGCAGGTCGGTCATGAGGATGCCTCCGGGAGGACGCGCGTGCGGGCAGGTCGGGCTTCATCGTAGGCAGGCCGGTGACTGTCGGTGGCACCGCTTAGCATGGCCGGGAGAGAGGGGGGCGCCGCATGACCGAGAACAGTCCCGAGCAGCGAGACCCGTGGGCGCCGCCGGAGCGGCCGGTGGTCGACCTGGGCAAGCAGCAGGGCGCCCCCGAGGCGGCGGGCGCGTCCGGCCCGCCGTCCGTGCACGACCAGCCGACGCTCGCGGGGATACCGGGGGACACCACGCCGACCCCGTCCGTCCCCCTGGCCTCCCCGGCGCCGGCCGAAGCGCCGGTCACCGGGCCCGTGCCGGCCGCCTACGGCTACCCGGGCCCGCCGCCGGCGCCCCTGCCGGGATACGGGTACCCCGGTGACGCGGGCTATCCCGGGTATCCCGGCCAGCCGGGATACCCGGGTCAGCCCGCCTACCAGGGCTACCCGGGATACGCCGGATACCCGCCGTACGGAGCCCAGCCGAGCAACGGGTTCGGCATCACCGCCCTCGTGCTCGGCATCATCGGTGTGATCACCTGCTACCTGGGCCTCCTGTTCGGAGTCCCGGCGGTCATCTTCGGCGTCCTGGGCCGCGGCAAGGCCCAGCGCGGCGAGGCCGACAACGGCTCGATGGCGCTGGCCGGCATCATCCTGGGCGCGATAGGCATCGTGATCAGCATCCTGATGATCGCGCTCGTGGTGGCCGGTGTCCTGCTCAGCGACTCGCGGGACGGTTCGGACTTCGACCCCCCGCCCTCGCGTACGCGCGTCAGCGAGAGGGTCTGACCCCTACGGCGTCCAGGGCCAGTCGGCGTTCCGGCCGCCCTCGATCAGGGACACCATGCGGAAGGCCGCGTCGGTGAGCCCGCCGAAGGTGTGCCGGTGCGCCGAGCCCGACGGCCCGTGCCCGACGCGGTAGCCGGCCAGGTTCCAGGTGTAGACCGGGACGGTGTCCGGGACCGCGGCCGTCGGTTCGCCTCCGAACGAGACGGCGGCCTGCTCGTCGGTGACGATCAGCACGCGGTCGTGGCCCCGGTAGTGCTCCCTCACGGCCTTGGCCGTGTAGGTGCCACCGAGGTCCCCGAACCGCTCCAGCACCTTCAGTACGGATTCGCCCCGGGTGTACGGGACCGCGTGGCTGTCCGAGCCGAACTGCACGAGGTCGGCGTGCTCGGCGCGCAGCGCCAGCGCGGCCCCGAAGACGGCGGCCGCGTCGGCCCGGTTGAGCTGCGAGCGCTCCGAGAGCGGGGACCACATGGAACCGGAACGGTCGACCAGGACCAGCGTCCGGCCGGGCAGCGCCGGCACGTTGGCCAGCGAGTGGCCGAGCGCCCGCTCCAGCGGGTACGCCCAGCGCAGCGAGGGAGCGTGCTGGTAGGCGGCCAGGTACCGGAAGGGGAACTGCCGGGACCGGGCCACGACCTCCGGGTCGGAGACCTTCGCCGCGACCCGCGCAGCCACCTCGTCCGAGACCCCGGCGTGGTCGAAGTTGCGCAGGTTGCGCAGCAGCGCCATCGGCCCCATGGACGGGATGACCGCCTCCCAGGCGGCCGCGTCCATCGGACCCTGGAGCCATCCGGCCAGCGCCTCCCAGGTCATCCCCGCCTCGGCGAGGCGCTCGGCGCCGCCCGGCGCGGTGACGACCGCACGCCGCTCCGGCACGGGGAGCTCCATCAGCGCCCGGTGCGCGGCCAGGGTGCGGTTGCCCGCCGGGACCTGCGCGTCGTCCGGGTGGTGCCTGCGGTCGAGGGCGTAGCGGAACAGCTCGCCCTGCCAGGGCTTGGCCGGGTCGGGGGAGGCGTGCACGAGGTTGAGGACGTCGCCGAAGCGGTAACCCCGTCGTCGAGCAGAGGCGGTGTCGTACTTCAGCAGCGAGGTGCCGGAGTAGAGGCGGCGTACGGCGTCGGCGATGCCGCGCTTGACGGGCTTGGGCACGTTCCGCCCGTACGTCGCCGTCCAGTAGGCCAGCAGTTCGCCGGGCTCGTCCGCCCGCTGCAGCACGCAGTCCACGACCTGGCGGTTCGACGGCCCGTCGGTTGCGCCCGCGTCGAGCCGCGCCTTGACGTACTCGGCGGCGCCGACGAGCGAGGCGGTCCGCATGTTCGCGTCGCCGCGGAGCCAGCGCAGCAGGCCGGCCGTCCACGCCGGGTCCTCGACCGCGAGCCGGCGCACGAGGGCGCCGAAGCGGTCGTCGCGCGAGGTGCCGCTCTCGTAGAAGGTCTGCTGCGTCACGAAGTTGGCGACGGCCAGCAGGAACAGCTCCGAGCGGGGGTCGCGTTCGTGGCCCGGTCCGCCCTCGTGGGTGCGGGCGCGGCGGGTCGAGCGGACGGGCGAGGTGGGTGTGATGGGTGTGGCGGGCGTCGACTTGAGCGCGCGCAGGTTGAAACGAGCCATGGTGGATCCCCCGAGATGAAGCGAGCGGGGGAGGCGTGCCGTGAGGGATGCCCGAGATCGGACTCGGCGGCGGACTATAGCCCGGCGAGCTACCTGGCTGCTCCACCGGCCGTCGCCCTCGCGGGCGGGGCCGGGTGGGATTCGAACCCACGACCTCCGGGTCCGGGAAGTAACCGCTGCCTGCGCACCGGGCATCCCCCACGCACGTCCTCCCGAGATCAAGGTGGCGGCGGCCTGGTGTCTTTGCGAAAGAAGGAGCCGCTGCCCGCGCACCGGGAGGTGCGTGACGTAGGTGTCCAGAGATCGAGTTCGGCGAAACCACGTGGTGCTCTGCCGACTGAGCTACACCGGCCCGAAGCCGGTGACGGGACTCGAACCCGCGGCCTCCCCATTAACAGTGGAAGTAGGTCTCGCCTCCGCACCTGGACGAGGATCACGGTAGGTGCCGGGCCAGGGTGCGCGCGAGGTATTTAACCTGCGCGGCGTGCGGTCGGGCCCTGCGGGCGGCTTCCCCACCCCGCCCCTTCCCGAAACCGGGGGCTCCGCCCCAGACCCCGCGCCTCAAACGCCGGCGGGGCTGTCCTTGCGCAGGCAGTCGCGTGCCTCCATCAGGGCGAAGCCCAGCAGGTTCAGGCCGCGCCAGCTCGCCGGGTCCAGGGCGCGTTCGTCGTCGGGGGCCAGGCCTATGCCCCAGATGCGGTCCACCGGGCTGGCCTCCACCAGGACACGGTCGCCGGTGGTCAGGAGGTACGAGCGCAGCGCCGGGTCGGAGGCGAACTTGTGCACGCTGCCCTCCACCACGATTCCGTAGCGCTCGCGCTGCCACACCGCTTCGTCGAAGCCCCGCACCAGGCGACCGGCCTTCTTCGCCTCGGCCGGGGTGCGGGCCGAGAGGGCCGCCCGTTCCGCCTCCGCGTCCCCGAACAGGCGCGCCTTCCCGGCCATCATCCAGTGCTCGGCCGTCGCGTACCGGACGTCACCGACAGTGAAAGCAGAGGGCCACCACTGGCTGAGACAGCTCGGTCCGAGCGTCCCGTCAGGCCTCGGACGGTGTCCCCAGAACGGCAGGAACTTCACCCGCTCACCGCGGCTGACCTGCTTGATCAGGTCGTCGATCATCTCCATGCACGCGAGTCTGACAGTCGCCACGGACACTTCGTACGGGATTTCGGGTGTGCCTCGACACATGGTCGACCGATTCCGTCGCGTAATCAAAAGGCAACAACGGAATCACTTGGCCGAGGGAATCTCCTCTGTCAGGATCGGCACTCAATTCGAGCTGTAGCTCGAACTGTAGCTACGGAGAGCGTGAGAGCGTGATGGGCAACCGCTTCCAGGTCAAAGACCGCTTCGCAGACGGCGCGCAGTACATCGACGGAAAGCTGAGGGCCGGCACCTCCGGCCGGTCACACACGGTGGTCGATCCCGCGACCGGCGACGAGGTCCTCACCTACGAACTCGCGAGCACCGCGGACGTCGACGAGGCCGTCGCCGCCGCAGGGCGGGCCTTCGCGGGCTGGTCCGCCGCCACCCCCGGGGAGCGGTCGGACGCCCTGCACCGGCTGGCGGCCGTACTGGCCGAGCAGGCCGAGGACTTCGCGTACGCCGAGTCCCTCCAGTGCGGCAAGCCGATCAAGCTGTCCACCGAGTTCGACGTGCCGGGGACGATCGACAACACCGCCTTCTTCGCCGGCGCCGCACGGCACCTCCAGGGGCAGGCCGCGGCCGAGTACTCCGGCGACCACACCTCCTACGTACGCCGCGAGCCCATCGGCGTCGTCGGCTCCATCGCGCCCTGGAACTACCCGCTCCAGATGGCTGCCTGGAAGATCCTCCCGGCGATCGCCGCGGGCAACACCATCGTCCTGAAGCCGGCCGAGCTCACCCCGCTGACCTCGCTGATGTTCGCGCAGGCGGCCAAGGAGGCGGGCATCCCCGACGGCGTGATCAACATCGTCACCGGGGCCGGGCGCGACGCCGGCGAGCACCTGGTCGGCCACCCCGACGTGGTCATGACCTCCTTCACCGGCTCCACCGCCGTCGGCAAGCGGGTCGCCGAGATCGCCACCGCCACCGTCAAGCGGCTCCACCTGGAGCTCGGCGGCAAGGCCCCCTTCCTCGTCTTCGACGACGCCGACCTGGAGGCCGCCGCGCACGGCGCCGTCGCCGCCTCCCTCATCAACACCGGCCAGGACTGCACCGCCGCCACCCGCGCCTACGTCCAGCGGCCCCTCCACGACGCGTTCGTCACCCGCGTCGCGGAGCTGATGGAGACCGTCCGCCTCGGCGATCCCTTCGCCGCCACCACCGACCTCGGCCCGCTGGTCTCGCACGCCCAGCGCGACCGGGTCGCCGGTTTCGTCGAGCGTGCCCGGACGTACGCCACCGTCGTCACCGGCGGCGAGATCCCCGGCGGAGAGATGGCCGAGGGCGCGTACTACCGGCCCACCCTCATCGCCGGCGCCGCCCAGGACAGCGAGGTCGTCCAGTCCGAGATCTTCGGGCCGGTCCTCGTCGTGCTGCCCTTCGACACCGACGACGAGGGCATCGCGCTGGCCAACGACACCCCGTACGGGCTCGCCGCCTCCGCCTGGAGCCGCGACGTCTACCGCGCGGGCCGGGCCACCCGCGAGATCAAGGCGGGCTGCGTCTGGGTCAACGACCACATCCCGATCATCAGCGAGATGCCCCACGGCGGCTACAAGGCCAGCGGCTTCGGCAAGGACATGTCCGCCTACTCCTTCGAGGAGTACACGCAGGTCAAGCACGTGATGTACGACAACACGGCGGTGGCGGCCAAGGACTGGCACCGCACGATCTTCGGGGACCGATAAGTATCCACCGCCCGACCAGCGGTACACCTCCCGAAAGGGCACAGCGCATGGAGCAGTTCGAGCCCGACCGCCTCTCGGCGGCGCAACTCGCCGCGATGCGGCGCAGCCTCACCAGCGGGCGCGGCGCCCTCACCCGCCGCTCGCTGCTGCGCGCCTCCGGAGTCGGGGCGCTCACCCTCGGCGGCCTGTTCACCCTCGCCGGGTGCGGTATTCCGCCCGCCAAGCGCGAGGGCGACTCGGCGGCGGCCTCCGACGACCACTCGGCGCAGGAGAAGGAGATCAACTTCTCCAACTGGACCGAGTACATGGACACCAGCGACGACGAGAAGACCCGTCCCACCCTGGAGGAGTTCACCAAACGGACCGGGATCAAGGTCAAGTACACCGAGGACATCAACGACAACGTCGAGTTCTTCGGGAAGATCCGGCCGCAGCTCGCCGCCGGCCAGGACACCGGCCGCGACCTGATCGTCGTCACCGACTGGCTCGCCGCCCGCATCATCCGCCTCGGCTGGGCGCAGAAGCTGGACCCGTCGCACCTGCCGCACGCCTACGCCAACCTGATCCCGCAGTTCCGCACCCCCGACTGGGACCCGGGCCGCTCGTACAGCTACCCGTGGACCGGCATCGACACCGTCATCGCCTACAACACCAAGGCCACCGGCGGGAAGAAGGTCGACTCCGTCACCCAGCTCCTCGACGACCCGAGCCTCAAGGGCCGCGTCGGCTTCCTCACCGAGATGCGCGACAGCGTCGGAATGACCCTGCTCGACCAGGGCAAGGACCCCTCGAACTTCACCACCGCGGACTTCGACGGGGCGATCGGCCGCCTGCAGAAGGGCGTGGACACCAAGCAGATCCGCCGGTTCACCGGCAACGACTACACCGCCGACCTCGACAAGGGGGACCTCGCCGCCTGCCTCGCCTGGGCCGGCGACGTCATCCAGCTGCAGGCCGGCAACCCGGACATCCAGTACGCGATCCCGGCCCCCGGATACATCACCTCCAGCGACAACCTGCTGGTCCCCGCCCACGCCCGGCACAAGGCCAACGCCGAGAAGCTCATCGACTTCTACTACGAGCCCGAGATCGCCGCCCAGCTGGCCGCCTTCATCAGCTACGTCTGCCCGGTGGACGGCGTCAAGGACGAGCTGGCCAAGATCGATCCCGCGCTCGCGGACAACCCGCTGATCGTCCCGGACAAGGCGATGGCCGCCAAGGCACACGCCTTCCGCTCGCTCACCAGCGAGGAAGAGACGGCGTACGAAGAGAAGTTCGCCAAGCTCATCGGAGCCTGACGCCGCACGGCGAGCCGTGGAGGACCGGGCGCCGCCCACCGGACGAACCCGGCGGCGGCGCACCCCGGCCGACTCCGCCGGCCCCCTTGACCCCTTCCCCACCCAACCCCGGGACCCACCCATGACTGACAAGACCGCGGGCGGCGACGTCCGCCTCGCCGGGATCAGCAAGCACTACGGCACCTTCACCGCCGTGCACCCGCTGGATCTCACCATCCCCCAGGGCTCCTTCTTCGCCCTGCTCGGCGCCTCGGGCTGCGGAAAGACCACCACCCTGCGCATGATCGCCGGCCTGGAGGAGCCCTCCACCGGCACGGTCCACCTCGGCGACACGGAGGTGACCCACCTGCCGCCGTACAAGCGCCCGGTGAACACGGTCTTCCAGAGCTACGCGCTCTTCCCGCACCTGAACATCTACGAGAACGTCGCCTTCGGCCTGCGCCGCCGCGGCATCAAGTCGGTCAAGAAGCAGGTCGACGACATGCTGGAGCTGGTGCAGCTCGGCGAGCAGGCCGGCAAGAAGCCCCACCAGCTCTCCGGCGGCCAGCAGCAGCGAGTCGCCGTCGCCCGCGCGCTGATCAACCACCCCCAGGTGCTCCTCCTCGACGAGCCCCTCGGCGCCCTCGACCTCAAGCTGCGCCGCCAGATGCAGCTGGAGCTCAAGCGGATCCAGACCGAGGTCGGCATCACCTTCGTGCACGTCACGCACGACCAGGAGGAGGCCATGACGATGGCCGACACGGTCGCCGTGATGAACGGGGGCCGCGTCGAGCAGCTGGGCGCCCCCGCCGAGCTCTACGAGAACCCGGGCACCACCTTCGTCGCCAACTTCCTCGGCACCTCCAACCTCATCGAGGCGTCCGTGGAGTCCGCGGGCGCCGAGGTGGTGGTCTCCGCCTCCGGTACGAAGCTGCACCTGCCCGCGGCCCGATGTTCGACCACCCCCCGCGCCGGCGGGAAGCTGCTGGTCGGGGTGCGCCCGGAGAAGATCTCCCTGGTCCACGCCGACGAGGCGCACACCATCGCCTCCGGCCGCAACACGGTCCGCGGCCGCATCGCCGACTCCTCCTTCATCGGCGTCTCCACCCAGTACGTCATCGACAGCCCGGTCTGTCCGGAGCTGGAGGTGTACGCCCAGAACATCGAGCGCGACGCCCGCCTCGTCCCGGGCGCCGAGGTGGTCCTGCACTGGAACCCGGAGCACACGTTCGGCCTCGACGCGGCCCAGGACATCGACGCGGGCATCGAGACGGTCGAGGAGAGCGCATGACCGCCCCCGCCGCGCTGCCGGAGGTCGCCGCCCCCGCCGAACCCCCGGTGCACAAGGCGTCCGTGCGCAAGCGGCTGATCCCGTACTGGCTGCTGCTCCCGGGCATCCTGTGGCTGCTGGTCTTCTTCGTGCTGCCGATGGTCTACCAGGCCTCCACCTCGGTGCAGACCGGCTCCCTCGAAGAGGGCTTCAAGGTGACCTGGCACTTCCAGACGTACTGGGACGCCTTCACCGAGTACCTGCCGCAGTTCCTGCGCTCCCTGCTCTACGCGGGCACCGCCACCGTGCTCTGCCTGCTGCTCGGCTACCCGCTGGCCTACCTGATCGCCTTCAAGGCCGGCCGCTGGCGCAACCTCCTGCTGGTGCTGGTCATCGCCCCGTTCTTCACCAGCTTCCTGATCCGCACGCTGGCGTGGAAGACGATCCTGGCCGACGGCGGCCCCGTGGTCGCCGTCCTCAACAAGATCGGCTTCCTCGACGTCACCGGCTGGCTCGGCATCACCCAGGGCGACCGGGTGCTGGCCACGCCGCTCGCGGTCGTCTGCGGTCTGACGTACAACTTCCTGCCCTTCATGATCCTGCCGCTCTACACCTCGCTGGAGCGCATCGACACCCGCCTCCACGAGGCGGCCGGGGACCTGTACGCGAAGCCCGCCACGGTCTTCCGGAAGGTGACCTTCCCGCTCTCCATGCCGGGCGTGGTCTCCGGGACGCTGCTGACCTTCATCCCGGCGAGCGGCGACTACGTCAACGCCGAGCTGCTCGGCTCCACGGACACCCGGATGATCGGCAACGTCATCCAGTCGCAGTACCTGCGCATCCTCGACTACCCGACGGCGGCCGCGCTGTCCTTCATCCTCATGGCCATCGTGCTGATCATGGTCACCATCTACATCCGCCGAGCGGGGACGGAGGACCTGGTCTGATGAGCACTCTCACCGGCTGGCTGCGGCGCCATCTCGTCGTCATCTTCGGCCTCGGCACGCTCGCGTACATGATCCTGCCGAACGTGGTCGTGACCGTCTTCTCCTTCAACAACCCCTCCGGGCGGTTCAACTACGCCTGGCAGGAGTTCTCGCTCGACGCCTGGAAGGACCCCTGCGGGGTCGCCGACCTGTGCGGTTCCCTCTCGCTCTCGCTCCAGATCGCCCTGTGGGCCACGATCGCCGCCACCGCCCTGGGCACCGCGATCGCCTTCGCACTGGTCCGCTACCGCTTCCGGGCGCGCGGCGCGGTCAACTCGCTGATCTTCCTGCCCATGGCCATGCCCGAGATCGTGATGGCGGCCTCGCTGCTCGCGCTCTTCCTCAACATGGGCATCCAGCTGGGCTTCTGGACGATCCTGATCGCCCACGTCATGTTCTGCCTCAGCTTCGTCGTCGCCGCCGTCAAGGCGCGCGTCCTGTCCATGGACCCGCGGCTGGAGGAGGCCGCCCGCGACCTCTACGCGGGCCCGGTGCAGACCTTCCTGCGGGTCACGCTGCCGATCGCCGCCCCCGGTATCGCGGCGGGCGCGCTGCTCTCCTTCGCACTCTCGTTCGACGACTTCATCATCACCAACTTCAACTCGGGCAACACCGTCACCTTCCCCATGTTCGTGTGGGGATCGGCCCAGCGCGGTACGCCCGTGCAGATCAACGTCATCGGCACGGCGATGTTCGTCATCGCGGTGCTGGTGGTCCTCGCCGGCCAGATGGTCGGCAACCGCCGCAAGAAGGCACAACCGAAGTAGACCCCTGTAGGGAGTTGGAAGCCATGGCCCCAGTCGCCATGCGTAGTGTTGCGAAATCCCTTTCCGAAGCGAAGCCGGTCTCGTACTGGCTGGACGACCCCGGCAAGCCCGCCCCCCAGCCGGCGCTCACCTCCGACGAGCGCTGCGACCTGCTGGTCATCGGCGGCGGTTACAGCGGGCTGTGGACCGCGCTGCTCGCCAAGGAGCGCGATCCCGAGCGGGACGTCGTCCTGATCGAGAGCAAGGAGGCGGGCTGGGCCGCCTCCGGCCGCAACGGCGGCTTCTGCGCCGCCTCCCTCACCCACGGCCTCGCCAACGGCCTGGCCCGCTGGCCCGACGAGCTCGCCACGCTGGAGGAGCTGGGCGCGCGCAACCTCGACGCCATCGAGGAGGCGGTCGCCCGCTACGGCATCGACTGCGACTTCGAGCGCACCGGCGAGATCGACGTGGCCACCGAACCGCACCAGGTGGAGGAGCTCAGGGAACTGCACCAGGAGGCCGAGCGCCTCGGCCTGGGCGGCGGCGCCGAGTTCCTCGAAGGCGACGCGGTGCGCGCCGAGGTGAACTCGCCGACCTTCCTCGCCGGCATGTGGGACCGCGACGGGGTGGCCATGCTCCACCCGGCGAAGCTGGCCTGGGGGCTCAAGCGCGCCTGTCTGGAGCTGGGCGTGCGGATCTACGAGAACACCCGCGGCCTGAAGATGGCCCCGGCCGGGCCCGGGATGACCGTGCAGACCCCGTACGGCACGATCCTCGCGCGCCGGGTCGCCCTGGGCACGAACATCTTCCCGTCCCTGGTCCGGCGGATCCGCCCGTTCACCGTCCCGGTCTACGACTACGCGCTGATGACCGAGCCGCTGAGCGAGGAGCAGCTGGCCGCCATCGGCTGGAAGAACCGGCAGGGGCTCGGCGACAGCGCCAACCAGTTCCACTACTTCCGGATCACCAAGGACAACCGGATCCTGTGGGGCGGCTACGACGCGATCTACCCCTACCGGGGGAAGCTCGACTCCGAGTACGACCACCGCCCCGAGACCTACCTCAAGCTCGCCGAGCACTTCTTCACCTGCTTCCCGCAGCTGGAGGGCCTGAAGTTCAGCCACGCCTGGGGCGGTGCGATCGACACCTGCTCGCGCTTCTCCGCCTTCTTCGGCACCGCGCACTCGGGCAGGGTCGCCTACGCGGCCGGCTACACCGGGCTCGGCGTGGGCGCCACGCGCTTCGGCGCCGACGTGATGCTGGACCTGCTCGACGGCCTGTCCACCGAGCGCACCCGGCTGGAGATGGTCAGGTCCAAGCCGATGCCCTTCCCGCCCGAGCCCTTCGCGTGGACCGGGATCACGCTCACCAAGTGGTCGCTGGCCCGCGCCGACGCCCGCGGCGGCCACCGGAACATCTGGCTCAGGACGCTGGACCGCTTCGGGCTCGGCTTCGACAGCTGATCCGGCGAGGCGCACGCCCCCGGCGCACACCGCCCGTCATCGTGTGACCCGCTTCACCACCTCGGAGTAACGCAACCCGCGTCATAGCCGCGCCCGGCCGCGCTCTCTCCCGGTGAGAACCCTTCACCGCGGAGACGAACGGAGGCCGGGCGATGGCGATCCCGGAGACCAAGACGGCAGTGGAATGGCTGGTATCGGCGGCGCCGGACCCCGAAGCCTGCCGCTGGGAGTGGGAGCGCAGCCCCCTCGGGGTGACCCTCCTGCCCGCCGGCCGGAACTGGGACGTGCTGATCCTGCCCGGGGAGCTGGGGCAGGCCACCCTCGACGTACTGAACCTGCTCCTCGCCCGGCCCGGCCCGGTGCTCGCCGATTTCGGCGACTCGCGGCTGGGCTTCTTCGTGCCTCCGGGCACGGCGTCCCGCTGGATCGGGACGGGCGTACGGGGTGCGGGGCGCGGCACCTGGATCGTGGTGCCGTATCCCGGCCGGTCCACGGGCGGAGTGCGCTGGCTGGTCCTCCCGGACGGGCAGGGGACGCTCACCGACCCGGTGGTGCTGGAGCTCGCGATGCACGAGGCGGCCGCGCGCGTGGTGGCGGAGGAGGGCCGGAAACCTTGACAACGGCATTGGTCTGGACCATCTTGGGCGCCGCTGACCCCTCCATCCCCCCCATGCACCGGAGGCAGTTGTGCGCAGAGCCCGGTCCCTCCTCACGGCCGCCGCACTCGCGGCGGCCGGCTTCCTCGCCGCGGGCCCGCCGGCCGCGGCGGCGGACGCCGACCTCATACGCAACGGCGGCTTCGAAGCCGGCCTCACCGGCTGGAGCTGCTCCGGCGGCAGCGGAGCCACCGTCACCACCCCCGTCCACGGCGGCGGCTCCGCCCTCAAGGCCACCCCGGCCGGACAGGACAACGCCCGCTGCTCCCAGACCGTCACCGTCAAGCCCGACTCGACGTACACGCTCTCCGCCTGGGTGCAGGGTGCGTACGTCTACCTCGGCGCGAGCGGGACCGGCACCACCGACGTGTCGACCTGGACGCAGACCCCCGGCGCGTGGAAGCAGCTCACCACCGGCTTCCGCACCGGCCCGTCGACCACCTCGGTGACCGTCTACACCCACGGCTGGTACGGCCAGCCGGCGCACTTCACCGACGACCTCACCCTGGTCGGCCCCGACCCCGGCGGCCCCGCCGGCCCCCAGCCCCCGGCCGCCCCCACCGGCCTGACCGTATCCGGCGCCACGCCGAGCAGCCTGAACCTGTCCTGGTCCGCCGCCTCCGGAGCCACCGGCTACACCGTCCACCGCGACGGGGCCGCGCCCCTGAGCGTCACCGGAACCTCGGCCACCGTCACCGGGCTCACCGCCTCCACGACGTACACCTTCCGGGTCGGCGCGGTGAACGCGGCGGGCGAATCCGCCAGGAGCGCCCCCGCCTCCGGGACCACGACGAGCGGCGGCGGTGGCGGCGGTGGCGGCCTCCCCGCGCACGCGCTGGTCGGCTACCTGCACGCGAGCTTCGCCAACGGCTCCGGCTACACCCGGATGGCCGACGTCCCCGCCTCCTGGGACGTCATCAACCTCGCCTTCGGCGAACCGACTTCCGTGACCTCCGGGGACATCCGCTTCCGGCTCTGCCCGGTCGCCGAGTGCCCGGGCGTCGAAACCCCGGCCGAGTTCAAGGCGGCCATCAAGGCCAAGCAGGCCGCCGGCAAGAAGGTCCTGATCTCCATCGGCGGCCAGAACGGCCAGGTCCAGCTCGCCACCACGGCCGCCCGCGACGCCTTCGTCTCCTCCGTCGGCAGCATCATCGACGAATACGGGCTCGATGGCCTCGACATCGACTTCGAGGGCCACTCCCTCTCCCTGGCCACCGGCGACACCGACTTCCGCGCCCCCACCACCGGGGGAATCGTCAACCTGATCTCCGCCGTGAAGACCCTCAAGGCCACGTACGGCCCGGCCTTCGTCCTGACCATGGCCCCCGAGACCTTCTTCGTCCAACTGGGCTACCAGTACTACGGATCCGGCCCCTGGGGCGGCCAGGACCCGCGCGCCGGCGCGTACCTCCCCGTCATCCACGCCCTGCGCGACGACCTCACCCTGCTGCACGTCCAGGACTACAACTCGGGCTCCATCATGGGCCTGGACAACCAGTACCACTCCATGGGCGGCGCGGACTTCCACATCGCCATGACCGACATGCTGCTCACCGGCTTCCCGGTCGCGGGCAACACGGCCCGCGTCTTCCCGCCGCTGCGCCCGGACCAGGTGGCCATCGGCCTCCCGGCCACCACGAACGCGGGCAACGGCCACACCCCGCCCGCCGAGGTGAACAAGGCCCTCGACTGCCTGACGAAGAAGACGAACTGCGGCGCCTACCAGACCCACGGCACCTGGCCCGCCCTGCGCGGCCTGATGACCTGGTCGATCAACTGGGACCGCTTCGGGGGCTGGGAGTTCAGCCGGAACTTCGACGCGTACTTCGGAGGCTGAGCCGGCCGGACCACCGCACCCCGAGGAGCAGCGGAGCGCACAGGAACAGGCTGGCCAGCACGTCGAGCGGCCAGTGCCAGCCCCGCAGGACCAGCCCGACGGCCGTCGCCCCCGTGAGCACGAGGGCGGTGGCCGCCGGCCATGCCCGGCGCGTGTACGGGGCGATGAGCAGGGCCGCGCCGATGTACGCGACGGCCGAGGTGGCGGTGTGGCCCGAGGGGTAGTACCCGGCGGCCCAGGGCTCCAGGGGGCCGGGCCGGGCGGTCCACTCCTTGAGCGGGACGATCAGCGCCGGCACCAGGGCCATGGCCAGTGCCGCGGCCGCCGCGCCGAGGCGGTTGCCGCGCCGGGCGGCGTACGCGATCGCGAGGAGCAGCACCGGAACCGCGACGGGGACGTTGCCGAGGTCCGCCAGGCGCTCGGTGACGGCGTCCGGGACGGTGCGGACGACGGCGCGGCTGAGGCGCTCGTCCGGGGCCAACAGGGGGCCCGCGACCAGGACCTGCCAGGTGATCAGGGCGAAGGCGGCCAGACAGAGGGCGGTCAGGCTCAGGGCGGTCGGAGCGAGCGCGGCCCGGATGATGGCCGGCCGTCCCGGAACAGGGGGGATGGTTCCGGGACGGCCGCCCGGATCGGGTTGCCGTGCGCCCCGGGGGGTTTGGGGCGGACGGCCGTCCGATCGGTGAGGAGTGTGCGCGAACGCATGCCCAGTACGGCGCTGGGGAAGCCCGGTACTGGTGTCGCCCCCGGTTTCCCGGGAGCGGGGTGTCTCACTCATCTGCAGAAACCGTACGGCAGAGGAAAGGGGACCGACAGCAGGAACGCGTTCCCGCCATCGGCCCCCCACACCTTCTTCACAGCGCCCGCCCGTTACCGTCGGTACCGGGTGAGCGCTGCGATCTGGCGTTCTAGACGTTCGATCAGATCTCCGTGCCGATGGCCGCGAACGCGGCCTCGATGAGGTCCAGACCCTCGTTCAGCAGGTCCTCGCCGATGACGATCGGCGGGAGGAAGCGGAGCACGTTGCCGTACGTACCGCAGGTGAGGACGAGCAGGCCCTCGGCGTGGCACGCCTTGGCGAGCGCGCCGGCCGCCTCCGGGAACGGGGTCTTGGAGACCGGGTCCTTGACGAGCTCGATCGCGATCATGGCGCCGCGGCCGCGGATGTCGCCGATGATCTCGTACTTCTCCTGCATGGCCGCGAGGCGGGTCTTCATGATGGACTCGATCTTCTTCGCCGCGGCGTTGAGGTCGAGCTCCTTCATGGTCTCGATGGAACCGAGCGCACCGGCGCACGCCACCGGGTTGCCGCCGTAGGTGCCGCCCAGGCCGCCCGCGTGGGCGGAGTCCATGATCTCGGCGCGGCCGGTCACGGCGGCGAGCGGCAGGCCGCCCGCGATGCCCTTGGCGGTGGTGATGAGGTCGGGGACGATGCCCTCGTCCTCGCACGCGAACCACTGGCCGGTGCGGCAGAAGCCGGACTGGATCTCGTCGGCGACGAAGACGATGCCGTTGTCGTTGGCGAACTTCACGATCGCCGGGAGGAAGCCCTTGGCCGGCTCGATGAAGCCGCCCTCGCCGAGGACCGGCTCGATGATGATCGCGGCGACGTTCTCGGCGCCGATCTGCTTGGTGATGTTGTCGATCGCCTGGGCGGCGGCCTCGGGGCCGCAGTTCTCGGCGCCGGTGGGCCAGCGGTAGCCGTAGGCGACCGGGACGCGGTAGACCTCGGGGGCGAACGGGCCGAAGCCCTGCTTGTACGGCATGTTCTTCGAGGTCAGCGCCATCGTGAGGTTCGTACGGCCGTGGTAGCCGTGGTCGAAGACGACGACGGCCTGGCGCTTGGTGTACGCACGGGCGATCTTGACGGCGTTCTCGACGGCCTCGGCGCCGGAGTTGAACAGGGCCGACTTCTTGGCGTGGTTACCCGGCGTCAGCTCGGCGAGGGCCTCGCAGACCTCGACGTAGCCCTCGTAGGGGGTGACCATGAAACAGGTGTGGGTGAAGTCGGCGAGCTGCGCGGAGGCGCGGCGCACGACGGCCTCGGCGGAGGCGCCGACGGAGGTCACGGCGATGCCGGAGCCGAAGTCGATGAGGCGGTTGCCGTCGACGTCCTCGATGATGCCGCCGCCCGCGCGGGCCGTGAAGACGGGGAGCACGGAGCCCACGCCGCCGGCCACCGTCTCGAGGCGGCGGGCCTGCAGCTCCTGCGACTTGGGGCCGGGGATCGCGGTGACGATGCGGCGCTCCTGCGGGACAGCGGTCATAGAGGGCTCCTGGGGGGTGTTTTCGGACGCACTTGTGTCTTTGTCCGCAGGCTAGGCCCGGGAGAGGGGGTACGGCATGCTCCATCCGGGAGTGATCTCCGCGTGTCCTTGTCCGCAGCGGCCATAGGAGTGGCCGGAGGTGCGTCTCCTGGACAGGTTCGCGGTACGGCCCGGAGCGGCGGTCCGGGCACTAGATTTAGCGCCGCAGCGCAGGGCACGGGCAGGGGGCAGGGGTTCATGGACACCGAGGACACGTACGACGGACAGACGATGCGCGCGGGCCACGTCCCCCGACCGGCGGGCCCACCGCCCTTCGGAACCCCGCCGAAACCGCAGCACGCGCCGGCCGTCGGACCTGTGCTCGCCGATTGGCTCCGGATGCCGCGGCCGCAGGCGGAACCCGGTGTCTGGCGCTTCGGCCATGTGCCTCGCAAGGGAAGCGAGGCGGACCCCACCACCGACCGGTCGCTGCTCAGTGGCGCGGTCATCTCCTTCCTCGCGTGCGTGCTGGTGTGGTCGCTGATCACCGACAACTACGTCCCGTACACCGACCTTCCGGTGAAGCTCCTCACTCCCCGCGACTGGTGGAAGTTGGACGGCACGCCCGAGGGCGGTCCGGGCACCGCCGCCCTGCAGGCGTACATGCTGCTCGTCACCGGGGCGCTTGTGGTCTGGTTCAGCCGCCTCGGCTCCTGGGGTCTGGCCTTCGAACGGCTTGTCGCGGCGCGCGGCTCGCGGGCCCGGGTGCTTGGCGCGACGGCCGGGGCGCTGTTCGTGGTGATGCTGATCTGGACCAGGACCGTACCGGTCCTGAACCTCGTCGGCGGCCATCTGCCCCTCGGGGAGATGGGCGCGGGAGCGCAACTGCTGGTCACCCTCCTCGTGTACGCGGTGGTTCTGGTGCCGGTCCTTGTGTTCTTCACCAGGCTGGGTCGTAGGCCCGTTCCCGGCGGGCTCTCCGAGGCCGCCCGGGTACCAGTGGAGGCGACTGCCAACGCCGACCCGGTCCGGTGGCCGCAGGTGCGAGGGGCCGGGCTCGGGGAGGTGGCCGACCGGCTGGAGGGGGAAGCCGGGGCAGGGCGGATGAACGATGTGGACTATGCGCGGATTCGGCGGGCCTGGGAGTCCGTGACCGTGGATCCCTCGCGGATGCGGGCCTTTGCCGAGGCCGTGCGGGAGAAGGGGGGCGGGGCCTGCGTGCACCCCTCCGGGGCGCGGGATCTGCCCGTGCGGGCCGCCCGGCACGATCTGCTCGCCCGGCAGGTGCTGCTCGGCACCGTCGAGGACGGCCCGCGCAACCCGTACGCCCGCCGCGGCACCTCCCTCGCGCTCGACCCCGACGTGCTCGGGACCTCCCTGCTCGCCGTCGGGCCCTCCGGCAGCGGGAAGACCGGCCGCCTCGTGCGGCCCGTCGTCGAGTCGCTCGCACTGCAGGCGCTCGCCGGGCAGGCCGCCGTCGTCGCCGTCGGCGCGGCCGGGGCGCAGCTCGGGCCCGACGCCGCGTTCGACGTCGTGGTCCGGGTCGGCGACCCCGCCTCCGTGTACGACCTCGACCTCTACGGCGGCGCCACCGACCCCGACGAGGCCGCCACCCTCCTCGCCGAGGCCTTCGTCGGGGACGTGCCCGGCATCGAGGTGCGGCGGGCCGCGACCGCGCTCGCCCAGCTGCTCGGGCCGTTCCGCACGGCGTACGACCGCTTCCCCGCCGTACCCGAGCTCCGCGAACTGCTCGACCAGGTCCCGGAGGTGCTCGGCGACCTGCGCCGGGCCCTGGCCGACGCCGGCCAGCACGCCATGCTCCGCGAGCTGGACGCCCGGGAACGGCAGTACGGGGCCCACGGCGACCCCGGACCCGCCCTCGCCGACCGGGTGGCGCTGCTGGACCGGCCCGCCTTCGCCGGGTTCTTCGACACCACCGGCCAGGGCCGGCCCTTCTCGCTGCGCGCCCTGGAGCACCCGCTCCGCGTCCGCATCGACCTGCCCGAGCGCGGTCACGCCGACGCCTCCCGCATGCTGGCCCGGCTGCTGCTCGCCCAGTTCAACGCCGCCGCGGCCGCCCGCACCGACCGCTCCCTCTTCGCATTCCTCGCCTTCGACGACGCGTCCCACACCCTCACCCCGGAGACCGTCCGCGGCGTCCAGCGGCTGCGCTCCGCCAACGCCGGGGTCCTGCTCGCGCTGCGCACCCTGGACGACGTACCGGAGCCGCTGCGCACCCCGCTGCTCGGCGCGGTCGGCTGCCGGATGGCCTTCTCCGGGGTCACCACCTGGGACGGCAAGCGGTTCGCCGAGACCTGGGGCACCGAGTGGGTGGAGACCCGCGACGTCACCCACCGCACCGTCTTCGCCGACCAGCCGCTGACCCGGGCCATCCACGCCTTCCGCAAGCTCGTCACCGGCAAGGCCGTCACCACGGACGCGGTCACCGTGCGCCAGGTGGAGCGCGAGCGCTGGTCCGCCTCCGACCTGGCGCACGCCGTACCTCCGGGGCACGCGGTGCTCTCGCTGACCTCGGTCCGCGGGGAGCGGGCGGCTCCGCTGCTGGTCCGGCTGGCCGGGTCGGCGACGGCCTGACTCGGGCTGAGCGGACCCGTACGGGGTGGCAGAATCGAGGGGAGCCGTTCATACGACACGGCGAAAAGCGTCGGCGGCTCCTCTGCTGCTCTTCTCTCGCGGCGCTTTTCCGCCGCGCCCCTCCTCTCCCCGCCCCCTCCGCTAAGGCCCCTGGTAACCGATGCCGCTCACCCTCGCCTCGCTCGTCCAGCACTCGGCGCTCAAGCTCAGCGTCCGGGCGGGGGAGAGCCGCCTCGACACCCCCGTGCGCTGGGCCCACGTCAGCGAGCTCGCCGACCCCGTCCCCTACATGGAGGGCGGGGAGCTCCTCCTGATCACCGCGATGAAGCTGGACGCGGAGGATCCGCAGGAGATGGGCCGCTACGTACGGCGGCTCGCGGCGGCCGGGGTCGTCGGCATCGGCTTCGCGGTCGGCGTCAACTACGACGCGGTCCCCGAAGCCCTCGTCGAGGCGGCGCGGACCGAGGACATGCCGCTGCTGGAGGTTCCGCGGCGGACCCCGTTCCTCGCGATCAGCAAGGCGGTCTCCGCCGCGCTGGCGGCCGACCAGTACCGGGCCGTGACCGCCGGGTTCGAGGCGCAGCGCGAGCTGACGCGTGCCGCGCTCTCCGCCGACGGGCCCGCCGAGCTGCTCGCGAAGCTGGCGGCGCACGTGCACGGCTGGGCCGCGCTGTACGACACCTCGGGCGCGGTCGTCGCGGCCGCCCCCGACTGGGCCGCACGGCGGGCCGCCCGGCTCACCCCCGACGTGGAGCGGCTGCGGGAGCGGCCCGCGCCGGCGAGTGCCGTGGTCGGCGGCTCGGAGGACCGGGTCGAGTTGCAGTCCCTGGGCACGGGGCGGCGGGCGCGGGGCGCGCTCGCGGTGGGCACCGGGGCTCCGCTGGGGACGGCCGAGCGGTACGCCGTCCACTCCGCGGTCGCCCTCCTGACGCTGACCACCGAGCGGTCGCGCTCGCTGCACGACGCGGAGTCCCGGCTGGGGGCGGCCGTGCTGCGGATGCTGCTGGCGGGGGAGGCGGAGCATGCGCGGTCCGTGGCCGGAGACCTGTACGGGGCGCTGCTGGAGGCCCCCTTCCGGCTGATCGTGGCCGAGCCGGCGCTGCCGGGGACGGCCCAGCCGGAGGGGCTGGCGCTGCTGGCCGACGCGGTGGAGTCGGCGGCGGCCCGTACGGGCGAGACGCTGCTGGTCGTGCCCGAGCCGGGGCGGCTGGTGGTGCTGGCCGCCGATGCGGGGGCGGCCGTACAGGCGTGCGTGGACCATGCGGAGGCGATCGAGGCGCGGCGGGGGCGGGACGCGGCCGGTCCGGAGCCGGACGAACTGGTGGTCGGCCTGTCCGCCCCGGCGGGTCCGGGCACGGTGGCGGCGGCCCTCAAACAGGCCGACCAGGCGCTGGCCGTGGCCCGGCGGCGGGGGCGCTCGCTCGTGGAGCACGAGGACATGGCGGCGGGGTCGGTGCTGCCGCTGCTGGCCGATGACGCCGTACGGGCCTTCGCGGACGGGACCCTTCGCGCGCTGCGGGAGCACGATGCGACCGGGCGGGGGGATCTGGTGGCCTCGCTCCAGGCGTGGCTCTCCCGGCACGGCCAGTGGGACGCGGCGGCGGCCGACCTCGGCGTGCACCGGCACACCCTCCGCTACCGCATGAAGCGGGTCGAGGAGATCCTCGGCCGCTCCCTGGACGACCCGGACGTCCGCATGGAACTGTGGCTCGCCCTCAAGGCCTCCCCCCCTCCGTCGTAACCCCCGGCCCCTCCGGGCTGGGTGTGCCCCCCGCGCCTCAATCGCCGGCGAGGCTGGATGCGCCTCCGGCGGCGCCTCAAACGCCGGCGGGGCTGATTTTGGCTGGCGTCAGCCTGTGCGTGCGGGTGACACGGCTGGAAGCGGCGGCGGGGCCGGACTTGCCTCCGGCGGCGCCTCAATCGCCGGCGAGGCTGGATTTGGCCGGCCTCGGCCTGCACGTGCGCGTAGCGCAACCGCGAGTCCAGGCGGGCTGGAGGTGCTGGATGTGCCTCCGGCGGCGCCTCAATCGCCGGCGAGGCTGGATTTGGCCGGCGTCAGCCTGCACGTGCGGGTAGCGCAACGTTGCGTCCCGGCGGGGCCGCGGGCACATCCGGCCCCGCCGGGGGAAAACCAGCCACTCCGGCGTTTGAGGAGCGGGGACTGGGGCGGAGCCCCAGCGGTGGAGCCCCAGCGGTGGAGCCGGGCAAGGGCACGCCCGCACAGCCCCCCGCAGGGGCCCGGCATGGGCGGGGCCCGCACGGACACTGACAAAGCGGCGCAGCCCCATCGGCAGGTACTACACGCCGGATAAACACCGAATCCCCGCCGGAGTCCTACCGTGGAGGAGACAACGACCCACCGCACACACTCGAAGGGCCGGGATTCGCATGACTTCCACCCACGCCTTCTGGCTCGCCGGCCGCCAGGCCACCGGCGATGACAGCTTCGACGTCCACTCCCCGTGGGACGGCCGGCTGGTCGGCACCGTCAGCGTGCCCACCGACGCCCAGGTCGAAGAGGCCGTGGCCGCGGCGTACGCCGTGACGGCGGAGTTTTCCGCGACCCCTGCCCACGTGCGGGCCGCCGCCCTGGACCACGTGTCCAAGCGGCTCGTCGAGCGCACCGAGGAGATCGCCCAGCTGATCTCCGCCGAGAACGGCAAGCCCATCAAGTGGGCCCGCGGTGAGGTCGGCCGTGCGGTGTCCGTGTTCCGCTTCGCCGCGGAAGAGGCCCGCCGCTTCAACGGCGGAGAGGCCCAGCGCCTCGACACCGACGCCGGCGGCGTCGGCCGTCTCGCGCTGACCCGCCGCTTCGTCAAGGGCCCGGTCCTCGGTATCGCGCCGTTCAACTTCCCGCTGAACCTGTGCGCCCACAAGGTGGCCCCGGCCATCGCCGTCGGCGCGCCGATCATCCTGAAGCCGGCCCCGGCCACCCCGCTGTCCGGTCTGATCCTGGGCGAGCTGCTCGCCGAGACCGACCTCCCGGCCGGTTCGTGGTCCGTGCTGCCCGTCGCCAACGACAAGATGCCGGCCCTGGTCAAGGACGAGCGCCTCCCCGTCATCTCCTTCACCGGCTCCGACACCGTCGGCTACGCCATCCAGCAGTCGGTGCCCCACAAGCACTGCACCCTGGAGCTCGGCGGCAACGCCGCGGCCGTGGTCCTCGCCGACTGGGCCTCCGAGGCCGACCTCGACTGGGCCGCGACCCGTATCGCGACCTTCTCGAACTACCAGGCCGGCCAGTCCTGCATCTCGGTGCAGCGCGTGATCGCCGACGCGTCCGTCTACGACGCCCTCGTCGAGAAGGTCGTCGCCAAGGTCCAGGCGCAGGTCACCGGTGACCCGTCCGACTCCGCCACCGACGTCGGCCCCCTCGTCTCCGAGGACGCCGCCAAGCGTGTCGAGTCCTGGGTCGACGAGGCCGTGTCCGCCGGAGCCAAGCTGCTCACCGGCGGCAAGCGCGAGGGTGCCTCCTTCGAGCCCACCGTGCTCGCGGAGGTCCCGGCGGGCGTCAAGCTCGCCACCGAGGAGGTCTTCGGGCCGGTCCTCACCCTCACGAAGGTCGAGAACACCGACGAGGCCTTCGCCGCCGTCAACGACTCGAAGTTCGGCCTGCAGACCGGCGTCTTCACCCGCGACATCCAGACCGCGTTCCGCGCGCACCGCGAGCTCGAGGTCGGCGGTGTGATCGTCGGCGACGCGCCGTCCTACCGCGCCGACCAGATGCCGTACGGCGGCGTCAAGCAGTCCGGTGTGGGCCGCGAGGGCGTCCGCTACGCGATGGACGACTACACGTACGAGCGAGTCCTGGTCCTGACCGGCCTCGACATCTGATCTCGTACGGCCAAAAAGCCGACGGCCGGAGCCTACTGTGCGGGGGCTCCGGCCGTCCCCCTTTTCCATTCCGCCCACATTGGGTACGACTCACAGGTAGCACCGGCTGGTAATCCGGTGAACCACCGACTCGGCGGCGAGGTGAGTCCCCTCATGTCCGCAACACAGCCCGCACAGCCCAAGGTGACCGAGCGCGAGGCACGGCAGGTCGCGGAAGCGGCCCGGGAGCAGGACTGGCGCAAGCCCAGCTTCGCCAAGGAGCTCTTCCTCGGCAGGCTGCGGCTCGACCTGATCCATCCCCATCCGCTGCCCGCGGACGAGGACGTCCGGCGCGGCGAGGCCTTCCTCGCCCGGCTGCGGACCTTCTGCGAGACCGAGATCGACGGGGCCCGCATCGAACGCGAGGCGCGGATCCCCGACGAGACCGTGCGCGGGCTGAAAGAGCTCGGCGCCCTCGGGATGAAGATCGACCCCAAGTACGGCGGCCTCGGCCTCACCCAGGTCTACTACAACAAGGCCCTCGCGCTCGTCGGCTCCGTCAGTCCGGCCATCGGCGCCCTGCTCTCCGCCCACCAGTCGATCGGCGTCCCCCAGCCGCTGAAGATCTTCGGCACGCAGGAGCAGAAGGACACCTACCTGCCGCGCTGCGCCACCACCGCCATCAGCGCCTTCCTGCTCACCGAGCCCGACGTGGGCTCCGACCCGGCGCGCCTGGCCACCACGGCGGTCCCGGACGGCACGGACGGCTACGTCCTCGACGGCGTGAAGCTGTGGACCACCAACGGGGTGGTCGCGGACCTGCTCGTGGTGATGGCGCGCGTACCGAAGAGCGAGGGCCACCGCGGCGGCATCACCGCCTTCGTCGTCGAGGCCGACTCGCCCGGCATCACCGTCGAGAACCGCAACGCCTTCATGGGCCTGCGCGGCCTGGAGAACGGCGTCACCCGTTTCCACCAGGTACGGGTCCCCGCCGCCCAGCGCATCGGCGCCGAGGGAGCCGGGCTCAAGATCGCCCTGACCACCCTCAACACCGGCAGGCTCTCGCTGCCCGCGATGTGCGTCGGGGCCGGCAAATGGTGCCTGAAGATCGCCCGCGAGTGGTCCGGCGTACGCGAGCAGTGGGGCCGCCCGGTCGCCAGGCACGAGGCCGTCGGCGCCAAGATCTCCTTCATCGCCGCCACCACCTTCGCCCTGGAGGCGGTCGTGGACCTCGCCTCCCAGATGGCCGACGAGGACCGCAACGACATCCGCATCGAGGCGGCCCTCGCCAAGCTGTACGGCTCGGAGATGGCCTGCCTGATGGCCGACGAGCTCGTCCAGATCCGCGGCGGCCGGGGCTTCGAGACCGCCGAGTCCCTCGCCGCCCGCGGCGAGCGCGCCGTGCCCGCCGAGCAGATGCTCCGCGACCTGCGCATCAACCGGATCTTCGAGGGCTCGACGGAGATCATGCACCTGCTGATCGCCCGCGAGGCCGTCGACGCCCACCTGTCGGTCGCGGGCGACCTCATCGACCCGGACAAGGCCCTCGGCGACAAGGCCAGGGCGGGCGCCCGCGCAGCCGGGTTCTACGCCCGCTGGCTGCCCCAGCTCGCCACCGGCGCCGGCCAGCTCCCCGGCACCTACCGGGCCTTCCACCCCGGCGGCCACCCCGACCTGGCCACCCACCTGCGCTACGTCGAACGCTGCGCCCGCAAACTGGCCCGCTCCACCTTCTACGCCATGTCCCGCTGGCAGGGCCGCATGGAGACCAAGCAGGGCTTCCTGGGCCGGATCGTCGACATCGGCGCCGAGCTCTTCGCGATGAGCGCGGCCTGCGTCCGCGCCGAGCACCTGCGCGCCTCCGGCGAGCACGGCCGCGAGGCGTACCAGCTGGCCGACGCCTTCTGCCGGCAGTCCCGGATCCGCGTCGAGGAACTCTTCGGACGGCTCTGGACCAACACCGACGACCTCGACCGCAAGGTCGTCGCGGGCGTACTGAGCGGCACCTACACCTGGCTGGAGGAGGGCGTCATCGACCCCTCCGGCGACGGCCCGTGGATCGCGGAGGCCGCACCCGGCCCCTCCAGCCGGAAAAACGTGCACCGCCCGCTCCGCTGACCTGCGATCATCGCCGGACGTCGGACAGACGTACGAGGATGAGTACGCGTACGGACACCCGTACGCGTACGAGCACGGGCAAGGCGGAGAGAGCGATGCCGACGGCCGAGGAAGACCGCGCCAGCCGACGGACGGCCTGGTGCGTGGCACACCTGCTGCGCCACGCACCGGACCATGTCGTCACCGACCTGATCGGCCGGCTCGACGCGCCGACCCGCAAGTACCTGTGCCGCGACGAGTGGCTGGCGGCCTCCACCGTCACCCTGCTGCTGCGCCACGGCAGCGAGGAGGACCGGCAGTACGTCGCCCGCAACCCGCACGTCGTCGGCCGGCCCCTGCCCGGGCTGCCCGGCGCCGCGCGGTACGCGGCCCGCCCCGGGCCGTCGCCCGAGCTGCTGCGGCAGACCGGCCCCGGGCCGTTCACCACCGGCGAGCTGATCGCGCTGCTGCGCCGGCACGGCCGCCGGCCCCGGACCCCGATCACCCTGCTGCGGATGCCCCACGACCCGCTCGACCACGGGACGCTGCTGCACGAGCACGCCCGGGACCCCCTGCCGCCCACCGCGGTCGAGGCCCTACTGCTGGCCGGCGGCCTGCCCCGCGAGGTCTGCCGGGCCCTGCTCGACGCCGGCACGCAGGACACGCAGGGCCACCGCTGGTACCGGCCCGCCGTCCGGGCCGTCCGGATGGGGCTCCTCACCTGCGACGAGCTCGTCGCCCACGTCGCCCCCGCCCACCGCACCCTGCTGCTCGCGGACATCCCCGACGCCAGGGGCCTGCGCTGGTCCCTGCCGGAACGGACCGGGATGCGGACCTCCGTCGCCCGGGCGCTGCGCCCCCTGCGGGACGACCCGCGGCTCTGGGCCGAGCTGCACCGCCGCGCCCCCGCCTTCCGCGGCACCCTGCCCGTCCTCGTGGCCCGGATCGTGCGCGGCACCCTCCCGGAGGAGGAGCCCGCCGACGCGCCGGCGCCACAGGTTCCCGGGCTCGACGGCGTACTGCGCTCCCTGGCCCCGAAGGCCGCCGAGCCCGTCCCCGGCGTGGACCGCGAACTGGCCCTGGCCAGCCTCGCGGTGCCCATGCCGTCCGTCCAGGAGGACATCCGGTGGGTGCGGGACTGCCTGGCCCGCGGGCTGCTCACCGGCGAGGACGTGATCCGGCACAAGGCGCCCGCCTGCTGGGCCCTGGACGAGGACCACTGGCTCGGCGACGTGAACCACCCCGACCGCCACGACTGGACCGAGCCCGTCCTCGCCGCGCGGGCCGAGGCGGACCGGCTGTTCGCCCTGGCCCTCGGATCCGACCCGGACGCCTGGTGGCAGGTGGCCCGCACGCTCCCGGACTTCGCCGGAACGCTCCCGCACCTCCTCCTGCGGGTCACGGAAGGGGGCTCCGTGTCCGGCCGCTCCTGACTTGCGGCAACAATGGGGTGCATGAGCGACCGCCCAGCCCCCCTCGCCGATCCGCACCTCCTCTTCGACGCCGCGGCCGGCCCCCGGGACATCGTCATCCTCGGCTCCACCGGGTCCATCGGCACCCAGGCCATCGACCTCGCCCTGCGCAACCCCGACCGGTTCCAGGTGACCGCGCTGTCGGCCGCCGGCGGCCGGGTCGACCTGCTGGCCGAGCAGGCCCGGCTGCTGCGGGTCGGGCGGGTGGCCGTCGCCCGCGAGGACGCCGTACCGGCCCTGAAGGACGCGCTGAGCGACCGGTACGGGCCCGGAGAGCCGCTGCCCGAGATCCTGGCCGGGCCCGACGCGGCGGCCGAGCTCGCCGCCTCCGAGTGCCACACCGTCCTCAACGGCATCACCGGTTCCATCGGCCTCGCGCCCACCCTCGCCGCACTGCGGGCGGGCCGGACCCTGGCCCTGGCCAACAAGGAGTCGCTGATCGTCGGCGGCCCCCTGGTCAAGGCCCTCGCACAGCCCGGCCAGATCATCCCGGTCGACTCCGAGCACGCCGCGCTGTTCCAGGCGCTCGCCGCCGGCACCCGCGCCGACGTCCGCAAGCTCGTCGTCACCGCGTCCGGCGGCCCCTTCCGCGGCCGCACCCGCGCTGAGCTGGCCGGCGTCACCGTCGAGGACGCCCTCGCCCACCCCACCTGGGCCATGGGCCCGGTGATCACGGTCAACAGCGCCACCCTGGTCAACAAGGGGCTGGAGGTCATCGAGGCGCACCTGCTCTACGACATCCCCTTCGAGCAGATCGAGGTCGTCGTCCACCCGCAGTCCTACGTGCACTCGATGGTGGAGTTCACGGACGGCTCCACCCTCGCCCAGGCCACTCCGCCGGACATGCGCGGCCCCATCGCGATCGGCCTCGGCTGGCCCCAGCGGGTCCCGGACGCGGCCCCCGCCTTCGACTGGACCAAGGCGTCCACGTGGGAGTTCTTCCCGCTGGACACCGAGGCCTTCCCGGCGGTGGGCCTGGCCCGGCGCGTGGGCACCCTCGGCGGCACCGCACCGGCCGTGTTCAACGCGGCCAACGAGGAGTGCGTGGAGGCTTTCCTGGCCGGTCGGCTGCCGTTCACAGCAATCATGGATACGGTCTCTGCCGTGGTCGATGAGCACGGGACGCCGGCGTCGGGAACTTCCCTGACCCTCCGGGACGTCCTCGAAGCGGAGGCCTGGGCCAGGGCCCGGGCGCGGGAGATGGCGGCGAAGGCCGCCGTGGAGGCGGGCGCATGACGGTTCTGATGACGGTGCTCGGGGTCGTGCTCTTCGCGGTCGGCCTGCTGGTCTCCATCGCCTGGCACGAGCTCGGACACCTCTCCACGGCCAAGCTCTTCGGCATCCGGGTGCCGCAGTACATGGTCGGCTTCGGCCCGACCATCTGGTCGCGGAACAAGGGCGAGACCGAGTACGGGATCAAGGCCATCCCGATGGGCGGCTACATCCGCATGATCGGGATGTTCCCGCCCGGCGAGGACGGCAAGGTCACCGCCCGCTCGACCTCCCCGTTCCGGTCGATGATCGAGGACGCCCGCTCGGCGGCGTACGAGGAGCTCCAGCCCGGCGACGAGAGCCGGCTCTTCTACACGCGCAAGCCGTGGAAGCGCGTCATCGTGATGTTCGCAGGCCCGTTCATGAACCTGGTCCTGGCGGTGGCGATCTTCCTCACCACCCTGATGACCTTCGGGCTCAACACCCAGACGACCGTCGTCGGCTCGGTCTCGGACTGCGTGATCCAGCAGAGCGAGAAGCGCGACAAGTGCACCCCCGGCGACCCGGCCGCCCCCGCCAAGGCGGCCGGCCTGGAGCAGAAGGACAGGATCGTCGCCTTCAACGGGCGCCCCGTGAAGGACTGGTCGGCGCTCCAGAAGGACATCCGGGCCACCGTCGGCCCCGCCACGATCACCGTCGAGCGGGCCGGACGGCGGCTCGACCTGCACGCCGACCTCATCGAGAACAAGGTCGCCAAGACCGACGGCAGTGGCAGGTACGTCAAGGACCAGTACGTCACCGCCGGCTTCCTCGGCTTCGCCCCCGCCTCCGGCTACGTCCCGCAGTCCTTCGGCCAGTCCGTCGACCGCATGGGCGAGATGATGCAGGCCGGAGTCCAGTCGCTCGTCGACCTGCCGTCCAAGGTCCCCGACCTGTGGAACGCGGCCTTCAACGGCGCCGAGCGCAAGCAGGACAGCCCGATGGGCGTCGTCGGCGCCGCCCGCGTCAGCAGCGAGATCTTCAACCTCGACATCCCCGCCCAGTACCAGCTGGTCGTCTTCCTCAACCTGCTGGCCGGCTTCAACCTCTCGCTGTTCCTCTTCAACATGCTGCCGCTGCTCCCGCTCGACGGCGGGCACATCGCCGGCGCCCTGTGGGAGTCGGTCAGGCGCACCGTGGCGAAGATCTTCCGGCGCCCCGACCCCGGCCCCTTCGACGTCGCGAAGCTGATGCCCGTCGCCTACGTCGTGGCCGGCATCTTCATCTGCTTCACCCTGCTGGTGATGGTGGCCGACGTGGTGAACCCCATCAAGATCACCTAGCGCCCCGCGGGGCCGTCCACGAACACCGGAGCCGGGCACGCATCGTGCCCGGCTCCCTACGTTCGGGTGGCGCACCCCCCTCGGATGCGTGGAGCGCTCGGTGATTGGCGTAACCTCGAAGGCCGGAGCCCGCCGATCTCGGGACCTCGATCCACACCTTGGGGTTGCACAGCAGATGACTGCCATCTCTCTCGGAATGCCGGCCGTGCCGACGAAGCTTGCCGACCGCAGGGTCAGCCGCAAGATCCACGTCGGATCGGTCGCCGTCGGCGGCGACGCACCCATCTCGGTGCAGTCGATGACCACGACCCGCACCTCCGACATCGGCGCCACCCTCCAGCAGATCGCCGAGCTGACCGCCTCCGGCTGCAACATCGTCCGCGTGGCCTGCCCGACGCAGGACGATGCCGACGCCCTCGCCGTCATCGCGAAGAAGTCGCAGATCCCGGTCATCGCCGACATCCACTTCCAGCCCAAGTACGTGTTCGCCGCGATCGACGCCGGCTGCGCCGCCGTCCGCGTGAACCCGGGCAACATCAAGCAGTTCGACGACAAGGTCAAGGAGATCGCGAAGGCCGCGGGCGACACGGGCACCCCGATCCGCATCGGCGTCAACGCCGGCTCCCTCGACGCCCGGCTGCTGAAGAAGTACGGCAAGGCCACCCCCGAGGCGCTGGTCGAGTCCGCGCTGTGGGAGGCCTCCCTCTTCGAGGAGCACGGCTTCGGCGACATCAAGATCTCGGTCAAGCACAACGACCCGGTCGTCATGGTCAACGCCTACCGCCAGCTGGCCGCCGCCTGCGACTACCCGCTCCACCTGGGCGTCACCGAGGCCGGCCCCGCCTTCCAGGGCACCATCAAGTCCGCCGTGGCCTTCGGCGCGCTGCTCTCCGAGGGCATCGGCGACACCATCCGCGTCTCCCTCTCGGCCCCGCCGGTCGAGGAGGTCAAGGTCGGCAACCAGATCCTGGAGTCGCTGAACCTCAAGCCGCGCCGCCTGGAGATCGTCTCCTGCCCGTCCTGCGGACGCGCGCAGGTCGACGTGTACAAGCTGGCCGAGGAGGTCACGGCGGGCCTGGAGGGCATGGAGGTGCCGCTGCGCGTCGCGGTCATGGGCTGCGTCGTCAACGGCCCCGGCGAGGCCCGCGAGGCCGACCTCGGCGTCGCCTCCGGCAACGGCAAGGGCCAGATCTTCGTCAAGGGCGAGGTCATCAAGACCGTCCCCGAGTCCAAGATCGTGGAGACCCTCATCGAAGAGGCCCTGAAGATCGCCGAACAGATGGAGAAGGACGGCGTCCCCTCCGGCGAGCCCAGCGTGGCCATCGGCGTCTGACCCACCGAGGCCCGCCCCGGCCCCGTTCCCGCAGTTCGGGGGCGGGGCCGGGGCTTTTTCGTGACCTCTGCGACGCGGCATCCGCGAGCCGCGCCGGGTACAGTGCGGAGATCAGCAGACTTGCATGGTGAGGCCCCAGTGTTGACGCAGACCACCACCCGGGTCCTTGAGCCCAGTGATCTCGACGCCGCGCTCGAAGTCCTCGGACGCGAGCCGGTCGAGAACGCCTTCGTCACCTCCCGGGTCCAGGTCGCCGGACTCGATCCCTGGCGCCTGGGCGGCGAAATGTGGGGCTGGTACGCCGACGGCGAGCTCCGCTCCCTCTGCTACGCCGGCGCCAACCTGGTGCCCGTCTGCGCCGGCCCCGACGCCGTCCGCGCCTTCGCCGACCGGGCCCGCCGCACCGGCCGCCGCTGCTCCTCCATCGTCGGCCCCGCCGAGGCCACCCGGCTGCTGTGGCAGCTCCTGGAGCCCAGCTGGGGCCCGGCCCGCGAGGTCCGCTCCCACCAGCCGCTCATGGTCATCGAGAGCCCCTCCACCACGGTCGAGCCCGACCCCCTGGTCCGCCGGATCCGCAAGGACGAGATGGACCTGATCATGCCCGCCTGCGTGGCCATGTTCACCGAGGAGGTCGGCATCTCGCCGATGGCCGGCGACGGCGGACTCCTCTACCAGGCCCGCGTCGCCGAGCTCGTCGGCAGCGGCCGCTCCTTCGCCCGCGTCGAGGACGGCCACGTCGTCTTCAAGGCGGAGATCGGCGCCGCCACCGCCCGCGCCTGCCAGATCCAGGGCGTGTGGGTGGCCCCCGAGTTCCGCGGCCGCGGACACTCCGAGACCGGGATGGCCGCCGTCGTCGCATACGCCCTGCGGGACGTCGCCCCCGTCGTCAGCCTCTACGTGAACGACTTCAACACCGCCGCCCGGGCCTCCTACAAGCGGGTGGGCTTCCGCGAGGTCGGCGCGTTCATGAGCGTCCTGTTCTGAACCGGCCGATGCCATACCGGCGGACCCGTACCCCGCAGTAAGGTCGCCGCATGCTGCCTACCGGACTCCGCATCGGCCCCCTCGACCTCGCCGCCCGCGTGGACGAGGCCCTGCGCGTGCAGGCCGTCGCCTTCGGCCTCAGCGAGGAGGAGGTCGGCATCCGGCGCTACATCGTCCAGCGCCACATGACCTGCCGCGGCGCCCGCGCCCTCGGGGCCTTCGCCGAGGACGGCGCCCTCACCGGCTTCGTCTACGGGATGCCCAACGACCGGACCCACTGGTGGTCCACGATCGTCGAGCCCTACCTGCGGGCCACCGGGCACGAGCACTGGCTCGACGGCTCCTTCGTCATCACCGAGCTGCACGTCCACCCCGGCTTCCAGGGCCACGGCGTCGGCCGCGCGCTGATCACCGGCATCACCGACAGCGCCGCCGAGCCGCGCTCCATCCTCTCCGCCATCGACACCGAGAGCCCCGCACGCGGCCTCTACCGCGCCCTCGGCTACACGGACCTCGCCCGCCAGGTCCACTTCCCGAGCGCGAGCCTCCCGTACGCCGTCATGGGCGCCCCGCTGCCGCTCCTGCGGCCCTGAAACCGTTTCCGGCCCCCGTACGGCCCCCGGTAGCCTCGCTGCATGTCTACGCAACACGTGCAGCGCATGTCCCGCCTCATGGCCAAGACCCTCCGCGAGGACCCGGCCGACGCCGAAACCCTCAGCCACCGGCTCCTGGTCCGCGCCGGCTACGTCCGGCGCAGCTCCGCCGGTGTGTGGACGTGGCTGCCGCTCGGCAAGCGGGTCCTGGACAACGTCTCGCGCATCGTCCGCGAGGAGATGGACGCGATCGGCGCCCAGGAGGTGCTGCTGCCCGCGCTGCTGCCCAAGGAGCCGTACGAGGTCAGCGGGCGGTGGTCGGAGTACGGGGACCTGCTGTTCCGGCTCAGGGACCGCAAGGGCGCGGACTACCTGCTCGGCCCCACCCACGAGGAGATCTTCACCCTGGTGGTGAAGGACCAGTGCACCTCGTACAAGGACCTGCCGGTCATGCTCTACCAGATCCAGACCAAGTACCGCGACGAGGCGCGGCCCCGCTCCGGGGTGCTGCGCGGGCGCGAGTTCCAGATGAAGGACTCCTACTCCTTCGACGTGTCCGACGAGGGCCTGGCCGAGTCGTACCGGCTCCACCGCGAGGCCTACATCCGCATCTTCGAGCGCCTCGGCCTGGACCACCGGATCGTGTCGGCGGTGTCGGGGGCGATGGGCGGCTCGGCGTCCGAGGAGTTCCTGGCGCCGGCGGAGGCGGGCGAGGACACCTTCGTGGACTGCCCGTCCTGCGACTACGCGGCGAACACGGAGGCCGTCACCTTCGCCCTGACGCCGGTGGACGGCGGCGCGCACCCGGCACTGGAGGAGGTGGACACCCCCGACACCCCGACGATCGAGACCCTCGCCGCGCACCTGGGGGTCCCCGCCTCGGCGACCCTGAAGAACCTCCTGGTGAAGGTCGACGGCGAGATCGTGGCCGTCGGCGTGCCGGGGGACCGGGAGGTGGACCTCGGCAAGCTCGGCGAGCACCTGGCCCCGGCGGTGGTGGAACTCGTGACGGCCGAGGACTTCGTGGACCGGCCCGACCTCGTACGGGGTTACGTGGGCCCGCAGGGCCTGGAGAAGGTCCGCTACCTGGCCGACCCGCGGGTCGCGCCCGGCACGGCGTGGGTGACGGGGGCCAACAAGGCCGACACGCATGCGCGGAACGTGGTCTGCGGGCGGGACTTCGAGGTGGACCGGTACCTGGACGTGGTCGTCGTCGAGCCGGGCGACCCCTGCCCGCGCTGCGGTACCGGCCTCAAGCTGGGCCGGGCCATCGAGATCGGCCACATCTTCCAGCTGGGTCGCAAGTACGCGGACGCGTTCGGGCTGGACGTGCTGGGCCCGCAGGGCAAGCCGGTACGGGTCACGATGGGCTCGTACGGCATCGGGGTGTCGCGGGCGGTGGCCGCGCTGGCCGAGCAGACGGCGGACGGGCGGGGGCTGTGCTGGCCGGCGGAGGTTGCCCCGGCCGACGTCCACGTGGTGGCGGCGGGCAAGGCCGTGCCGCTCGCGCTGGCGGAGGAGGCGGCCGCTGCGCTCGCCGGCTCGGGTCTCCGGGTCCTGCTGGACGACCGGCCCGGCCTCTCCCCGGGCGTGAAGCTCACGGACGCGGAGCTGATCGGTGTGCCGTGGATCCTGGTCGCGGGCCGCCGCTCCGCCGATGGCGTGGTCGAACTCCAGAACCGCCGCACGGGCACCCGCGAGGAACTCCCCCTCCAGGAGGCCCTGTCCCGCCTGGCCTCGTAACCCTGCGGGGCTTCTACGGGCGCTGCGCGCCCGCGCCCCTCGCCGGCGTTTGAGGCGCGGGTCCGGGCAGAGCCCGGGGAACGGTGGAAGGGCGGGTAGGGGACTGCTCCGCGCAGCGGCTACCCCGCCCGCTCGTCCGGCGACGGCGGCGGCGAACCATCCAGCGTCACACCCGGGGCCGGCCCCGAGCCGTCGGCGGCTGCGCCGGTGATGCCGGGCGGCGGGGCGTCCCCCGGTGGGACGGGCCGCGGCGGCGCCGCATCGGCGCCGGGCTCGCCCGCCGGAGGCGGCGCGGCGCGTTCCAGGAAGCGGAGCAGCTCCACCGGGAAGGGCAGGACCAGCGTCGAGTTCTTCTCGGCCGCCACCGCCACCACCGTCTGCAGCAGGCGCAGCTGAAGCGCCGCCGGCTGGTCCGACATCACCGCCGCCGCCTCGGCGAGCTTGTGCGAGGCCTGCAGCTCCGCATCCGCGTTGATCACCCGCGCCCGCCGCTCGCGATCGGCCTCCGCCTGCCGCGCCATCGACCGCTTCATCGTCTCCGGCAGCGACACGTCCTTGATCTCCACCCGGTCGATCTGCACGCCCCACCCCACCGCCGGGCTGTCGATCATCAGCTCCAGGCCCTGGTTGAGCATCTCCCGGTTGGACAGCAGGTCGTCCAGGTCCGACTTGCCGATGATCGACCGCAGCGAGGTCTGCGCCATCTGCGAGACGGCGAAGCGGTAGTCCTCCACTGCCACGATCGCGTTCGCCGGGTCGACCACCTTGAAGTACACGACCGCGTCCACCCGCACCGTGACGTTGTCCCGGGTGATGCCCTCCTGGGCCGGCACCGGCAGCGTCACGATCTGCATGTTGACCTTCCGCAGGCGGTCCACGCCCGGGACGATCACGGTGAAGCCGGGGGCCCGGATGTCATCGCGCAGCCGACCGAAGCGGAAGACCAGGCCCCGCTCGTACTGCTTCACCACCCGTGCGGCGGCGCCCACGTAGGCCAGGATTCCCACACCGGCGGCGATTCCCGCGGTCAGCAGTTCTTCGACCATGACGGCCCCCTGCCGGACATACCTTCCTACCTACGGTATGCCCTACAGCCAGGCCGCGAACTCCAGCAGCTGCTCCGCGTCCCGCAGCCGTCCGGCCGCCAGCGCACGGTTGCCCGACTCCACCGCCCGGAACACCGTCCAGCCCCGCAGCCGCTCCCGGTCCACGTCCAGGGCGTCGGCCAGCTTGTTGACCCGGCGCCGGGCGCCCGCCGCCCCCGCCGAGGAGGCCACCTGGTCCTCCAGCCGGTCCCGGACCAGCCGCGCCAGGTCGTACGCCCGCTCGCCCGTCAGCGGCTCGGGCCCCACCGTCAGCCACGGCGCCCGCTCACCGGCGAGGACCTTGCCCTGCCGGAAGTTCCCGTGCAGCAGGACCTCCTCCGGCGGGGCCGCGAGCAGCTCCTCGCGCAGCGCCAGCGCCGTGTCGGCCAGGGCCCGCACCTCCGCCGGGGCGGCCCGCAGCCCCGCCGACTGCCGGCCCGTGCGCTCGGCCACCGTCTCCCAGTCGTGCCCGGCCGGCGGCGCCACCCACAGCCTGCGCAGCGTGCCGCTCGCCTCCAGCAGCGCCTTCGCCTCCGGCAGCGACCGCAGCGAGACCTCGGGGTGCAGCCGCTCCAGCAGCAGCGCCCCGTCCTCCTCGTGGTGCCGGGTGTCGAGGACCCGTACGGCTCCGAATCCGCCCCAGTGCGCCAGCGCGGCCAGCTCCCGGTCGGGCCGGGCCTGCGGGGGTGCCAGCTTCAGGGCCGCCGGGGTCCCGTCGGCGTACCGGACGAGCACGACCAGACTGCTGCGCCCGCCCGGGGCCTGCACCCGCTGGGCCTCCACCCCGCGCCGGGCCAGCGCCGCTTCGGCGAGCTTCGGCAGCTGCCGCAGCCAGTCCGCCTCCCGGTCCGATTCCGGCATCTCGCCGAGCGCCCGTACAAGCCGCTGCGGCGGTTCGAAAGCCATGCGTGCGTGGTCCCTTTCAGTGGTGCGGCTCGTTATGCGCGTTCCGTGAGCCCAGGGAAGGCTACGCCGACACCACGCCAGCGTGCCGCGCGCACGGCCGCGGCGCTCAGCGCGTCGGCCGCCATGCGGCGCAGCGGCCCCTCCGCCGCCCGCACCAGATCGGAGTACGCGCCGGCCACCCGGTCCTCGATCTCGGCGGCCAGCCGCTCCGCGTCGGCGGGGGTGCGCACCTGGAACGGCAGGGCGTAGGCCGCCTCCGCGGGCCGGGGCGCGCCGCCCAGCTCCCGCACGGTGCGGGCGAGGGCGTCACGCCGCGCGAGGTGGCCGGCGTAGGCCTCGCGGGCCTCCGTCGCACGGGCCCCGGCGGTCCGGGCGCCGATCACCCCGTAGCCGTACGCGGCCGCGTGCTCGGCGGCCAGGGCGGCCTGCGCGGCCTCCAGGGGCCGGCCGGCGGGGGAGGGTTCGGGGGTCACGGCTTGGCTCCCGTGTTCGAGGTCAGCAGGTAGGCGTGTACGGCGCCGCAGGCGGCCACGGAGGCCAGCATCCGGGCCAGCTCCCCCGGAGCCCCGGCCAGGTCGATGGTCCGGGCCTCCGACAGGCTGCGTTCGGCGTCGGCCAGGGCGGTCAGGGCCTCCTCCGCCTTGGCCGGCACCGGCTCCCCGCTCGGCGCGGGAGCGGCCGCGCCGGCCGCCGCGGACGGCGACGGGGGCGCGGACCGGGAGGCGGACCGCGAGCCCGCGGGGGCGGGGGACAGGGCCGCCGCGTGCGCGGCGACGGCGGCGCGCAGCGGGGCCAGGCGCGCCGCCAGCGCCGGGTGGGCGGCGGCCGTGGCGTCGTAACGTTCCAGCAGTCGCCCGGTGTCACGAACGGCCGCCTCCCGCATCCGCCGTTCGAGTGGAATCCCGGCGTCACCGTCGGGCGAGGGGCCATCGGAGCACCCGGCGAGCAGCGCGGCACCGGCCGCGCCGGCGGCACCGGCGAGCAGGCTCCTTCTCGACGGCCGGGGTGGCAGGGTCCAGGGCACGGCGACGTCCTCGGGGGTGATGGCGGGGCAGGGTGTGATCACGGTACCCGGGGCCCTGTCCACAGGCTTGACGGCAACACCCTCCGCGACCGGATACCCTTTGACCTGACACACGACGAAACCACAACAGCACACGCGGCCGAGGAGTCACCCGGATGAGCACCACCCAGAGCGACAGGCTGCGCGGACTGCTGGAGCCGCTCGTCGCCGCCAAGGGCCTGGACCTCGAAGAGATCGAGATGTCCCGCGCGGGCAAGCGCCGGATGCTGCGCATCATCGTGGACTCCGACGAAGGCGTGGAGCTGGACGCGTGTGCCGAGCTGAGTCGCGAGGTCTCCGACCGGCTCGACGAGTCCGACGTGATGGGCGAGGACGAGTACGTCCTCGAGGTGAGCTCGCCGGGCGCCGACCGCCCGCTGACCGAGCACCGTCACTACGTACGGGCGACCGGTCGTCTCGTGAAGTTCCAGCTCGCGGAGGGCGGGGAACTCATCGCCCGCATCCTCGACGTGGACGACGAGGGACTGGACCTCGAAGTTCCGGGCGTGAAGGGCCGCAAGGCGACCGCCCGCCGCATTGCTTTCACCGACATCGCCAAGGCGCGTGTCGAGATCGAGTTCAGCCGCAAGGACAAGAAGGAAGAGGAGGCGTAGTCGTGGACATCGACATGAGTGCCCTGCGGGGTCTGGTCCGGGAGAAGGAGATCTCCTTCGACCTGCTCGTCGAGGCGATCGAGTCGGCCCTCCTCATCGCGTACCACCGGACCGAGGGGAGCTTCCGCCGCGCCCGCGTCGTGCTGGACCGCACCAACGGTCACGTGGTCGTGTGGGCGACGGAAGACCCGAGGGACCTCGAAGAGGGCCAGGAACCCAAGGAGTTCGACGACACCCCGTCGGACTTCGGCCGGATCGCCGCGACGACCGCCAAGCAGGTGATCCTCCAGCGTCTGCGCGACGCCGAGGACGACCTGACCTTCGGCGAGTTCGCCGGCCGTGAGGGCGACGTCATCACCGGCGTCGTGCAGCAGGGCAAGGACCCCAAGAACGTCCTCGTCGACATCGGCAAGCTGGAGGCCATCCTGCCGGTGCAGGAGCAGGTCCCCGGCGAGGAGTACGCGCACGGGCTGCGCCTGAAGGCGTACGTCGTGCGCGTGGCGAAGGGCGTCCGCGGTCCGTCCGTGACCCTCTCGCGCACCCACCCCAACCTGGTGAAGAAGCTCTTCTCGCTGGAGGTCCCGGAGATCGCCGACGGCAGCGTCGAGATCTCGGCGATCGCCCGCGAGGCCGGTCACCGCACCAAGATCGCCGTACGGTCCACCCGCTCCGGCCTGAACCCGAAGGGCGCCTGCATCGGCCCGATGGGCAGCCGCGTGCGCAACGTGATGGCCGAGCTGCACGGCGAGAAGATCGACATCGTCGACTGGTCGGACGACCCGGCGGAGATGGTCGCGAACGCGCTGTCACCCGCCCGGGTGAGCAAGGTCGAGGTCGTCGACTGGGACACCCGTTCCGCCCGGGTCACCGTGCCCGACTACCAGCTGTCGCTGGCCATCGGCAAGGAGGGCCAGAACGCCCGCCTCGCCGCGCGGCTCACCGGCTGGCGCATCGACATCCGCCCCGACACCGAGCAGCCGGCGGAGCAGGGCGGGGAATAAACCGGTACCGCGGGGGGCTACCCCAGCGGTAGACAGGGATCACCGCGTACCCCCGCTGGGGGTACGCGATCGACAACATCCGTTCGATTTATCACCTGAAGGGGTGAGGTCGGTACGGGGAGGTAGACTTAGGCGTGTCTGGCCGGACGCAAGCCCGCGCATGCCCCGAACGCACCTGTGTGGGCTGTCGGGAGCGAGCGGCCAAGAGCGATCTGCTGCGCATCGTGGCGATCGAGGACGAATGCGTCCCCGATCATCGCGGTACGCTGCCCGGCCGGGGTGCCTACGTGCACCCTGCCGTGGTCTGCCTCGACCAGGCGGTCCGCCGCCGGGCGTTCCCCCGGGCCCTTCGGTCCGCCGGAGCGCTCGACACGACGGAACTGCGCAAAGCCCTGGCCGGTGAGGCCGGGGCGACACCGTAAGAAGAAGTACGGCACGGATCCCCGTGCGGTCAGGTACCTCGCGAGTTGGAAGTAGGTCGAGATTGCGATGAGCACTCGATGAGTACGCGATGAGTACGCCCATGAAGTAGCGACGGTCCGGCGTAACCCGGACCTAAAAGGAGCGAAGTGGCTAAGGTCCGGGTATACGAACTCGCCAAGGAGTTCGGAGTTGAGAGCAAGGTCGTCATGGCCAAGCTCCAGGAACTCGGTGAGTTCGTCCGTTCGGCGTCCTCGACGATCGAGGCGCCGGTTGTACGCAAGTTGACTGACGCACTGCAGGGGCCCGGCGGCAACGCCGGCAAGACCGCTGCAAAGCCCGGCGCGCCCCGCAAGGCCGCGCCCGCCAAGCCCGCGGCGCCCTCCCCGGCCGCTGCGGCACGTCCCGCTGCCCCGAAGCCCGGCGCCCCGGCCCCCAAGCCGGCCGCTGCCGAGGCCCCGGCCGCAGCTGCCCCGGTGACCCCGGCCGCCCCCGGCCCGCGTCCCGGCCCGAAGGCTCCGGCCGCCCCGAAGCCCGCTCCGGCGGCGCCCGTGGCGACCGAGTTCTCCGCGCCTCCGGCGGCCCCGGCCGCCCCGGCGCGCACCGAGCGTCCCGCGGCCCCCGGTCCGCGTCCGGCGCAGCAGCGTCCGGCCGCCCAGGGTGGTCAGCCGCAGGCCGGCGCCCGTCCCGGCGCCCCGCGCCCGGCCGGCACCCCCGGTGCCTCCGCCCCGCGTCCCGGTGCCTCGGCGCCGCGCCCGCAGGGCGCCCGTCCGGCGGGTCCCCGTCCGGGCAACAACCCGTTCACCTCTGGTGGCTCCACCGGCATGGCGCGCCCGCAGGCGCCCCGTCCGGCCGGCGCCCCGCGTCCCGGTGCCCCCGGCGCCGGCGGCGGCCAGGGTGCTCCCCGCCCGCAGGGTGGTCCCGGTGGCGCTCCGCGTCCGCAGGGTCCCGGCGGCGCCCGTCCGACCCCGGGCGGCATGCCCCGTCCGCAGGGCGGCGCCCCGCGTCCGGGCGGTGCTCCCGGTGGTAACCGTCCGAACCCGGGCATGATGCCGCAGCGTCCCGCTGCCGGTGGTCCCGGTCCCCGTCCCGGTGGCGGCCCCGGTGGCCGTGGTCCCGGTGCCGGTGGCCCGCGTCCCGGTGGCGCCGGTCGTCCCGGCGGCGGCGGCTTCGCCGGCCGTCCGGCCGGTCCGGGCTCGCGTCCCGCGGGCGGCGGCGGCTTCGGCGGCCCGCGTCCGGGTGGCGGCGGCTTCGGCGGCGGCCCGGCCGGCGCCGGTGGCGGCGGTCGTCCCGGCTTCGGCGGGCGTCCCGGTGGTCCCGGTGCCCGTGGTGGCACGCAGGGTGCCTTCGGCCGTCCCGGCGGTCCGGCCCGTCGCGGTCGCAAGTCCAAGCGTCAGCGGCGCCAGGAGTACGAGGCCATGCAGGCCCCGTCCGTCGGCGGCGTGATGCTGCCCCGCGGCAACGGCGAGACCGTTCGCCTGTCGCGCGGTGCCTCCCTCACCGACTTCGCGGAGAAGATCAACGCCAACCCGGCGTCGCTCGTCGCCGTGATGATGAACCTCGGCGAGATGGTCACTGCCACGCAGTCCGTCTCCGACGAGACCCTCCAGCTCCTCGCGGGCGAGATGAACTACGAAGTTCAGATCGTCAGCCCGGAGGAGGAGGACCGCGAGCTCCTCGAGGGCTTCGACATCGAGTTCGGCGAGGACGAGGGCGGCGAGGAATTCCTCATGCCGCGTCCGCCGGTCGTGACCGTCATGGGTCACGTCGACCACGGTAAGACCCGACTGCTCGACGCGATCCGCAAGACGAACGTCGTCGCGGGCGAGGCCGGTGGCATCACCCAGCACATCGGTGCCTACCAGGTCTCCACCCAGGTCAACGACGAAGACCGTCGCATCACCTTCATCGACACCCCGGGTCACGAGGCGTTCACCGCCATGCGTGCCCGTGGTGCCAAGTCGACCGACATCGCGATCCTCGTGGTCGCGGCCAACGACGGCGTCATGCCGCAGACGATCGAGGCGCTCAACCACGCCAAGGCCGCCGGCGTCCCGATCGTCGTCGCGGTCAACAAGATCGACGTCGAGGGTGCCGACCCGACGAAGGTGCGCGGTCAGCTCACCGAGTTCGGTCTGGTCGCCGAGGAGTACGGCGGCGACACGATGTTCGTCGACATCTCCGCCAAGCAGGGTCTGCACATCGACTCCCTGCTGGAGGCCGTCGTCCTCACCGCCGACGCCTCGCTCGACCTCCGCGCCAACCCGGAGCAGGACGCTCAGGGTATTGCGATCGAGTCCCACCTCGACCGCGGCCGCGGTGCCGTCGCCACCGTCCTCGTCCAGCGCGGTACCCTCCGCGTCGGCGACACCATGGTCGTGGGCGACGCCTACGGCCGCGTGCGCGCCATGCTCGACGACAAGGGCAACAACGTCGAGGAAGCGGGTCCGTCGACCCCCGTCCTGGTCCTGGGTCTCACCAACGTCCCCGGCGCCGGCGACAACTTCCTCGTCGTCGACGAGGACCGTACGGCCCGTCAGATCGCCGAGAAGCGTGCTGCGCGCGAGCGCAACGCCAACTTCGCCAAGCGCGTCCGCCGGGTGTCCCTGGAAGACCTGGACTCGGTCCTCAAGGCCGGTCTGGTCCAGGAACTCAACCTCATCATCAAGGGCGACGCGTCCGGTGCGGTCGAGGCCCTCGAGTCCTCGCTGCTCCAGCTCGACGTCGGTGAAGAGGTCGACATCCGCGTCCTGCACCGCGGTGTGGGTGCGGTCACCGAGTCCGACATCGCCCTGGCGATGGGCTCCGACGCCATCGTCATCGGTTACAACGTCCGTGCGGCCGGCCGTGCCGCGCAGATGGCGGACCGCGAGGGCGTCGACGTCCGCTACTACTCGGTGATCTACCAGGCCATCGAGGAGATCGAGGCGGCCCTGAAGGGTCTCCTCAAGCCGGAGTACGAAGAGGTCGAGCTCGGTACGGCGGAGGTCCGCGAGATCTTCCGCTCGTCCAAGCTGGGCAACATCGCGGGTGTCCTCATCCGCTCCGGCGAGGTCAAGCGCAACACCAAGGCGCGCCTGCTGCGCGATGGCAAGGTCATCGCGGAGAACCTCACCATCTCCGGTCTGCGCCGCTTCAAGGACGACGTCACCGAGATCCGCGAGGGCTTCGAGGGTGGTATCAACCTCGGTTCCTTCAACGACATCAAGATCGACGACGTCATCGCGACGTACGAGATGCGCGAGAAGCCGCGCGCGTAAGCGCGGGGCGGTTCGCACCGTGTCGTAACCCCGGGGCCGGTCGGCGGAATATCCGTCGATCGGCCCCGGCCGTTGCGTGTACGGTTCTGGTGACCCTGCCGAGCGACGGCCGGCAGGCCACCTAACCCGCACCGGCGGGATATCCGGAACTGCATGTACGTGGGGACTCTGTCCTTCGACCTGCTCCTCGGCGACGTCCACTCGCTGAAGGAGAAACGCTCCGTCGTCCGGCCCATCGTCGCCGAGCTCCAACGCAAGTTCTCCGTGAGCGCGGCCGAAGTGGGCGACCAGGACCTGCACCGCAGGGCCCGTATAGGGGTCGCCCTGGTGAGCGGGGACGCGGGGTTCCTCTCGGACGTACTGGACCGCTGCGAGCGGCTGGTCGCGGCGCGTCCGGAAGTGGAGCTGCTGTCCGTACGACGGCGCTTCCACGGTGATGAAGACTGATTGCTTGTCTGCAAGAAAAAAGAAGGAGACGGACCAGTGGCCGACAATGCGCGGGCGAAGAAGCTGGCGGACCTCATCCGGGAGGTGGTGGCCGAGAAGCTGCAGCGTGGTGTCAAGGACCCCCGCCTCGGTACGCACGTGACCATCACGGACACCCGGGTCACCGGCGACCTGCGGGAGGCCACGGTCTTCTACACGGTCTACGGCGACGACGAGGACCGGGCCAGCGCGGCGGCGGGCCTGGAGAGCGCCAAGGGCGTCCTGCGCTCCGCGGTCGGCCGGGCGGCGGGCACCAAGTTCACGCCCACCCTGACCTTCGTCGCGGACGCCCTCCCGGAGAACGCCAAGACCATCGAGGACCTCCTCGACAAGGCGCGCGCCTCCGACGCCCAGGTGCGCGAGGTCTCCTCCGGCGCCACCTACGCCGGCGACGCCGACCCGTACAAGAAGCCGGGCGACGAGGACGACGAGGACGCAGCCGCGGAATGAGCAGCAACGCAGGGAAGACTCCGGACGGCCTGGTCATCGTCGACAAGCCGTCCGGTTTCACTTCGCACGACGTGGTCGCCAAGATGCGCGGGATCGCCAAGACCCGGCGCGTCGGCCACGCCGGCACGCTCGACCCGATGGCGACGGGCGTGCTGGTCCTGGGCGTCGAGAAGGCCACCAAGCTCCTCGGCCACCTCGCGCTCACGGAGAAGGAGTACCTCGGCACCATCCGCCTGGGCCAGAACAGCCTGACGGACGACGCCGAAGGCGAGATCACCTCCTCCACGGACGCCACCGGGGTCACCCGGGAGGCCGTGGACGCGGGCATCGCCAAGCTGAGCGGCGAGATCATGCAGGTCCCGTCCAAGGTCAGCGCCATCAAGATCAAGGGCGTGCGCTCCTACAAGCGCGCGCGGGACGGCGAGGACTTCGAGATCCCGGCCCGGCCGGTGACCGTCTCCTCCTTCCAGGTGTACGACATGCGGGAGGCGGAGGCCGAGGACGGCACCAAGGTCGTCGACCTCGTCGTCTCCGTCGTCTGCTCCAGCGGTACGTACATCCGCGCCCTCGCCCGCGACCTGGGCGCCGACCTCGGCGTCGGCGGGCACCTCACCGCGCTGCGGCGCACGCGGGTGGGCCCGTACAAGCTCGACCGGGCCCGCACGCTGGACCAGCTCCAGGAGGAGCTGACCGTCATGCCGATCGGCGAGGCGGCGGCCGCGGCCTTCCCGCGCTGGGACCTGGACGCCCGGCGGGCCTCGCTGCTCGCCAACGGCGTGCGGATCGCCATGCCGGAGGAGTACGAGGCCGGGCGGACCGTCGCGGTGTTCGGGCCGGACGGAACGCTGCTCGGGCTCGTGGAGAACAAGGGCGGCAAGGCGAAGTCCCTGGCGGTCTTCGCGTAGTGCCCCGTTGACGTGGAGCGGTGAGCGCACATCGATTGCTGCTCACCGCTCCACGACCCCCCTCGGGTAGGTCTCTATCCACCCGGACCCCGATATTCACCCGTCCGAGCAGGCGCTCGGAGTGAATGGAGGGAGCGCAAGGGGGCGCGTTCGTCCTGCGTGCTTTTCGTGCTGATCTTCACCTGCCTACCGTCGTGAGCACGGGGCGTTGCGGGGGAGTGGTGCGGCCATGTCGGAGCTGGTCAGGATCTGCGATCTTGCCGGGCGGCCGCGCGGCAGCGGCTTCGTCGCGGACGACCGCGGCACGGTGGTCACCGGTCACGAGGCCGTGGACGGGCTGACCCGGGTGGTGCTGCACGGGCCCGGGCCGGACGCGCGGACCTGGCTGGCGGAGGCGCGGGACGTGACCGCGCTGCCCGGGCTGGCGCTGGCGCTCGTACGGACCGACGGGCTCGGGGCGCGGCCGCTCCCGGTGGCGGCGCGCGAGGCGATCGCTCCGGGGACGTACGTACGGCTGCCCGCCCGGGGGTGGCGGCAGGCGCGGGTGCTCGGCTGCGCGGAGGTCGGCTACCCGGCGTCGGGCCGCGTCCACGTGGTGCCCGCGGGCACGGCGCTGGAGCTGGCGATCGGGACGGACGGGCGCGACGCGCTGCGGCTGGGCGGTGAGGCCTGCGGGGGCCCGGTCCTCGACGCCGAGACCGGAGCGGTGCTCGCGGTCCTGGGCACCGCTCTGCAGGCGGGACACCGCTCCGGAGGCTTCGCCGTGGCCCTGCGGGCGGCGGCCGTGGCCGACCCGGGCGGCCCCCTCTCCGCGCTGCTGGAGCGCAACGCCGCGACCGTGCCGGCCTACGGCGCGGACCTCAACCTCGCGGGCGCCCTGGAGCTGACGGGGACCACCATCGGCGCGGCCTTCGCCCCGGCAGGGCCCGACCCCGTGGACCGCCCGGCCGTCGCCGCCGAACTGGATGCCTTCACGGCGGGGGACCGCCTCGTCCTCGGCGTGGCAGGAAACCCGGGCACCGGCCGCACCACGGCCCTCGCCGCCCTGACGGCCCGCCGCTCCCGCGGCCCCCTCCCGGCCCCCACCCTCTGGCTGCGCGGCGCGGACCTCCGGGCCGAGGACACCTCCCTGGCCGCCGCGGTATCACGCACGCTGACGTCTGCGGCCCGGATCCTGGCGACCCCGGACCCGTCGGCCGCGGCCACGCCCGCAGGCTTCGACGGGGGCGGGGGTGTGCCGGGGCGCCCCCGCAGGGCGCCGAACGCAACCCCCGTCCCGCCCTCCGACCCCTCGCCACGTTCGGCGCCCGAGGAGGTGCCCCGGCACACCCCCGCCCCCGGCGGAGCCGGCCCGGCCTGGCCGCCGACCCAGGATGGCGACCCCCAGCCCCCGGCGG
>NZ_JBHUSC010000021.1:65404-106706 GCF_042673805.1 Streptomyces sp. NPDC057010 | reverse complement strand
GTGCGCGGTGGGAACCACGCGCCCCCACCTCGCGTTGACCAGGAAGGGAGGGTCCACTGGACCGTAGACCCTCACACCCATGACGGGCTCCCCTGCCGCACCACCTGGAGGGCGTACCGTGCACCGCCGGCACAACGGGCTCAAGACCGCCGTACTCCTCGGCGGACTGTCCGCACTCATCATCGTCATCGGCAGCTTCTTCGGCCGGGGCGGCCTGATCGTGGCCGTCCTCGTGGCCCTGGGGACGAACGCGTACGCGTACTGGAACAGCGACAAGCTGGCTCTACGCGCGATGCGCGCCCGCCCCGTCAGCGAGTTCGAGGCCCCCGAGCTCTACCGCATGGTGCGCGAGCTCTCCACGTCCGCGCGCCAGCCCATGCCACGGCTCTACATCTCGCCCACCGAGGCCCCCAACGCCTTTGCCACCGGCCGCAACCCGCGCAACGCCGCGGTCTGCTGCACCGAGGGCATCCTGCGCATCCTCGACGAGCGCGAGCTGCGCGGGGTCATCGGCCACGAGCTCAGCCACGTCTACAACCGCGACATCCTCATCTCGTCGGTCGCCGGCGCCCTCGCCTCGGTGATCATGTTCCTGGTGAACATCGCGATGTTCATCCCGATCGGCCGCTCCAACGACGACGAGGGCCCGGGCCTCCTCGGCATGCTGCTGATCATGATCCTCGGCCCGCTGGCCGCCTCCGTGATCCAGCTGGCCATCAGCCGCTCACGGGAGTACGAGGCCGACGCCTCGGGCGCCCAGCTGACGGGGGACCCGCTGGCCCTGGCCAGCGCCCTGCGCAAGCTCGACGCGGGCACCAAACAGCTCCCGCTGCCCCCCGAACCACGGCTGGAGACGGCGAGCCACATGATGATCGCCAACCCCTTCCGCCCCGGCGAAGGATTGTCCAAGATGTTCTCGACACACCCCCCGATGGCCGAGCGCATCGCCCGGCTCGAACAGATGGCAGGCCGCAGGCAGTGAAGACCATCCTCAACCTCATCTGGCTCGTACTCAGCGGCATCTGGCTGTTCCTCGGCTACTGCCTCGCGGGTCTGATCCTCTGCATCACCATCATCGGCATCCCCTTCGGGGTGGCCGCCTTCCGCATCGCCGTCTACGCCCTCTGGCCCTTCGGCTACACCACCGTCGAGCGCCGCGACGCGGGCGCGGGCTCCGCCATCGGCAACGTCCTGTGGCTGATCCTGGCGGGCTGGTGGCTCGCCCTCGGCCACATCTTCACCGGCATCGCGCTCTGCATCACGATCATCGGCATCCCGTTCGGCATCGCCAACTTCAAGATGGTCCCGCTCTCCCTGCTCCCCCTGGGCCGCGAAATCGTCCCGACGGACGCCCCTTTCGCCTCTCGGTAGGCAGTCGCAGTCCCTGGTCGGGGCGGCGGAGATCCTCTCCGCCGCCCCGTCGGCACATCGGGGCCGACCGGGTTTTCCACAGGCCGGGGCGAATGTCAGTGGCGTCGGTCACCATGAACGCATGAACGAGACCGAGCAGTTGCTGGAGCAAGTCGCAGAGCGCGTGCGCAACTCCGCGCAGGGGCACGGAAAGCCCCTGCCGGCGCCGCTGGCCGCCGGGGAGCCGGCCCGGGCCGAGCACATACTCGGCTTCGCCATGCCCCCGCTGCTCGCCGCGCTCTACACCCGCGTCGCGGACGGCGGATTCGGCCCGGAGTGCGGGCTGTTGCCGCTGGGCCGGGCCGTCCGGGCGTACGAGGCCCACCGCGCCTCCGCATGGCGCTGGCCGGAGGGCGTGCTGCCGATAGCCGACTTCGGCTGCACCATGTACGCCTGCGTCGACTGCCGCTCCGAAACCGCCCAAGTGCTGCTGTTCGACCCGAGTCTCGGGGAACCGGACCTCGCCTGGTCCGTCGACACCCCCAGCCTGGCGGGCTGGCTGCGCGGCTGGCTGGACGGCACCGCCTGGTACTGCGAGGACTCGCCGGCGGGGGAGGAGTACGACCTGGAGCTGACCCCTTGGGAGGGGTTCAGGTCCAGGATCTGAGCCGCCCGCGCACCCCGTAGGCCACCGCGCCCAGCGCCAGCACCCCGGCCCCCGCGACCGCCGAGGCGAGGGGCAGCGTGCAGGCCAGCACCACACAGCCGGACAGCCCGACCGCTGCCACGGCCCGACCCTTGACACCTGAATCGAGAGTCCACGCAGAGGCGTTCGCGATCGCGTAGTAGGCCAGCACTCCGAAGGAGGAGAAACCGATCGCGCCCCGCAGATCGGCGGTGGCCGCGAGCACCGCCACGACCGCACCCACTGCCGGCTCGGCATGGTGCGGCACCTGATGCCGGGGATGTACGGCGGCCAGCGCGCGCGGGAGATGGCCGTCCCGGGCCATCGCCAGGGCCGTCCGCGAGACACCCAGTACGAGGGCCAGCAGCGAGCCCAGCGCGGCGAGGGCCGCACCCACCCGGACGACCGGGGCCAGCCCGGGCCATCCGGCCGCCCGCACCACATCGGCCAGCGGGGCCGCCGAGCCCGCCAGCCCGTCGGCACCGAGCACCGACAGAGCCGCCACCGCCACGGCGGCGTACACCAGCAGCGCGATCCCCAGCGCGAGCGGCACCGCCCTCGGGATCGTCCGCTCCGGGTCACGCACCTCCTCGCCCAGGGTGGTGATCCGGGCATAGCCCGCAAAGGCGAAGAACAGCAGGCCAGCGCCCTGCAACAGCCCGAGGGCAGTCCAGTCCGAGCCGCCGAGCCGCCCCGCATCGGCCGCGTCGGACGACAGGGAGACGACCACCACCGCGGCCAGCACCGCCAGGACCGCGGCCACGATCAGCCGGGCGAGCCGAGCGGACTTCTGCACGCCGCCGTAGCCGGCGGCGGTCAGCGCCACCACCGCCGCGACGGCCACGGCGTGCTGCTGCCCGGGCCAGACGTACGCACCGACGGTCAGCGCCATCGCCGCGCAGGAGGCCGTCTTGCCGATCACGAATCCCCAGCCGGCCAGATAGCCCCAGAACGGCCCGAGCCGCTCGCGCCCGTAGACGTACGTGCCGCCGGAGGACGGGTACCGGGCGGCGAGCCGCGCCGAAGAGTGCGCGTTGCAGTAGGCCACGAGGGCCGCCAGCGCGAGCGCCGCGAGGAGCGCACCGCCCGCCGCGCGCGCCGCCGGGGCCAGGGCGGCGAAGATGCCGGCGCCGACCATGGCGCCCAGTCCGACGACGACGGCGTCGGACACGCCGAGGGTGCGCTTCAGTTGGTGCTCCACGCGCGGAGGGTAGCGGTCCTAGCTGACGCCTTCCTTGCCGGGGAGGGGCATCCGCGTGCGCTCCCACCCCTCCAATGCCGTCAGACAGGCGTGGTCGAGATGGCGCAGCCCGCTCAGATCGAGCCGGATCACCCGCCCGCGCGGCACCGTCTCCAGTGCGTCGAGGGCGTCGAGCAGCTTGGGCAGCCGCAGGAAGCTGGCGTTCCCCACGACCCGTACGCACAGCTCCTCGCCCTCCCACACCTCCTCGATGTGCACGTGGGAGGTCTCCCAGGCCGCCTTCGCGATGGCGAGCCCCAGGCCGACCAGCACGCCCTCGAAGAGATTGGTGGCCACGATCGCTCCGGCCGTGGCCAGCAGCACCACGGCCTCGCCCCGGTGCGTCCGCCACAGCGCGGCCACCGCCCGGGCCGGAAGCAGCTTCCAGCCCGCGTGCAGCAGCACCCCGGCCAGCGCGGCGAGCGGCACGGCCTCCAGCACCTGCGGGAACGCCACCGCGAAGAGCAGCAGCCAGCCGCCGTGCAGGATCCGGGCGGCCCGGGTGCGGGCGCCGGCCTCCACATTGGTGGCGCTGCGCACGATCACGGCGGTCATCGGCAGCGCCCCGAGCAGCCCGCACACGCTGTTTCCCATGCCCTGGGCGATGAGCTCCCGGTCGTACTCCGTCCTCGGTCCGTCGTGCATGCGGTCCACGGCGGCAGCGCTGAACAGCGTCTCGGCGGAGGCGATCAACGCCAGCGCGATCACCGTCCCGACCGCCCCGAGGGAGGCCAGCACCCCGAAGTCACCCCAGCCGGGCGGGGATACGGCCTCCACCATCCCCGTCACCCGCACCTTCTCGACGGGCAGCCGGAGCAGGGCCGCGGCGGCGGTGGCGGCCGCCACCCCGGCCAGTGCCCCGGGTACCGGGCGCAGCCGCTCCGGCATCCGGCGCCAGGCGGCCATGACGGCGATGGTCCCGGCCCCGAGCGCCACCGCGGCCCAGTCGGCCTGCGCTCCGAGCTCGTGGACCCCGCCCAGCTTCGCCAGGGTCTGCCCCGGCGCCTGCACGCCGCCCAGGGCGTACAGCTGCCCGGAGATCAGGACCAGCCCGATCCCGGCCAGCATCCCGTGCACGACGGCCACGGAGATCGCCCGGAACCACCGTCCGAGCCGCAGCGCCCCCATGCCCAGCTGCACCAGGCCGGCGGCCAGCACGAGCACCCCGAGTGCGGGCAGACCGTACGACCCCACCGCCTCGTACACCAGGACGGTGAGCCCGGCCGCGGGTCCGCTCACCTGGAGCGAGCTGCCTCGGAACCACCCGGTGACCAGCCCGCCGACCACCCCGGTGACGATTCCCAGTTCGGCCGGCACCCCGGAGGCGACGGCCACCCCCACGCAGAGGGGCAGGGCGACCAGTGCGACGACGACCGACGCCCCGAAGTCCGCGCGAAACGTGCCGGCCCCAGACATGCGAGAACCCCCTGCCGAGCGGTGATGGATGCCACCCAGCCTGGTGGGTGCACCCGCCCCCGGCCCAGTGCGCACAGAGGCCCGCCGTGGCGCACGCGCCGCTCACGCCCCGCACACGCTCCCGCGCCCGGGAACGCCGCGGCCCGGCGGTCGGTGAAGACCGCCGGGCCGGCGTGCGGGCAGGTCGGGGACCTGGGTCAGCGGTAGTTCACGAACTGGATCGCGAAGTCCAGGTCCTTGCCCTTGAGCAGGGCCTGCACCGCCTGCAGGTCGTCACGGCTCTTGGAGCTGACGCGCAGCTCGTCGCCCTGGACCTGGGCCTTGACGCCCTTCGGGCCCTCGTCCCGGATGATCTTCGCGACCTTCTTGGCGTTCTCCTGGGAGATGCCCTCCTCGATCGAGGCGAAGATCTTGTACTCCTTGCCGGACAGCTGCGGCTCGCCGGCGTCGAGCGCCTTCAGCGAGATCCCGCGCTTGACCAGCTTGGTCTCGAAGACGTCGAGGACGGCCTTGACGCGCTCCTCGGAGTTCGCCTCCATGAGGATCTTTTCGCCGGACCAGGCGATCGTGGCGCCGGTGCCCTTGAAGTCGTAGCGCTGCGAGAGTTCCTTGGCGGCCTGGTTGAGGGCGTTGTCGACCTCCTGCCGCTCGACCTTCGAGACGATGTCGAAACTGGAGTCGGCCATGTGCTGTGGCTCCTTGAAGTCGGTTGCGATCGCCCCGGAGGGCGCGGCCGGACGTCCCCGGCCAGCTCCGCAAAGCCTAGCCACCGCGCCCACCCGCGGTGCTGATCAATCCGGTGGCGGAGCACCCCCGATCATCAGGTATCGTTTACGTCGTTGCCACCGAGCACCGCCCCAAAGCGGCCTCACCGGCGACATCCCATGGCGGTGTGCCCGAGTGGCCAATGGGAACGGACTGTAAATCCGTCGGCTCTGCCTACCCAGGTTCGAATCCTGGCGCCGCCACGCGTGTGAGACCCCCGTTACTTGTAGCGGGGGTCTTCTCGCATGCTCGATGGACTAGGGGAGCGCCGCCTGCCAGGACCACGAGGTGCGGCGGGGGCGGTCCGGGAGGGCGAGGCGGCCCGCCGACCACAGGAGGGTCTCCGTGGGCGGGCCCTGCGGGGAGTCCGGGAAGAGGCGGGCCAGGACCGGCGCGCACAGGCCCGGCGGGGGACGCCAGGGGAGGGCGAGGCCCTGGGCGATGTCGTACGTGTGGAGCAGGAGCTCCGCCACGCCCATCGCCGCGAAGCCGCCCGGATCGCAGGGGCCCCAGTGCCAGGCCCGGTCCCCGGGGTCCGCGGCCGTGATCGCCGTGCTCAGCAGCCGGGCGCTCGCCGACACCACCGTCAGCACCTCGGCCGGGGGAGTGCCGGGGCGGACCCGCAGGTCCAGGGGGAGGTACGCGGACGGGGCCCGGGAGGCCACCTGGGCGGCGTACGCCGTGAGGTCGTGCGCGATGTGGGCCGCCGTCGTCCAGCAGGACCAGTCGAGGGAACCGGCCGGCACCTGCCAGTCCAGTCCGGCGTGCGGGGCGAGGGCCGACACCGCTTCGGCCGCCGCCCGTTCGACGTCAGGGCCCGTCATCGACCGCATCGTTGGCGTCTCCTGTTCGTTCACCGGGGGTGAAATGGACATCTGACACGCGGGGGAAAGTCGGCGGCGGGGTGCTCATGGCCCTGCTCGGGGCGGGGATTCCGGCGCTGGTGGGAGCCGCGCTCCACCCGAGCGTAGGGGAGCCCTACCAGGAGACGCGGCTCTATTTCGGCACCGAGCGCACCGACGGCCGGGGGCCGGTCGAGGAGCAGGAGTTCATGCGGTTTCTGGACCGCGAGATCACCCCGGCCTTCCCCGAGGGGCTCACCCTGCACGACGGGTACGGCCAGTGGCGGGGCGGGGACGGCAAGGTCGTCCACGAGACCTCGTACGAGGTGGTGCTGCTGTACCCCGAGAAGGAGGCCGACGCGCGGAACACGCGCATCGAGCGGATCCGGCAGGCCTACGAGGACCAGTACCGGCAGGACTCGGTCGGACGGTCCGACGACAAGGTGAGCGCCGGGTTCTGAGGCGGCCGGCCCGGCGCCGGCCCGTCAGTTGCCGGCCACGTCCTTGACGGCCACCGTGACCGGCGTCGAACCGGAGGTCAGCTCCAGCGTCAGGCCCGCCGTGGCCGGGGTCTCCACCAGCTCGGCCAGCACCGCCGCCACGTCGTCGCGCGGGACGGACCCGCCGCCCGCCCGCGCCTCCAGGCGGACCAGGCCCGTCCCGGCGTCGTCGATCAGCGAACCCGGGCGCAGGATCGTCCACTCCAGGCCCAGGCGGGTGCGGACGTGGTCGTCGGCCTCGCCCTTCGCCCGCAGATAGGCGTCGAAGACCTCGTCGCCCTCGTGGTACGCGTCCGCGCCCATCGAAGAGACCATCAGGAAGCGCCGTACGCGCGCCCGTTCGGCCGCGTCGGCGAAGAGCACCGCCGCGCCCCGGTCCACGGTGTCCTTGCGCCCGATGCCGCTGCCGGGGCCGGCGCCCGCCGCGAACACGGCCACCTCCGCGCCCTGCAGGATCCCCGCCACGTGCTCCACCGAGGCCGACTCCAGATCGCACAGCACCGGTTCGGCGCCGGCCTCCCGGAGGTCGTCGCCCTGTGCCGGGTCGCGGATGATGCCCGCGACCTCGTACCCGCGCGCGGAGAGCAGGCGCTCCAGCCGCAGCGCGATCTGACCGTGTCCACCAGCGATGACGATGCGCATGATCCGACCGTACGACGACCGGGCCGCGCACGCCCGCGAACGCACGGCGAACGTTCAGGGTCCGGGCTCCGTACGGCCCTGCCGGGGCAGGTCCAGGGCCACCGCGACGGCGGAGTCGCAGTACTCCCGTACGGCACTCGTACGGGCTACCACCCGCCCGCGGTGGATCACGATGCGGCTGTACGCGAGGGACAGCACGCCCGCGATCCGGTCCCCGCGCACGGCGAGCAGCTCCGCGGGGAAGCCGGCCTCCACCCGGACCTCCGGCAGGCCCATGGCCTCGCGGGCGGCGCTGCTGATGGACTCGTAGGCCTCGCCGGCCCGCAGCCCGCCCTGGGAGGCCAGCAGGTAGGCGGCCTCCAGCGGGTCGCCGCGCCCGACCGGGTTCCCGGCGTCCCGCAGTGCCCCGCTGCCCGCCGAGACCCGCACCCCGGCGGCGCGCAGCAGCCGTACGGGGGCGGTGCGCAGGCCGCGGCGTTCCAGGGCCGCGCAGTCGCCCTGGGGCAGGCAGGTCACCCGTACGCCGGCCGCGGCCAGTTGGTCGGCGGCGCGGGTCGCCGCGTCGAGCGGGAGCCGGGACAGCCCGCCGCAGGGGCCGATGGTCACCCCCGGGCGGAGCCCGCCGGCCATCGCCGCGAGCCGGGCCAGGCGGGCCGGATCGTCACCGTCGGTGTGCAGGTCCACGGGGCAGCCGTGCTCGTCGGCGAGTTCAAGGACGGCTTCGAGGAAGCCCGTCGGGTCGGGGTCCAGGTCGGGGCAGCCGCCGATGACGGAGGCGCCCATCTTGACCGCGTCCCGCAGCATGGCGAGCCCGTCGGCGCCGGCCACCCCGGTCAGCAGCCGGGGGACGGCCACGGTGGTGAGGTCGGTGAGCCCGCGCAGCGAGCGGCGGGCCTGGAGGACGGCCTCCATGGGGCCGAGGCCGTGCACGTCGCCGATGCGGACGTGCGAGCGGACGGCGGTGGCGCCGTGGCCGAGCTGGAGCAGGGCGGCCTCGGTGGCCCGGCGCTGGACCTCGTCGGGGGTGTAGGAGACGGGCCCCTCACCGTCGGCGGTCAGGGCGGTGTCCCCGTGGGCGTGGGGCTCGGCGGGGGCCGGCAGGAGCAGGTAGCCGCCGAGGTCGACCCGGGAGAGGGCGGGGGCGGGGAGGCTGCCGGCGGTGCCGACGGCCTGGATCCGGCCGCCGCTGAGGCGGACGTCGACGGTACGGCCGTCCGTGAGGCGGGCCCCGGCGAGCAGCAGGGTGGTGGCCTCGGCGGCGGCCGCGTTGCCGGTGCCGTGGGAGGGGCCGTGTGCGGGTCCGTGCCCGCCGCCCTCGCCGCGGCCGCTGCGCGGGGAGTGGAACGGCTGCTGCGGCTGGCTGTCGGACATCGCGCTCCTGCGGTGGCTCGGGCGGTTCCTGGGCCCCCGGCCGCGGCCTGCGGCCCAAGATCACGCAGCGTGCTCAGAGCCTAGGGCGCCGGGGACCCCGCTTCAGGGAAGAGCGCAATAGTCGTACCGGTGTGGTGCCCAGGCGCCCCGGCGCCCGCGCGTGCGCCGCACGGCCCCCGGCGGCCCCGGCGCGGTGTGAGCCCGCACACAAACGGGCCCGGAAGTGGCCCGGGAGCCCTTGCCGCGCTGATCAAGAAAGACTTCCGAACCCCCTCGGAGCCCTGTCCCCGCAAAGGATTTGGGCGATCGGCGGGCAACCGTGTAATGTCTTCATCGCTCGCCCCAATAGCTCAGTCGGTAGAGCGTCTCCATGGTAAGGAGAAGGTCTGCGGTTCGATTCCGCATTGGGGCTCTGGTGAGAGAGGTTCCCCACCCTCGGGTGGGGAGTCGATCACATCAAAGCGGCGTAGCTCAGTCGGTAGAGCAAGCGGCTCATAATCGCTGTGTCACCGGTTCAAGTCCGGTCGCCGCTACACACAGTAGCCGATTGCGGGGTCGGTCTCCCGATCGGCTACTCTTTTATGCGTTCATCCGTCCCATAGTCCGTCAAGGAGCACTCACGTGGCTGCCACCGACGTCCGCCCGAAGATCACGCTGGCCTGCGTGGAGTGCAAGGAGCGGAACTACATCACCAAGAAGAACCGGCGTAACAACCCGGACCGTCTTGAGATGAAGAAGCACTGCCCGCGCTGCAACTCGCACACCGCGCACCGCGAGACCCGCTGACCCCAGCGAAGTCTCGAATATAGGCACCGTCATGAGGTCGTCCCCTTCAATGGGGGGCGGCCTCGTGTCGTTTCCGCGCCCAGTGCGCAGTGGGTCATCGCACCTGTCTTTGTGTCATTTGTGTTCCTTCAGCAGGAGGTAGTGAGTCATGGCTCTCGACCAGTCCTTCGTGGGGCGGAGCTACCCGCCCACCGATCCGTACGAGGTCGGCCGGGAGAAGATCCGCGAATTCGCGGTAGCGGTGGGTGACGCCAATCCCGTCTACACCGACCCCGAGGCCGCCAAGTCGTTCGGCCACCCCGATGTGATCGCTCCGCCCACCTTTGTGTTCGCGATCACTTTCGCGGCCGCCGGCCAGGTCGTCGCGGACCCGCAGCTGGGGCTGGACTACAGCCGCGTCGTGCACGGCGACCAGAAGTTCGCGTACTCCCGGCCCGTGCGTGCGGGTGACCGGCTCTCGGTGACCTCCACCATCGAGGCCGTGAAGTCGATGGCCGGCAACGACATCATCGACATCCGCGGCGAGGTCCACGACGAGACCGGCGAGCACGTGGTGACGGCGTGGACGAAGCTCGTCTCCCGCGCCCCCGAGGAGGCCTGACATGGCAGCGCAGATCAAGTACGAGGACGTCGAGGTCGGCACGGAGCTGCCGGCGGCGTCCTTCCCCGTGACGCGCGCCACGCTCGTGCGCTACGCCGGTGCCTCGGGTGACTTCAACCCGATCCACTGGAACGAGAAGTTCGCCAAGGAGGTCGGACTGCCGGACGTGATCGCGCACGGCATGTTCACCATGGCCGAGGCGATCCGTGTGGTCACCGACTGGGTCGGCGACCCGGGTGCGGTGGTCGAGTACGGCGTGCGCTTCACCAAGCCGGTCGTGGTCCCGAACGACGAGCAGGGCGGCCTGATCGAGGTCACCGGCAAGGTCGCCGCCAAGCTGGACGACAACCGCGTCCGCGTCGACCTGACGGCCGTGAGCGCCGGCCAGAAGGTGCTGGGCATGTCCCGCGCGGTGGTCGCACTGGCCTGAGGACGGGGGCGGGGCGCACGCCACGCCCCGCCCGCTCCGAAACCCACCCCTTGCGTAGTTAGTGATTGAGCACTAACTTAGCCGCATGGCAAGGATGAGTGCAGAAGAGCGGCGCGAGAGCGTCATCCGTGCGGCGATGCACGAGTTCGCCCGTGGCGGTTACTACGGGACCTCCACCGAGGCGATCGCACGGCGGGTAGGGGTTTCGCAGCCCTACCTCTTCCGGCTGTTCCCGAACAAGCAGGCCATGTTCCTCGCCGCCGCCGAGCGGTGTCTGCGGGACACGCGGGAGGTCTTCGCCGAGGCCGCCGCGGGGCTCCACGGGGAGGAGGCCACGCGTGCGATGGCCAACGCCTATACGCGGCTCATCTCCGAGGATCCCGACAAGCTCCAGATGCAGCTCCAGATGTACGTCGCCGTCGCCGCCGCCGAAGCGGCCGGGGAGAGTGAGCTCGGCGAGCTCGTCCGCAAGGGCTGGATGGAACTGTGGGACACCGTCCACATCCCGTTCGGCGGTGATGTGAGCGAGACCACGACCTTCATGGCGTACGGGATGCTGATCAACACCCTCGCCGCCATGGGCTTCCCGCCCGAGCACCGGGTCTGGGAGGGGCTCTACCCCGAGGCCCGCAGCAAGGGCCGCCTGGAGAAATGAGGGGCGTGTGGCCCGCCCGGCGGGCCACTCACGCCCACGAAAGTTAGTCAGCAATAACTAACAACCCTCAGGGGGAACCGTGAACACGCACGACACTCACTCGGACACCAGGCTCCGCGGGTCCGCCGTCTGGGCCCTCGTCCTCACCGGCGTCGCCAGCTTCATGGCCGCCCTCGACAACCTCGTCGTCACCACCGCCCTGCCCGCCATCCGCGCGGACCTCGGCGGCAAGCTGGAGGACCTGGAGTGGACGGTGAACGCGTACACGCTCACCTTCGCCGTCCTCCTCATGTTCGGCGCCGCCCTCGGTGACCGGTTCGGGCGCCGGCGGCTGTTCATCGGCGGCCTCACGGTCTTCACCGGCGCCTCTGCCGCGGCCGCGCTGTCGCCCGGGATCGACGCGCTCATCGCCGCCCGCGCCGTCCAGGGCATCGGCGCCGCGGTCATGATGCCGCTCACCCTCACCCTGCTCACGGCCGCCGTCCCGGCCGCCCGCCGCGGCATGGCCCTCGGCATCTACGGCGCCGTCACCGGCCTCGCCGTCGCCAGCGGACCCCTGATCGGCGGCAGCCTCACCGAGCACATCTCCTGGCAGTGGATCTTCTGGCTGAACGTCCCGATCGGTCTCGCGCTGATACCGCTCGCCCGCCTGCGGCTCGCCGAGTCCACCGCCCCCGCCGCCCGCCTCGACATCCCGGGCACCCTGCTCATCAGCGGCGGCCTCTTCGGCATCGTCTACGCCCTCGTCAACGCCAACTCCGAGGGCTGGACCAGCGCCCCGGTCCTGACCGGCCTGATCGCCGGAACCGCGCTCGTCGGCGGCTTCGTCCACCACGGCTTCAACAACGCCAACCCCATGCTCCCCATGCGGCTCTTCCGTAACCGCGGCTTCCTCGGGATCAACGTGGCCAGCCTGCTGATGTTCCTCGGCATGTTCGGCTCGATCTTCCTGCTGAGCCAGTTCCTCCAGGGCGTCATCGGCTACTCGCCGACCGAGGCCGGCCTGCGGATGCTCCCCTGGACCGGCATGCCGATGATCGTCGCCCCCGTCGCCGGAATCCTCTCCGACCGCATCGGCGGCCGCCCCGTCGTCGCCGCCGGCCTCGCGCTCCAGGCCCTCGGGCTCGCCTGGTTCGCCGCGATCCTGAGCACGGACGTCTCCTACGCCGCCCAGCTGCCGCCGCTGATCCTCAGCGGGATCGGCATGGCCCTCTACTTCGCCCCGGCCGCCAACGTCCTGATGTCCACCGTGTCCCCCGCCGACCAGGGCAAGGCCTCCGGCGCCAACAACGCCCTGCGCGAGGTCGGCGGAGCCCTCGGTGTCGCCGTCCTGGCCTCCGTCTTCTCCGCGCAGGGCGGCTACGAATCCCCGCAGGCCTTCACCGACGGCACCGTCCCGGCCCTGTGGATCGGCGCCGCCGCCGTCGCCCTGGCCGCCGGGCTCGCCCTGCTGCTGCCCCGCCGTTCCAAGGCCCCCGAGCCTGCCGACGCCCCGGCCCCCGCCCCGGCCGCGGCGTCGGACAACATTCCCGCCATCCGGTGAATGTACTACCCAAAATGCATCTGAGACCCTTACCATCCTCGTAGTCCGTACGACCGACGGAGGAGCCAGCCATGCCCGACATCCCTTGGTCCACCCCCACCCAGGCCGCCCCCGACGCCGAGGTCTACGTCATGGCCTCCCGCTTCGAGACCACCACCCTCTCCGGGGCGTTCAAGTTCTTCCTCAAGGCCCCCGGGATCATCGGCCAGATCCGCAAGGCCCCCGGCGCCCACGGCGTCGCCCTGCGGGCACGGGTCCTCGGCCGGACCTTCCTGACCCTCTCCGCCTGGGAGGACCGGGACGCGCTCTACCGCTTCGCCCGCAGCGAGCCCCACCGCTCCAGCTCCCGCGCGGCCGCCGCGTTCATGAAGGAATCGGCCTTCACCTTCTGGACCGTGCCCGCCTCCGAGCTGCCCATCACCTGGGCCGAGGCCGAGCGCCGCCTCGCCGAGCAGCCGGCGAGCTACTGAGCCCCTCGGGCGAGTACGGTCCGTGGCCCCGCCGGGATGCGAGGGGTACGGACCGTACTCTTGTCCACGTGCAGGAACTCCACGACGCCCCCCTCGCCCCGCTGACCACCTTCCGCCTCGGTGGCCCCGCCGCCCGGCTGGTCACCGCGACCACCGACGCCGAGGTGGTCGCCGCCGTCCGCGCCGCGGACGAGAGCGGCACCCCGCTCCTGGTCATCGGCGGCGGCAGCAACCTGGTCATCGGCGACCAGGGCTTCGCCGGTACCGCCCTGCGCATCGCGACCACCGGCTTCACCCTCGACGGCACCACCCTGGAGCTCGCCGCCGGCGAGAACTGGAGCGACGCCGTCGCCCGGACCGTCGAGGCGGGCCTCGCCGGGATCGAGTGCCTTGCCGGAATCCCCGGCTCCGCAGGCGCCACCCCGATCCAGAACGTCGGTGCGTACGGCCAGGAGGTCTGCGACACCATCACCGAGGTCGTCGCCTACGACCGCACCCGCCGCGAGACGGTCACCCTGACCGCCGCCGAGTGCGGGTTCTCGTACCGCAACAGCCTCTTCAAGCACGACCCCGAGCGCTACGTCGTCCTGCGCGTCCGCTTCGCCCTGGAGGACGCCGGCGGGCTCTCCGCGCCGATCAAGTACCCCGAGACCGCCCGCGCCCTCGGCGTCGAGGCCGGAGACCGGGTCCCGGCCGCCACCGCCCGCGAGACCGTACTGCGGCTGCGCGCCGGCAAGGGCATGGTCCTCGACCCCGCCGACCACGACACCTGGTCGGCCGGCTCCTTCTTCCACAACCCGATCCTGACCGACGAGGCCTACGCCGCCTTCCTCGCCCGCGTCCAGGACCGCCTCGGCGACGGGACCACCCCGCCCGCCTACCCCGCGGGCGACGGCCGTACGAAGACCAGCGCCGCCTGGCTGATCGACAAGGCCGGCTTCACCAAGGGCTACGGCACCGGCCCCGCGCGCATCTCCACCAAGCACACCCTCGCCCTCACCAACCGCGGCGAGGCCACCACCGAGGACCTCCTCGCCCTGGCCCGCGAGGTCGTCGCGGGCGTCCACGCGGCCTTCGGCGTCACCCTCGTCAACGAGCCGGTGACGGTCGGCGTCAGCATCTGAGGAGCCCCGGCCGCCCATGCTCTGTCCCCTGCACGGAGCCGGTACGGACCCGACCCGCCTCGTGGGGCGCACGCTCAGCCGAGTCGTCGCGTCCTGGCACATCAGCGACGGCGAGCGGTCCGAGGCTCCCCTCGACGTCTGGCTGATCGACAGCGTCGGCGACTCCATCCGCATCACCACCGGATCCGACCAGTGCCTCATCGTCGAGTCCTCCGCGCCGCACGAGCCGTACGACATGGGGGAGTGGGGCCGCATCGAGGTCGGCGAGAACCTCGGCGACCACCCCTTCCTGCGGCACCTCGGGGAGACCGTCGCCTCGGTCGCCGAGTTCGCGCTGCCCGAGCAGGGCCGCACCCACCTGGAGATCGGCTTCCCCGACGGGGGCCGGGTGCGCGCCGACTGCCACGAGGGGGACCTGCGGCTCACCCGCTGATCAGGACGCCAGCCAGTGGTCGATCCCGGCCAGCAGCTTGGCCTGTACGTCATCCGGCGCGGCCGAACCGCGCACCGACTGGCGGGCCAGCTCGGCGAGCTCCGCGTCCGTGAAGGCGTGGTGGCGGCGGGCGATTTCGTACTGCGCCGCCAGCCGGGACCCGAAGAGCAGCGGGTCGTCCGCGCCCAGTGCCATGGGCACCCCAGCCTCGAAGAGGGTGCGCAGCGGGACGTCCTCGGGGCGCTGGTAGACGCCGAGGGCGACGTTGGAGGCCGGGCAGACCTCGCAGGTGATCTGCCGGTCCGCGAGGCGCCGGAGGAGGCGGGGGTCCTCGGCGGCCCGGACGCCGTGCCCGATGCGGGAGGCGTGCAGGTCGTCGAGGCAGTCGCGGACGGAGGAGGGGCCGGTGAGCTCGCCGCCGTGCGGGGCGGCGAGGAGGCCGCCCTCGCGGGCGATGGCGAAGGCCCGGTCGAAGTCCCGGGCCATGCCGCGGCGCTCGTCGTTGGAGAGCCCGAAGCCGACGATGCCGCGGTCGGCGTAGCGGACGGCGAGGCGGGCGAGGGTGCGGGCGTCGAGGGGGTGCTTCATGCGGTTGGCGGCGATGAGGACCCGCATGCCGAGGCCGGTCTCGCGGGACGCGGAGTCGACGGCGTCGAGGATGATCTCGACGGCCGGGATCATCCCGCCGAGGAGGGGGGCGTAGGAGGTGGGATCCACCTGGATCTCCAGCCAGCCGCTGCCGTCCCGTACGTCCTCCTCGGCGGCCTCGCGGACGAGGCGGCGGATGTCCTCGGGCTCGCGGAGGCAGGAGCGGGCGGCGTCGTAGAGCCGCTGGAAGCGGAACCAGCCGCGCTCGTCGGTGGCACGGAGCTTCGGTGGCTCGCCGGCGGTGAGGGCGTCCGGGAGGCGGACGCCGTACTTGTCGGCCAGCTCCAGGAGGGTCGATGGGCGCATCGAGCCGGTGAAGTGCAGGTGGAGGTGGGCCTTTGGCAGAAGCGTGAGGTCGCGGGGGTGCTCCATCTGGTGATCCTGCCGTACGCACGCGCTGAGCGGGAGGCGGTTTTTCCTTTTGGGGGCCTCGCCGAACGCGCGCGCGGGGCCGGGGGCCGGTGCGTCGGCCGCTGCGCGGGCCCCCGGGGCTCCGCCCCGCACCCCGCGCCTCAAACGCCGGCGGGGCTGGATTTCGGCTGGTGCCGCCTGCCTGCCGCGGCGCCGTGCCTGTGAGACGGCGGGGGGTACGTCCAGCCTCTCCGGCGTTTGAGGTGCGGGGGCCCCGTCGGCTCCCGGACACGCCTGAGCGGCGCCGCCCCGGAAGGGGGAGACGCCGCTCGGGGGTCGGCCGGCGGCCGCGTCAGGCGCGGGCTTCGGCCAGGAGCTTCTGGATGCGGGACACGCCCTCCACCAGGTCCTCGTCGCCCAGGGCATACGACAGGCGGAGGTAGCCCGGGGTGCCGAAGGCCTCGCCCGGGACGACCGCGACCTCGACCTCGTCCAGGATCAGGGCCGCGAGCTCGACCGAGGTCTGCGGGCGCTTGCCGCGGATCTCCTTGCCGAGGAGGCCCTTCACCGACGGGTACACGTAGAACGCGCCCTCGGGGGTCGGGCAGACCACGCCGTCGATCTCGTTCAGCATCCGCACGATCGTCTGGCGGCGGCGGTCGAAGGCGACGCGCATCTCGTGGACGGCGTCCAGGTCGCCGGAGACGGCGGCGAGCGCCGCGACCTGGGCCACGTTGGAGACGTTGGAGGTGGCGTGCGACTGCAGGTTGGTCGCGGCCTTCACGACGTCGCGCGGGCCGATGATCCAGCCCACGCGCCAGCCGGTCATCGCGTACGTCTTGGCGACGCCGTTGACGACGATGCACTTGTCGGCCAGCTCGGGGACGATCGCGGGGAGCGAGACGAACTTCGCGTCGCCGTAGACCAGGTGCTCGTAGATCTCGTCCGTCAGGACCCACAGGCCCTTCTCGGCGGCCCAGCGGCCGATCGCCTCGGCGTCGGCCTCGCTGTAGACGGCGCCCGTCGGGTTGGACGGGGAGACGAAGAGGACGACCTTGGTGCGCGAGGTGCGGGCGGCCTCGAGCTGCTCGACGGAGACGCGGTAGCCGGTGGTCTCGTCGGCGACGACCTCGACCGGGACACCGCCGGCGAGGCGGATCGACTCCGGGTAGGTGGTCCAGTACGGAGCCGGGACGATGACCTCGTCGCCCGGGTCCAGGATGGCCGCGAAGGCCTCGTAGATCGCCTGCTTGCCGCCGTTGGTGACCAGGACCTGCGACGCGTCGACCTCGTAGCCGGAGTCGCGCAGGGTCTTCGCGGCGATCGCGGCCTTGAGCTCGGGCAGGCCGCCGGCCGGCGTGTAGCGGTGGTACTTCGGGTTGCGGCAGGCCTCGACCGCGGCCTCGACGATGTAGTCCGGGGTCGGGAAGTCGGGCTCGCCCGCGCCGAAGCCGATCACCGGGCGCCCGGCGGCCTTGAGGGCCTTGGCCTTGGCGTCGACGGCGAGGGTGGCGGACTCGGAAATGGCGCCGATACGGGCGGACACCCGGCGCTCGGAGGAAGGCGTTGCAGAGGTCATGCGAGCAATCGTCCCAGACGGCCCAGAAGCGCCGCACACCGTTTCAGTTAGCGGACCGGGGGATACCGCTCCGGGGCCGGAACGGGTTCTGTTCGACGTCAGGGCCCGGTTCACGTACACTCACCTGTCGTTGGACCTCGCCAGCCGCTCCAGAGCGTGAGCACTCCGTGCACTCGCCCGGATGCGGTAGGTTGGGGGACGCAAAGGGTCGTAGCTCAATTGGTAGAGCACTGGTCTCCAAAACCAGCGGTTGGGGGTTCGAGTCCCTCCGGCCCTGCTCCACACTCCTTCTCGGATGTGTGTGCGCAGGTACGTACTTCGATGCAACGCCGTGCGGCGCAACCGGGCGCGGTACGGCCACGACCCGGATTCAGGTGAGAGACGTGACGGACGCCCTGGGCTCCATCGACATGCCTGACGCCGAGGACGAGACGCGCGAGAAGAAGGCCCGCAAGGGCGGCAAGCGCGGCAAGAAGGGCCCTCTGGGCCGGCTCGCGCTGTTCTACCGCCAGATCGTCGCGGAACTCCGCAAGGTTGTATGGCCCACTCGCAACCAGCTCACGACGTACACCACCGTGGTGATTGTCTTCGTGGTCATCATGATCGGTCTGGTGACCGTGATTGACTATGGGTTCCAGGAAGCCATCAAGTTCGTCTTCGGCTGATCCCCGCGGAGGGCGGCGCCTTGATGGGTGCCGCCCGTTTTCGCATGTTCCACCACCTTTTGTATCCAGGAAGAAGCAGCCACCGTGTCTGACCCGAACCTGAACGCGAGCCACGACTCCGTCGAGTCCGTCGAGGACGCGCTCGACATCGTCGAGGCGGCGGACGCTGTGGACCCTGACGAGGCCGAGCGCGCTGATGCCAAGGCGGGTGTCGCCGCCGAAGAGGCCGCGCTGCACGTCGAGGAAGAGGGCGACGCCGAGGCCGAGGTCGAGGACGACGCCGAGGTCGAGCCGGTTGCCGACGACGCCGAGGAAGAGGGCGACGTCGAGCTCGAGGCCGCGGCCGACGAGGAGGCCGAGGAGGCCGCCGAGGTCGAGCCCGCCGAGCCCGTCGACCCCATCCAGGCCCTGCGCGACGAGCTGCGCCTCCTCCCCGGCGAGTGGTACGTGATCCACACCTACGCCGGCTACGAGAAGCGCGTGAAGGCCAACCTGGAGCAGCGCGCCGTCTCGCTGAACGTCGAGGAGTTCATCTACCAGGCCGAGGTGCCCGAGGAAGAGATCGTCCAGATCAAGAACGGCGAGCGCAAGAACGTCCGGCAGAACAAGCTGCCCGGTTACGTTCTCGTCCGCATGGATCTGACGAACGAGTCCTGGGGCGTCGTCCGCAACACGCCTGGCGTCACCGGCTTCGTCGGCAACGCGTACGACCCGTACCCGCTGACCCTGGACGAGATCGTCAAGATGCTCGCGCCGGAGGCCAAGGAGAAGGCCGAGAAGGCCGCCGCGGAGGCCGCCGGTCTGCCCGCGCCCGCCGTCAAGCGCACCATCGAGGTCCTGGACTTCGAGGTCGGCGACTCGGTCACCGTCACCGACGGCCCGTTCGCGACGCTGCAGGCGACGATCAACGAGATCAACCCGGACTCGAAGAAGGTCAAGGGCCTCGTCGAGATCTTCGGCCGCGAGACCCCGGTCGAGCTCAGCTTCGACCAGATCCAGAAGAACTGATCCACCTCTTCTGAGACTCAGCTTCCGGACAGGTCAGACAGCCCCTCAAGGGCGGTCTGACCTGCTCGGTTTTTAGCCCCGCTCCGATACCCGTTATCGTGGTGCGGTATGCCTCCATCCGGATGACCGGATGTGCGGCTGAAAACTCTCACTAGGACCCGGAGAGAGCAATGCCTCCCAAGAAGAAGAAGGTCACGGGGCTTATCAAGCTCCAGATCAAGGCCGGTGCGGCCAACCCGGCTCCGCCGGTCGGCCCCGCGCTCGGTCAGCACGGCGTCAACATCATGGAGTTCTGCAAGGCCTACAACGCCGCGACCGAGTCGCAGCGTGGCATGGTCGTGCCGGTGGAGATCACGGTCTACGAGGACCGCTCCTTCACCTTCATCACCAAGACGCCGCCGGCCGCGCGCCTCATCCTGAAGCACGCGGGCATCGAGAAGGGCTCCGGCGAGCCCCACAAGACCAAGGTCGCCAAGCTCACGGCTGCCCAGGTCAAGGAGATCGCCGAGCTGAAGATGCCCGACCTGAACGCCAACGACATCGCTGCCGCGGTGAAGATCATCGAGGGCACCGCGCGCTCGATGGGCGTCACGGTCGAGGGCTGATCCAGCCACCCCCCTAGTACCACCAGTGGTAGGACCAAGCGCTGGTCCGCACCACGACTCCATGCCTGAAGCTGAACAAACAGGAGCAGAAGTGAAGCGCAGCAAGACTCTCCGCGCTGCGGACGCCAAGGTCGACCGGGAGAAGCTGTACGCCCCGCTCGAGGCCGTCCGTCTCGCCAAGGAGACCTCCGCGACCAAGTTCGACGGCACCGTCGAGGTCGCCTTCCGCCTGGGTGTCGACCCGCGCAAGGCCGACCAGATGGTCCGTGGCACCGTGAACCTCCCGCACGGCACCGGCAAGACCGCCCGGGTCCTGGTCTTCGCGACCGGTGACCGTGCTGCGGCCGCGGAAGCCGCCGGCGCCGACATTGTCGGCGACGACGAGCTGATCAACGAGATCGCCAAGGGCAACCGCCTCAACGAGTTCGACGCGGTTGTCGCCACCCCGGACCTCATGGGCAAGGTCGGCCGCCTCGGCCGCGTGCTCGGTCCCCGTGGCCTGATGCCGAACCCGAAGACCGGCACCGTCACGATGGACGTCGCCAAGGCCGTCACCGAGATCAAGGGTGGCAAGATCGAGTTCCGCGTCGACAAGCACTCGAACCTGCACTTCATCATCGGCAAGGTCTCCTTCTCCGATGACAAGCTGGTCGAGAACTACGGCGCGGCCCTGGACGAGATCCTGCGTCTGAAGCCGTCCGCCGCGAAGGGCCGCTACATCAAGAAGGCCGCCCTGAGCACCACCATGGGCCCCGGCATCCAGCTGGACCCGAACCGCACCCGGAACCTCCTCGTCGAGGAAGACCCGGCCGCGGTCTGAGCGCCCTGACGGCTCCCTGAGCCGCCCCAGGCCTCTCTGAGTGGCTGAACGGGCCCCTCGCCCCCCTCACGGGGTGGCGGGGGGCCCGTTTTTTCGCATGCTGTGCGAGCCCTGTGCGATTACTGTCAGTCGTTCGGCGTACTGTCACTACTGACAAGATCGCAGGCATGCCCAGGGGTGGGGAACGAATGAACGCGTACCGCAAGAAGACCGCCGTGGCCGTCCTGGCCGCCGTCCTGCTCGCCGGCGGTGCCACGGCGTGCGAGGACGGGAAGAACGCGAAGAAGGACGGCGGGGCCGCCTCGGCCCCGTCCAAGGCGGCGGACAAGCCGGCGGACAAGCCGGCCGACGCCACGCCGGCCGCGTACCTGCAGAAGACGAAGAAGAAGTCGGAGGAGATCAACTCCCTCCGCTACACCATGACCGGCGAGGCCTCGGGGCAGAAGGTCTCCGGTGAGGTCTCCATGCTGCTCAAGCCCAGCGTGGCCATGGCGATGACGATGGACTCGCCCGAGAAGCCCGGGGAGAAGGTCGGCCTGCGCCTGGTCGACGGCGCCATGTACGTGGGCTCCGAGGGCAAGTGGCTCAAGTTCGACCTGAAGGCGCTGGCCCCGGAGCAGGCCAAGGAGCTGGACTCGCTCGGCTCGGCCGGGCAGAGCCAGACCCCGGCCGACTCGGCCGACAGCCTGAGCGCCGCCAAGGACCTCAAGGAGGTCGGCGAGGAGACCATCGACGGCCAGAAGACGAAGCACCTCGCCGGCACGGTCACGATCGAGGAGCTGCGGGCCGCGAGCGCCGCGGCGACCCCCGAGGCCAAGGAGCGCCGGGAGAAGAACGTCAGGACGCTGGAGGACGAGGGCATCAAGAGCCTGTCCATGGACATCTGGATCGACGAGGCCGACCACGCCAAGCAGGTCCGCACCCGGGGCGCCGGCAAGTCCGGCCCGATGGACATGACCATCAAGTTCCTGGACTTCAACAAGCCCGTCGAGATCGCCGCCCCGCCCGCCGATCAGATCGTGGACCTGGCGGAAATGATCAAGGGCGCCGGCGAGGGCTCGGACCCGGGCTCCGCCTGATCGTCCCGCGGCACCGGTACACACGGAGATCCATCCATGGGGGAGTACAGATGAACAAGGCTGTCCGGAACCGGGCCGGCGTCGTCGCGGCAGGCGTCGCGCTGCTAGTGGGCGGTCTCTCGGCCTGCGGCGGAGCCGCGGCGGACGGGGGCGGGAACGGGGGCGACGGCGGCGACAAGGCGGCCGGCGCGAAGGCCCCGACCCCCGCGGACGCGGTGAAGGCCTCGTACCTGAAGACGGTGCCGGCGAAGTTCGCCACGATGGACATGACCATCACCGGCAGCTCCGGCAAGGCGGACCGGCTCACCGGGACGAAGGGCTGGTACCCGGCCGCCACCGCCATCGACGCCCAGGGCGCGGACGGCAACCAGATCATGATCGGCGACGACATCTACACCCACAGCGACAAGCCCGTGCAGGGCAAGTCCTGGATGAAGATGAACCTGAACAAGGACGGGAAGCCCCGCTACCGCCTCAACGACGACCCGGCCGAGTACCTGGCCCTGCTCCTGGGCCAGGAGAAGCTCACGCTCGTCGGCACGGAGCAGACCGAGGGCGGCCCGGCCCAGCACTTCAAGGGCAGCTTCACCAACGCGGACCTGCTCAGGGCGGACGAGTCCACCAAGGTGATGGAGGAGGCGAACCGCCAGTCCCTCCGCGAGGCGGTGAAGGACGTCACGAGCCTGGACGTGGACCTGTGGATCGGCAAGGACGGCCACCCCGTCCGCGTCGACTCGGCCCGCACGATCGACAAGAGCACGACGAAGATCTCCGCCAGGTTCTCCGGTTACGGCACGGCCGCCCCGGTCGTCGCACCGCCCGCGGACCAGGTGGCCGACTTCGACGACGTCATGAAGGGCATCGACGCAAGCCTCAAGGAGACCGACCGGAAGCTGGACGAGGCCGACCAGAAGCTGAAGGACGCCGGTCTCGGCGGTCTGAACCGCTCCTGAGGGCCCCACGGGGCGATTTGCCTTGGCTCGACCGCTTCACGTATGGTTCCCCAGAAGCCAAAGACCGCTGGTCGTTGCCGTGCCCGCAAGGGAACGGTGGCCGAAGGATCCGCTGAGTGCGGACGTCCTGCGCAGGTGTTCGTGGAGAAGCTCCCGGAGTGATTCGGTCGAGCCCAAGCCCCGTGCGCTTGCGCCGGGGCGTTTCGTTTTGTTCAGCCCCTTCTGAGCGGTCCTCATCACCCGGAAGGAGGCGAACGCACTATGCCGACGCCCAACAAGGCTGCATCGGTGGCCGAGCTCACGGACGCGTTCCAGAGCTCCAACGCCGCCGTGCTGACCGAGTACCGGGGTCTCACCGTCGCGCAGCTCAAGACGCTGCGTCGCTCCCTTGGTGAGAACGCCCAGTACGCCGTGGTGAAGAACACGCTGACCAAGATTGCGGCCAACCAGGCCGGGATCACCGCGCTGGACGAGCACTTCGCTGGTCCGACCGCGGTCGCCTTCATCACCGGTGACCCGGTGGAGTCGGCGAAGGCCCTGCGTGACTTCGCCAAGGAGAACCCGAACCTCATCATCAAGGCCGGTGTCCTTGACGGTAAGGCTCTCTCCGCCGACGACATCAAGAAGCTTGCGGACCTCGAGTCCCGCGAGGTTCTGCTCAGCAAGCTGGCCGGCGCGTTCAAGGGCAAGCAGTCTCAGGCTGCCTCGCTCTTCCAGGCGCTGCCGTCGAAGTTCGTCCGCACTGCGGACGCGCTGCGCGCCAAGCTCGCCGAGCAGGGCGGTGCCGAGTAATTCGGCTCGCGCACTGATCCACGCCGCCTAGTGCGTGGGTCGTAGCGGGCCGTTACGCCCGCCTCTATATACATCCGGCACCTGCCGATTTAGTGGAAGGATCGCCCATCATGGCGAAGCTCTCTCAGGACGACCTCCTCGCCCAGTTCGAGGAGATGACCCTCATCGAGCTCTCCGAGTTCGTGAAGGCCTTCGAGGAGAAGTTCGACGTCACCGCCGCTGCGGCCGTCGCCGTTGCCGCCCCGGCCGCCGGTGGTGGCGACGCTGGCGCCCAGGCCGAGGAGAAGGACGAGTTCGACGTCATCCTCACCGGTGCCGGCGACAAGAAGATCCAGGTCATCAAGGTCGTGCGTGAGCTGACCTCCCTGGGCCTGAAGGAGGCCAAGGACCTCGTGGACGGCGCCCCGAAGCCGGTCCTCGAGAAGGTCGCCAAGGACGCCGCCGACAAGGCCGCCGAGGCCCTCAAGGGCGCCGGTGCGGCCGTCGAGGTCAAGTAACACCTCTGGGGCCTCCTAGAGGCTCCAACCAGGGGCGATCACCCGTAAGGGTGGTCGCCCTTTGGCGTATCCGCAGTGCCTGACTTGCCCTGCTCTCGTTGGGGAGTAGGGTGATCTTCGTTGCCTCGAAGCTGGGTCGGGACCTGATCCGCTCGGAGCAGGGGGCCTTGACGAACGGGACCGGGCGCGCAATTCTCAGACCCGTCGCTAGCTCGACCACCTCGATTCGAGATCCGAGGCATGGATCGACTACGAAGAGGGCAGTACTGATACGCGCTCTGTGTACGAGGGCCGCAGCGTTGGGCACGGTGTTGTTTGATCACTGTGTTGGTTGAAACGAGTGGGGAAGGCCTGTTGCCGGTTTCCGGAAACCTGGTCTGGACATCAGTGAGCCAAGTGGCTACACTGACCCTTTGCGCTGCCTGTTAGCTGACCCCTGCCCGTCGCCAGGGTCATGCCCACGCTCGAGCACACCTGATTGATCCGCCCTGACCTGGTCTTTCGGCCAGAACGGGAGCGTCTGTCTTCTGTGTCGGCTGGGACCGGTACGCGCGTAGTGAGTCCGAGCCCTCGGAAGGACCCCCTCTTGGCCGCCTCGCGCAACGCCTCGACCAATACGAACACCGGTGCCAGCACCGCCCCGCTGCGCATCTCCTTTGCAAAGATCAAGGAGCCGCTCGAGGTTCCGAACCTCCTGGCGCTGCAGACCGAGAGCTTTGACTGGCTGCTCGGCAATGCAGCCTGGAAGTCTCGCGTCGAGTCGGCGCTTGAGAGTGGACAGGACGTCCCCACCAAGTCCGGTCTGGAAGAGATCTTCGAGGAGATCTCGCCGATCGAGGACTTCTCCGGGTCGATGTCGCTGACCTTCCGCGACCACCGTTTCGAGCCGGCGAAGAACTCCGTCGACGAGTGCAAGGAGCGCGACTTCACGTACGCGGCTCCGCTGTTCGTCACGGCCGAGTTCACGAACAACGAGACCGGAGAGATCAAGTCTCAGACGGTCTTCATGGGCGACTTCCCGCTCATGACCAACAAGGGCACCTTCGTCATCAACGGCACCGAGCGTGTCGTCGTGTCGCAGCTCGTCCGTTCCCCCGGTGTCTACTTCGACTCCTCCATCGACAAGACGTCCGACAAGGACATCTTCTCCGCCAAGATCATCCCCTCCCGGGGTGCCTGGCTGGAGATGGAGGTCGACAAGCGCGACATGGTCGGTGTCCGCATCGACCGCAAGCGCAAGCAGTCCGTCACCGTCCTCCTGAAGGCTCTCGGCTGGACCACCGAGCAGATCCTCGAGGAGTTCGGCGAGTACGAGTCCATGCGCGCCACCCTGGAGAAGGACCACACCCAGGGTCAGGACGACGCGCTGCTCGACATCTACCGCAAGCTGCGCCCGGGCGAGCCGCCGACCCGCGAGGCCGCTCAGACGCTGCTCGAGAACCTCTACTTCAACCCGAAGCGCTACGACCTCGCGAAGGTCGGCCGCTACAAGGTGAACAAGAAGCTCGGCGCCGACGAGCCGCTCGACGCCGGTGTGCTCACCACCGACGACATCATCGCGACGATCAAGTACCTCGTGAAGCTCCACGCGGGCGAGACCGAGACGGTCGGCGAGTCGGGCCGGGAGATCGTCGTCGAGACCGACGACATCGACCACTTCGGCAACCGTCGTATCCGCAACGTCGGCGAGCTCATCCAGAACCAGGTCCGTACGGGTCTCGCCCGTATGGAGCGCGTCGTGCGCGAGCGCATGACCACCCAGGACGTCGAGGCGATCACGCCGCAGACCCTGATCAACATCCGGCCGGTCGTCGCCTCCATCAAGGAGTTCTTCGGCACCAGCCAGCTGTCGCAGTTCATGGACCAGAACAACCCGCTGTCGGGCCTGACGCACAAGCGTCGTCTCAACGCCCTCGGCCCGGGTGGTCTGTCCCGTGAGCGGGCCGGCTTCGAGGTCCGTGACGTTCACCCGTCGCACTACGGCCGCATGTGTCCGATCGAGACGCCCGAAGGCCCGAACATCGGTCTGATCGGCTCGCTGGCCTCCTACGGCCGGATCAACCCGTTCGGCTTCATCGAGACCCCGTACCGCAAGGTCGTCGACGGTGTCGTCACCGACGAGGTCGACTACCTCACGGCCGACGAGGAAGACCGCTTCGTCATCGCCCAGGCGAACGCCGCCCTGAACGATGAGATGCGCTTCACCGAGAACCGCGTCCTCGTGCGCCGTCGTGGTGGCGAGATCGACTACATCGCCGGCGGCGACGTCGACTACATGGACGTCTCCCCGCGCCAGATGGTGTCCGTCGCGACCGCGATGATCCCCTTCCTCGAGCACGACGACGCCAACCGTGCCCTCATGGGCGCGAACATGATGCGCCAGGCCGTTCCGCTCATCAAGGCGGAGGCCCCGCTCGTCGGCACCGGCATGGAGTACCGCTGTGCGGTCGACGCCGGTGACTCGATCAAGGCGGAGAAGGACGGTGTCGTCCAGGAGGTCTCGGCCGACTACATCACCGTCGCCAACGACGACGGCACGTACACCACGTACCGCGTCTCCAAGTTCTCCCGCTCGAACCAGGGCACCTCGGTCAACCAGAAGGTCATCGTCAACGAGGGTGACCGGATCGTCGAGGCCCAGGTCCTCGCCGACGGCCCGGCGACCGAAGAGGGCGAGATGGCCCTCGGCAAGAACCTGCTCGTCGCGTTCATGCCGTGGGAAGGCCACAACTACGAGGACGCGATCATCCTGTCGCAGCGCCTCGTGCAGGACGACGTCCTCTCCTCGATCCACATCGAGGAGCACGAGGTCGACGCCCGTGACACCAAGCTGGGCCCCGAGGAGATCACCCGGGACATCCCGAACGTCTCCGAGGAGGTCCTCGCCGACCTCGACGAGCGCGGCATCATCCGCATCGGTGCGGACGTCGTCGCCGGCGACATCCTGGTCGGCAAGGTCACGCCCAAGGGTGAGACCGAGCTGACCCCGGAGGAGCGCCTGCTCCGCGCGATCTTCGGTGAGAAGGCCCGCGAGGTGCGTGACACCTCGCTCAAGGTGCCTCACGGTGAGATCGGCAAGGTCATCGGTGTCCGCGTCTTCGACCGCGAGGAGGGCGACGAGCTTCCTCCGGGCGTGAACCAGCTGGTCCGCGTCTACGTCGCCCAGAAGCGCAAGATCACCGACGGTGACAAGCTCGCCGGCCGTCACGGCAACAAGGGTGTTATCTCGAAGATCCTTCCGATCGAGGACATGCCGTTCCTCGAGGACGGAACTCCGGTCGACATCATCCTGAACCCGCTGGGTGTCCCGTCCCGAATGAACCCGGGACAGGTCCTGGAGATCCACCTCGGCTGGCTCGCCAGCCGCGGCTGGGACGTCTCCGGTCTGGCGGACGAGTGGGCGCAGCGCCTCCAGGCGATCGGCGCCGACAAGGTCGAGCCCGGTACCAACGTCGCCACCCCGGTGTTCGACGGCGCCCGCGAGGACGAGCTGGCCGGCCTGCTCCAGCACACCATCCCGAACCGCGACGGCGAGCGCATGGTGCTCCCGACCGGTAAGGCGCGCCTGTTCGACGGCCGCTCCGGCGAGCCGTTCCCGGACCCGATCTCGGTCGGGTACATGTACATCCTCAAGCTGCACCACCTGGTCGACGACAAGCTCCACGCCCGTTCGACCGGTCCGTACTCGATGATCACGCAGCAGCCGCTGGGTGGTAAGGCGCAGTTCGGTGGTCAGCGCTTCGGTGAGATGGAGGTGTGGGCGCTTGAGGCTTATGGCGCCGCGTACGCGCTCCAGGAACTCCTGACGATCAAGTCCGACGACGTGACCGGCCGCGTGAAGGTCTACGAGGCCATCGTCAAGGGCGAGAACATCCCCGAGCCGGGCATTCCCGAGTCCTTCAAGGTGCTCATCAAGGAAATGCAGTCGCTCTGCCTCAACGTGGAGGTGCTGTCCTCGGACGGCATGTCCATCGAGATGCGCGACACCGACGAGGACGTCTTCCGCGCGGCGGAGGAGCTCGGTATCGACCTGTCCCGGCGCGAGCCGAGCAGCGTCGAAGAGGTCTGACGGGCCTGGCCGGGGGATCCGCGTGATCCCCCGGCCGCCCCGGGACCGTTCAGACCATGATTGAGACTCGACCCCGAAAGAGGGATTGACGCACAGTGCTCGACGTCAACTTCTTCGACGAGCTGCGGATCGGCCTTGCCACCGCGGACGACATCCGAACCTGGTCGCACGGCGAGGTCAAGAAGCCGGAGACCATCAACTACCGCACCCTCAAGCCCGAGAAGGACGGACTCTTCTGCGAGAAGATCTTCGGTCCTACCCGGGACTGGGAGTGCTACTGCGGCAAGTACAAGCGTGTCCGCTTCAAGGGCATCATCTGTGAGCGCTGTGGCGTCGAGGTCACGCGTGCCAAGGTGCGCCGTGAGCGGATGGGCCACATCGAGCTTGCCGCTCCCGTCACCCACATCTGGTACTTCAAGGGCGTCCCGTCGCGCCTGGGCTACCTGCTGGACCTCGCGCCGAAGGACCTCGAGAAGGTCATCTACTTCGCCGCGTACATGATCACGTTCGTGGACGACGAGCGCCGCACCCGCGACCTCCCGTCGCTGGAGGCCCACGTCTCCGTCGAGCGCCAGCAGATCGAGAACCGCCGTGACGCGGACCTCGAAGGCCGCGCCAAGAAGCTCGAGACCGACCTGGCCGAGCTCGAGGCCGAGGGCGCCAAGGCCGACGTGCGCCGCAAGGTGCGCGAAGGCGCCGAGCGCGAGATGAAGCAGCTCCGTGACCGCGCCCAGCGCGAGATCGACCGCCTCGACGAGGTGTGGAACCGCTTCAAGAACCTCAAGGTCCAGGACCTCGAGGGCGACGAGCTGCTCTACCGCGAGCTGCGTGACCGCTTCGGCACGTACTTCGACGGTTCGATGGGTGCCGCGGCGCTGCAGAAGCGCCTGGAGTCCTTCGACCTCGAGGAGGAGGCCGAGCGCCTCCGCGAGATCATCCGTACCGGCAAGGGCCAGAAGAAGACCCGTGCGCTCAAGCGCCTCAAGGTCGTCTCCGCGTTCCTGCAGACCAGCAACAGCCCCAAGGGCATGGTTCTGGACTGCGTGCCGGTGATCCCGCCGGACCTGCGTCCGATGGTGCAGCTGGACGGTGGCCGCTTCGCGACCTCCGACCTGAACGACCTGTACCGCCGCGTGATCAACCGCAACAACCGCCTGAAGCGCCTTCTCGACCTCGGTGCGCCCGAGATCATCGTGAACAACGAGAAGCGCATGCTCCAGGAGGCGGTCGACGCCCTCTTCGACAACGGCCGTCGTGGTCGCCCGGTGACGGGCCCCGGCAACCGTCCGCTGAAGTCCCTCAGCGACATGCTGAAGGGCAAGCAGGGTCGATTCCGTCAGAACCTCCTCGGCAAGCGCGTGGACTACTCCGCGCGTTCCGTGATCGTCGTCGGTCCGCAGCTGAAGCTGCACCAGTGTGGTCTGCCCAAGGCCATGGCGCTGGAGCTCTTCAAGCCGTTCGTGATGAAGCGCCTGGTCGACCTGAACCACGCGCAGAACATCAAGTCGGCCAAGCGCATGGTCGAGCGCGGCCGCACGGTCGTGTACGACGTGCTCGAAGAGGTCATCGCCGAGCACCCGGTGCTGCTGAACCGTGCGCCCACGCTGCACCGCCTCGGCATCCAGGCCTTCGAGCCCCAGCTGGTCGAAGGCAAGGCCATCCAGATCCACCCGCTCGTCTGCACCGCGTTCAACGCGGACTTCGACGGTGACCAGATGGCCGTGCACCTGCCGCTTTCCGCGGAGGCGCAGGCCGAGGCCCGCATCCTGATGCTGTCCTCGAACAACATCCTCAAGCCGGCCGACGGCCGTCCGGTCACGATGCCGACCCAGGACATGGTCCTCGGTCTGTTCTTCCTGACCACCGACGGTGAGCTCCGTGACGTCAAGGGCGAGGGCCGCGCGTTCGGCTCCACGGCCGAGGCGACCATGGCGTTCGACAACGGCGAGCTCGCGCTCCAGTCGTCCGTCGACATCCGCTTCCCGGTGGGTACCATCCCGCCGCGTGGCTGGGTGCCGCCGGTCGCCGAGGAAGGCGAGCAGGAGTTCCAGCCGGGCGACAGCTTCCGTCTGCGCACCACCCTGGGCCGCGCGCTCTTCAACGAGCTGCTGCCCGAGGACTACCCGTTCGTCGACTACTCGGTGGGCAAGAAGCAGCTCTCCGAGATCGTCAACGACCTGGCGGAGCGCTACCCCAAGGTCATCGTGGCGGCGACGCTCGACAACCTGAAGGCGGCCGGCTTCCACTGGGCGACCCGTTCCGGCGTCACCGTGGCCATCTCCGACGTCGTCGTCCCGGCGGCGAAGAAGGAGATCGTCGCGGGCTACGAGGCCAAGGACGAGAAGGTCCAGAAGCAGTACGAGCGCGGTCTGATCACCAAGGAGGAGCGCACCCAGGAGCTCATCCAGATCTGGACCACGGCGACCAACGAGGTCGCCGAGGCGATGAACGCGAACTTCCCCAAGACGAACCCCATCTTCATGATGGTTGACTCGGGTGCCCGAGGAAACATGATGCAGATGCGACAGATCGCCGGTATGCGTGGTCTGGTGTCGAACGCGAAGAACGAGACCATCCCGCGTCCGATCAAGGCGTCCTTCCGTGAGGGCCTCACCGTTCTGGAGTACTTCATCTCCACGCACGGTGCCCGTAAGGGTCTGGCGGACACCGCCCTGCGTACCGCCGACTCGGGTTACCTGACCCGTCGTCTGGTGGACGTCTCGCAGGACGTCATCATCCGCGAGGAGGACTGCGGGACCGAGCGGGGCCTGAAGCTGAAGATCGCCGTTCGCGGCGAGGACGGCGTGCTGCGCAAGGCCGACGACGTCGAGACCTCGATCTACGCCCGCATGCTGGCCGAGGACGTCGTCATCGACGGCAAGGTCATCGCGCCGGCCAACGTCGACCTCGGTGACGTCCTCATCGACGCCCTGGTCGCCAACGGCGTCGAGGAGGTCAAGACCCGCTCGGTCCTGACCTGTGAGTCCGCGGTCGGCACCTGTGCCTTCTGCTACGGACGCTCGCTCGCCACCGGCAAGCTGGTCGACATCGGTGAGGCGGTCGGCATCATCGCCGCCCAGTCCATCGGTGAGCCCGGTACCCAGCTGACGATGCGTACCTTCCACACCGGTGGTGTGGCCGGTGACGACATCACGCAGGGTCTGCCGCGTGTCGTCGAGCTCTTCGAGGCCCGTACCCCGAAGGGTGTCGCCCCGATCTCCGAGGCCGCCGGCCGCGTGCGGATCGAGGAGACCGAGAAGACGAAGAAGATCGTCATCACGCCCGACGACGGCAGCGACGAGACGGCGTTCCCGATCTCGAAGCGCGCCAAGGTCATCGTGCACGAGGGCGACCACGTCGAGGTGGGCCAGAAGCTCACCATGGGTGCCACCAACCCGCACGACGTGCTGCGCATCCTCGGCCAGCGTGCCGTCCAGGTCCACCTGGTCGGCGAAGTCCAGAAGGTCTACAACTCGCAGGGCGTGTCGATCCACGACAAGCACATCGAGATCATCATCCGGCAGATGCTGCGCCGCGTGACGATCATCGAGTCCGGCGACGCGGAGCTCCTGCCGGGCGAGCTGGTCGAGCGGTCGAAGTTCGAGACCGAGAACCGTCGTGTGGTCACCGAGGGCGGTCACCCCGCCTCCGGCCGTCCGCAGCTGATGGGTATCACCAAGGCCTCGCTGGCGACGGAATCCTGGCTGTCGGCCGCCTCCTTCCAGGAGACGACCCGAGTCCTGACGGACGCGGCGATCAACGCCAAGTCCGACAGCCTCATCGGCCTCAAGGAGAACGTCATCATCGGTAAGCTCATCCCGGCCGGTACGGGCCTCGCCCGCTACCGCAACATCCGGGTGGAGCCCACCGAGGAGGCGAAGGCCGCGATGTACTCGGCCGTCGGCTACGACGACATCGACTACTCGCCCTTCGGCACCGGCTCCGGCCAGGCTGTCCCGCTGGAGGACTACGACTACGGCCCGTACAACGGCTGAGTCGGACCAGAGCAGTAACCGCAGGGCGGTCACCCGAGAGGGTGGCCGCCCTGCGGCGTTCATCGTGCCCGTGTGAGATACGGCTGGAGGTGGTGCAGCCGGGTCCGGTGGTCAGGGTGGGGGGAGAGCAAGCGGGACAGTGCGCGCGGTTCGGGGACCGCGTTCCTGGTGGTGGCGGACGGTTCGCCTCTGGATCTCTCCTCCTCGGCCAGCACCTCGTGCAGCATTCGGGCAAGCGTGGGCGCGAACCCCAGCGAGGCGGCGTGTCGGTCGGCGCGAAGTTCGCTGCGACGGCTCACGGCGGCGGTGAGGTAGGGCAGGATGAACAGAAGGAGGGGTAGCCCGTACGTCGCTCTGATCGTCAGGAATGCGATGTATCCGAGGGCGATGATCAGGCCGGCTGCGGCCATGAGTGAGTAGAGGCTCGCGAACCGGACGAGGAGTACCGTCGCCCGGGCGAGTGCTCGCCAGACGATCCGGCCGGGCAGCGCGTACCACCAGCCGAGCAGCCCGGACCATGCGTGCCCACCGGTGTGGTGGCCAAGTTCGTGTGCAAGTACGGCGGCGAGCTGGGATCTGGGCAGTTTCTCCAGGGCGAGACGGGTGACGCCCACGATGTGGCCGGCAGCGGCGTAGGCGTTGAATCCGGTGCTGTTCTCGATCCACAGCTCGTAGCGGCTGCCATCGACACCGGCACGAGCGGTGACCTCTCGCCACACAGGTGCGAGCTCGGCCAGCTCATGGGGCAGCGGGCGCTGGAGGCGCAGGAGGTGGCGGGCGAGGAAGCTCTCGCTCGGCCGGTGGAAGACCAGGCCGCCGGAGACGAGCCACAGGGCTGTGGGCGCCCAGTACGGCAGGCCTATCCAGGCTTGCATGAGGAGGCAACCCAGCAGTACGACGGCCAGGCTGAGAAGCAAGCCTGGGAGGTGCAGGGCAAGCCTGCCCCAGGCTGTGGCATCGGTGCCGCGCTGTCGGGCACGCAGGAAGACGCGTGTGCCTGGGGCGTTGCGGTAGTGCAGGTCGTCGAGGCGCAGCCCGGCCTGCGCATGGGGAGGCCGCGACGGTGGGGGAGGCTTTGGGGGCTCGGGATACTGCGGCTCGCTGGCCGGGCCGTTCGGGTTCCCGGAGTGCTGCGGATCGGGTGTCTGACGCACAGTGCTCCTTCAGGACGCGATTTCAGCCGATGAACAGAGCGGCGGGCAGCAGCACCGCACCGGCACAGAAGGCGATCAGCCCGGCCTTGATCCATTGGTACTTGAGGGCGGCGATCCTGCTGTTCTCAGCGAGTGCAGTCATCAGGGAGGCACCGGGATCCGACTCTGTCGCGGCCAGAGCTTCCGCGAGGTGGCCCTGCCGGTCTGCGGAGCGGATATCGCCGAAGTAGGAGAGGGGGGTTCCCGGCTGCCACGCGGTGACGCGGTATCTGGGCAGAACCGCCAGCAAGAGGGCGTGCAGGGCCAGCGCGAGAGCTATGGCCCCGGTGTAGAAGATGACGGCCCCGGCAGTGGAGAGCGAGCCGGGTCGCCAGCCCTGTCCGGCGAGCAGGGCGCTGATCATCCCGACCGTCATCCCCAGGGCTCCGACCAGGACCGAGGCCTTGCCGTCGGCTCGGGCCATTTCTCCGCGCAGCTCGGCGAGCAGCCGGAGGGCTGCCTCGTTGCCGGTCGCGGTACTCATGGGGCACTGCCTGCTGGCGGCTCGGGCTGGACCGGGGCTTGGCCGTAGCCGGGCGGGGGTTGCCAGCCCGGGAGGGCCTGAGCGTGTGCATCGGCTCCCCGCGGCAGGCGCTGGGAGAAGAAGTCGCTGATCATCTGGAGCACGATCTGTTTGGGTGCCTCCAGCTCGTGTGCCTCGCCCTTGCCGCCGCCCAGGAGCTGTTTGACCAGGTCGATCTGCGCTTTGATCAGGTTCAGCTCGTGTTCCCGCATCCCGTTGAGGACCAATTGTGTGTCCTCAGGGCGCTGAGCCAGATGCAGCGCCCACGCCTGCACCCCGCCCTGGGCCAGCTGCCGCTGGTAGAAGTCGACCTTCCGGGCTTCATAGCGTTGGAGTTCGAGCTCGTATTGGGCCCGTAGGACAGCCTGCTCCTGCGCCCACTGCTGCTGCTGGAGCTCCAGTTCGTGCTGGCGCCTTCCGTGCACCATCGCGCGCGCGGCCGTCTCGATGTCGACCTCCGCGCCGCGACGCTGAGTGAGTATCTCCTGCTCTGTCGTATGCCGGATTGCTTGGAGTCGCCGCTCGTGCTCGATGTTGCCGGAGTCCCGGCGCAGCCGTACTGTCCAGGCGGTGCGCAGGCCCGTGGCCTCCCCGAGCGGCTTCTGTTCGTGCAGCGCCGTGAGGATCTCCGCTTCCGCCGCCGTGCTCTCGGCGATCGGGAAGCGCCGGGCCACCGGCCGGGCCGCCTGCTCTAATTCTGAGATGAGCAAGGTCGGTACGTCTCGGCAGCCGCTGCGGACGTACTGCGCGGGGTCGGCGACCTGCCAGTCCAGTGCGACGTCCATCTCGAACTCGAGGGCGTCGTTGTCGCTGGACAGTCGCAGATCCGCGCGGACCCTGTGGACACCCATGTCCACCTCGTACACGGCGGTGTAGCGCCTGGTGGTCGTCGGCCGTAGTGGCGGCAGATACGTCTCGTGCGCGCCCTTGGGGGTGGTGTAGACGAGTGCGTAGTCGATCCGGGTCAGCCTTCTGGAAGGCAGGAAATCGAACCGGCCGAGCTGACGGACCGTGACGACCGGGTCGGGTAACTCGCTGTGGCGATGGGCGTGCTGGTCCCAGTCGGGCGGGCGAAGGAAGTTGGCCATGGCAGGTCTCCTCGACGGAATGCGGGTGCTCAGACGGGTCGGACGGGAAGGGCGGCGCGTAGCCGGTCGGCTACCGTTGGGTGCGGACCATCCACCTCCCCTTGCGGTTTGCGCAGCAGGTAGTCCAGTCGGTCGTACTCGCGTGTCGTGGTGACGAGAGCCGGCAGCATGGCCGCCAGCGCCCACTCGGCTGCGTCGTCCCGGTCGGCCGCGGCGATCCAGCTCCGCAGGATCTCGGTCCCGGTAGCGGTGAACCTGCGGTCGTCGAGCGCGGTACGCAGGAGCAGGGCGATGCCCGGTGCGCTCGGAGTCCGGTCGTGCGCCGCCCGCGCGTACCAGTCCAGGACCAGCGGACGCTCGTGCCCTTCTGCCTCCTCTATGCGCCGGCAGGCCGCCAGGAAGCCCTCGATGGCCAGCATGAAAGCGGATCGGTGGTCGTTCAGTGTGCCCAGCAGGAAGGCGAGGATCTCGTCGCCTTTGGGGGAAAGCAGCAACAGGGCGATTGACTCGGGAAGCTCCTCGGCCACCAGCTGGTCGGGCTTGCCCTTCCCGCTTTGCAGGCGGGCCTGCGCGATCAGTGCGGCGACGGCTTCCTTCGGTCGTTCGGTACCGATGAGGCCCTGGGCCCGGATCGCGACCCAGCAGCGTCGAGGCTCGTCGGCTGCTGTGCTCCAGCCGTCGATGATCCGAGGAATGTTCGGGGCGCCGATGCGGTGGGCGAGGGTGAGTGCGCTGACGGCACTGGTGCGCTGCCGGGCCTGGGCGGAAAGTGCCCACGGCTCGATGACCAAGGCCATGGCCGACGGCAGGTCCGTGAACGCGAGGACGGCGACAGTGGAGGCGGCCCGTGTCCGGACCAGGGGCCGACCGTCGTTCGCAAGCTTTCCGAGCCACTTGACCAGCGCCGGGCGGGCGGACGGGTGCCCGGTCCACACCTCCCTCAGCAACACGGGTGGCGTGCGGTCGTCATTGAAGGAGGCGGTGACCTGGGTGACCGGGCCCCACTCGGTGTCCTCTCTCGCAGGGCTGGTGTGAGCCCGCGCTTCCTGGAGACGCTTTCCGATGTGGGTGCCGAAGACGGGGATCGCTTCGTTGTAGGACGGGTCTCCCGTGCGCCGGAGCTCCGCGTACAGGAAGTCGCTCAGCTCGGCCGTCAGGGCGTAAGGTCCGCCGTCGAAGCAGGCCAGGGCGATCAGAAAGGCCTTCTCCCGCAGATGGAGTCCGGTCTCCGCCTCCTCGAACCACTCCCGGATCTGGTCCTCCAGCCTGAGCAGCGAATACGCCTCGACTTGGGAGATGTCGACCGCTCCCTGGGCATGACGGATCAGGAGGGTCGCGTACCCCGCGACCTCGCGCACTTGAAGGTCGTTGCGAGAGAGGAACTCGGTGACGGAGGGCAGTGCCAACAGACGCCGGGCGGCCTCGTCCCCTGCCTGCCGCTGCAACCGGGCCGACAGGACGGCCGTGGCTGAGGGCGGCGACCATGGGGCGGGGCGGATGTCGTTCTCGATGTAAGGGCTGTGGCCGGTGGTGACCACCAGGTAGGCGTCGTGCTCCTTCATGCGGCTGCGCAGGGCGAGTAGATGTGCCTCGCGCAGCGGCTGGTCGCGGCGGATGTCCAGGTCGCACAGGAGATGACCGCGCGCCTTGCCGGGCGTGGTGAACTGCCGGCTGAGTGCGGCGGGCGAGGCTTCGCGGTCCAGTGCGTGAACGGGGGAGGCGCCGACGCGGTACAGCAGCATCAGGGCCGCCGTGCGCCGGCCCGTGAAGGGCGCACCGGTCAGGACCAGCACGCGCTCTTCGCGTAAACGCTCCAGCAGGGTCTCGAAGGGTGTTCCGTCGACAACGAACGTGTCTGCCAGCCGGTGCAGGGTCGTCTCGGGAACCTCGCCGGATGCGTGAGTGGCACCGGGGTCCCCGAACAGGTAGTTGATCTCGGTCCTGTCGCCCGTGACGACGTCACCGACGATCAGGCCCGCGACCACACCGTCGTTGGTTCCGTCGAACCGCATGGAGTGCGGGGCGTGGGCCTTCAACTCGCGGTGGGTGGCCCAGGCCTGCTGGGCGCGTTCCTCCACTTTGGCCTGGGGTTCGCCGACCGTCCGGTCCGCGGCGCTCTCCGGGTTCGTGGCCGGCCCGGGCGGCTGCTCCTCGGGCTCTGGCGTGCTCATGAGGGCTCAGCCGACCGACGGGGGTTCGTGGCGCCAATGCTGATGTCCCCCTGGATCCGGCCGGCGACGATGCCGTGGTTGACGCCCCGGAAGTGGATCCCGTTCGGGTCTGCAGGGGCAGGGGCAGGGGCAGGGGCAGGGGCAGAAGTCGGGAGAGGCGCCGAGGCGGCGTCGGCCGAGGGTTGGGGGAGACCTGTCGGCGGGGGCCCGTACAGCCACGCCTGCAGAGGGCCGTTCTTGCTGGGGACGGTGATCTGAGTGAATTTCTCCGCTGGGATGCCCGTGTAGTCGTGGCGGACGATGCCCGTGTACACCGCCTCCGAGACGCAGAGCGCGTAGTCGTCGGATCGCTCGCGCAGCGCGTCCTTCAGCGGTGCGCCGTCCAGGAGCCGACAGGCGTGGTTGAGATCGGATCCGACCCAGCCGTCGTACTCGTCGATCACCACGTACCCGGTGGCGAGGACCGCCCGCAGCCGAATCTGTGCCGTACTCGCCGCCATCCGGTTCACCGCGTGGAGCTGGGCGGGGACCTCGGTGAGGAGAGCCCGAAGCAGAGCGGTGAGCGGGGCCCTGACATCGATCAACTCCATGATCGCGTCACCGCGGTCGGCACGCAGCCGTAACGTCTCGTCGATGCCGGCAGCCAGCAGAGTGCGATCGACGATGCCGTAGAGCATCCGGCGAAGGTAGGCCTGCTGAACATCGTCGCGGTCACTGAACCGCTCGGTGTCGACCAGGAGGAAGGTACGGGGCAGTGGCTCGCTCATGATTGCCTCTCGTCGGGAATCCCTGCTGGAAAAGAGACTGCGACAGGTGGGCTCGCCGTGGTGAGGGCTGATGACCCACCCGGAGTGTGACGGTGTGCACTGAAGGCTGGGGAAGCTCACGGCTCGGTGGGCAGGGGGCGCGCCTGCGCGATCCGCCGGAGCACATCCGGTCGTACGATCACCAGTGCGCGGCGGCCCGTGGTGACGACTCCCCGCTCGCGGAGGTCCTTGAACTGCCGCTGGACCATTTCGCGTGAAGCCCCCACGGCTCCGGCGAGTTCCTGTTTCGTCAGCGGAACGGAGATCTCGAGACCCTCCTCCGTGCGCTGTCCATGAGTGTGGGCGAGATCCAGCAGCAGGACGGCGAGTCGCTCGCGGACGCTCAGGGAGGCGAACTCCACGCGTCGCCGGTCGGCGGCCCGGGTCCGATCAGAGGTGAGAGCGAGCAACTGCAGCGCGGCCGCGGGGCAGCCGGCCAGGAACTCCCGGAAGCGTTTGACGTCGACGGCCACGGCCTGCACGGGCTCAAGCGCGGTGACGTGGGCAGACCGAGGGCGTCCGGTCAGGGCGGCGGATTCGCCGATGATGTCGCCCGGCCCGCGCAGGGCGAGCAACGCCTGGTAGCCGTTCGCGGCTGCAGCGGTGACCTTGGTCCAGCCTCGCAGGATCAGAAGGATGTGCGAGGAGGGTTCGTTCTGGTGGATGAGGTGAGCTCGGGGCGCGAAGACCAGCTCGCGACCGAGCCCGCGTAATGCCTTGCCGTCCGCGTCCTCCAGCCGGGCCAGGAAGGGGACCCGGTCGTCCAGCCCTCCGTCGCCCAAGAGGTGTTCCAAAGCCATGACGTCCCCCCGGTGATCAGCGCGGTTAATGTACTGACAACGGGGTCCGCGTAGCTCCGGAACGCGTGATCTCGAGACAGGGGATCACGCAGAGTGCGGAAAACCCCCGCCGTGCTCCTCGGCGCGTGACGGGAGGCTCCGGAGGAATGCTCAGGTGCGGCGGCGGGAGGCGACCGTGACCGAGATCAGGGTGAGGAGGGCCAGGGCGGCGGCGGCCAGGCCCGGGGTGAGGCCTTTCGGGGTGAAGGTGCAGGAGACCTTGTTCGTGGCCCGGGGGAGGTCCAGGGAGACCAGGCCGTGGAAGCTCTTGACCGGGGCCGAGCACTGCCAGCCGGGGATGTCCGTCATCGCGAAGACCGCCGTGCCCGTGGTGCCCTCGGGGAGGGTGGCCTCGATGCTGTGGCCGCCCGCCTTGACCTCGGTGGCTCCCGTGGCGCTCAGGTGGGCCACCGCCCGGTCGAGGGCCGTACGGTCCAGGCAGCCCAGGGGGTGGTCGCCGGCCGTGGCGCCCTGCGTGCGGGTGTGCACCGTGACGTCGACCGTGCCCGACGCGGGGACGGTGCCGAGGGGGGTGACCCCCGTCATCCGGTCCTCCAGGGGCGCGTGCGTGCCGCCCGAGGCGAGGGTGCCGTAGAGGGCGGGGGAGTACCAGTAGGCCTCGGAGCCGGGGGTGCACCGGGCCGTGTAGGTCTGCTCGGTGGCGCTGCCGCCGCGGGTGACCTGCGGGACCTCGTAGACGGTGGCGCCCAGGACGTTCTCCTGGCGGGCCCAGACGCTGGCGCCCGGGTTGGGCGAGGCGTAGGGGGCCGAGCGGACCGTGACCAGCGGGGGCGCCGGGAACTTCGAGCCCGTCCAGCTGTCCGGGGCGTTGCCGGGGCGGACCCGGGCACCGATCGAGAAGATCGCGTCGAGGACCGGGCTGTCGGCGCCGAAGAAGGTCCGGCCGTCGTTCTTGAAGCCGTAGCCGAGGGGCTCCAGGGCCTTGTACGTGGCCTCGGGGAGGTAGCTGCTGTAGTACTGCGGGCCCTCCGCCCGGAGGGCCAGGGCGTCGTTGTACGAGGTCTGCGGCGCGCCCGAGTCGGTCCGGTACGCGGGCCAGCCCGACACGGCGCGGACGGCCTCGAAGTGGTGGGTGATCGAACGGTTCGAGGTGGGGGCCGGCTTCGCCCAGCGCTCCCGGGCCCGGCGGGCGTCCGCGTTGGCCGCGGCGACCGCGGACTCGGCGAAGACGACGCCGACCATGAGGACGGCCGCGACGGGGATCAGGTGGCGGCGCTTGTCCCCGAGGCGGAGCAGGACGAGCGCGAGCAGGGAGACGCCGCCGCCGCCCAGCACGGCGGGCCAGGTCCAGCCGCCGAAGTCGTCGGCGTGGCGCAGCACGAAGGTGGCCGCGACCAGCAGGGCGGCGGACAGGGCCAGGTGGAGCGGGCGCGGGCGGTTGGCCAGGGCCAGCCAGGCGACGATCACCACCATGCCGCTGAAGACGAAGGCCTCCCGGTACGGGTTGCCGTTCGGCACCGCAAGCCCGTGCCACACGTACTGCGTGGGCGGGAACTGGAAGGAGACGGCCACGAGCAGCGTCGCCGCCGCCCAGACCAGGCGGGTCCGCTTCGCGATCGCGGTGTTGAGGAGGAAGCTGCCGGCCAGGATCAGGCCGAGCGAGGCCACGTAGAGGCGCGGGCGGCCGCCCCACAGGTGGGTGGCCGGGAGCATGCCCGCCAGGAACAGCTCGATCCGTACGGGGTCGAAGGCGGCGGCCTTGGTGGGCTGCGCGGCGCCGCTGGACAGGAACGACGGCAGGAGCAGGGGCAGGGTGAGCAGGATCCCGGTCCCGGCGGCCGTCGCCGCCCGCCACACGGCGCGCAGCCGGTCCCGGCCGGTCATGTCGCGGGTGGCCAGGCGGATGGCCAGGAGCACGCAGGCGGCCATCGTGGCCATCATCGCGGTGTAGAAGTTGCCGAACCAGGCGAGCGCGACCAGCAGCGCCACGCCCGGCCAGCGGCGCTCCTCCAGGCACCACTCGACGGCGATGCCGAGCAGGGGGAGGGCGACCAGGCCCCACAGCCACATCGGGATGTACGAGGAGTCGCTCAGCGCCCATCCGCACAGGCCGTACGTGGCGCCGAGGATCCCGCGCTGCCACCACGGCCCGGGGTGCAGCTTGCCGAGGTAGACCGTCATCACGGCGGCGGCGGTGCCCATCGTGACCGGGGTGATCGCGAAGACGGCGAGGTCGACGTGGGCGCGGGGGACGAGGACGGTCAGCCAGGAGAACGGGTTGCCGAGGTACGTGTAGTAGTCGGACAGGAACTGCTGTCCGAAGCCGCTGCGCCAGCTGAAGAGCACGTCTCCGGCGGCCTGCCCGTGGACCAGGTCCCAGAGCGCGCGGTGGAAGGGCACGTACTGGTTGGCCTGGTCGTTGATGGCGCGGCCGGTGTTCCCGAAGGGGAAGGTGCCACGGGCCGCCCAGGCCGAGCCGAACGCCGCCGCGGTGACGAGGAAGGCCAGCAGGGGCCCGTACAGCCGTACCCTCTGGCGGGGGGCCGGGCGGTCCTGATCCGGGGGAGCGACGTTGACTGTGGTCTGCTCCGGTGCCACGGTCCCCAATGTCCTGCTCCCTGCTGTCGTCGTCTCGCGCCCGCGCGGGGCAAGCCGACAGTTTAGGTCGCCGGGGGTGGTCGGGTGCGGCGCCGTTGCGGGGGGGGGGGGCCCCCGCCCCCCCCCCCCCCCCCCCCCCCCCCCGCCGGGGGCGGGGGGGGCGCGCCGCCGCGAGCACCCGCCCCCCCCCGCCCCCCCGCGGGCCCCGC
>NZ_JBHUSC010000021.1:0-65394 GCF_042673805.1 Streptomyces sp. NPDC057010 | reverse complement strand
GTCGGGTGCGGCGCCGTTGCCGGGGCTCCGCCCCGGACCCCGCGCCTCAAACGCCGGCGGGGCTGGGGGGCGGCGATCGCCGTGCTACCACTTGCGCCCGGTGTGTTTTCGTGCTGGGCATTTGTTTTGACCTACCTCTGTGAGGTAGGTACGCTCTGACCTTGTGCCTGGGGTGTGCCTAGGCTCCCGTGCGTGTCCATCAACCGCACGTGAGCCGAGTCGGCCACCGCGATCCATGCGTTTCCGTGCTTGCGCGGAGGTCCGCCGGATCCGACACACCCGACCGCGTGGGTCGGCAAAGTTCCAGGTTAGCTTCACTACACGGCACACAGAAACCGGAGAAGTAGTGCCTACGATCCAGCAGCTGGTCCGTAAGGGCCGGCAGGACAAGGTCGAGAAGACAAAGACTCCCGCGCTCGAGGCCTCGCCCCAGCGTCGCGGCGTCTGCACGCGAGTGTTCACGACCACCCCGAAGAAGCCGAACTCGGCGCTGCGTAAGGTCGCGCGTGTGCGTCTGACCTCTGGCATCGAGGTCACCGCTTACATTCCGGGTGAGGGACACAACCTGCAGGAGCACTCGATCGTGCTCGTGCGTGGTGGCCGTGTGAAGGACCTGCCGGGTGTTCGCTACAAGATCATCCGCGGTGCGCTTGACACCCAGGCTGTCAAGAACCGCAAGCAGGCCCGCAGCCGCTACGGCGCCAAGAAGGAGAAGTAAGAATGCCTCGTAAGGGCCCCGCCCCGAAGCGCCCGGTCATCATCGACCCGGTCTACGCATCTCCTCTGGTGACCTCGCTCATCAACAAGATCCTCCTGAACGGCAAGCGCTCCACCGCCGAGCGCATCGTTTACGGCGCCATGGAAGGCCTCCGCGAGAAGACCGGCAACGACCCGGTCATCACGCTGAAGCGCGCGCTGGAGAACGTCAAGCCGTCCCTCGAGGTCAAGTCCCGCCGTGTCGGTGGCGCGACCTACCAGGTCCCCGTCGAGGTCAAGCCGGGTCGCCAGTCGACCCTGGCCCTCCGCTGGCTCGTGGGTTACTCCCGCGCCCGTCGTGAGAAGACCATGACCGAGCGCCTCATGAACGAGCTGCTCGACGCCTCCAACGGTCTTGGCGCTGCCGTCAAGAAGCGCGAGGACACGCACAAGATGGCCGAGTCCAACAAGGCCTTCGCGCACTACCGCTGGTAGTCCCACCCCACATCGAGACCGAGAGAAGACCGAAGCCTTATGGCTACCACTTCGCTTGACCTGGCCAAGGTGCGCAACATCGGCATCATGGCCCACATCGACGCGGGCAAGACGACCACCACCGAGCGCATCCTGTTCTACACCGGTGTGTCGTACAAGATCGGTGAGGTCCACGACGGCGCTGCCACGATGGACTGGATGGAGCAGGAGCAGGAGCGTGGTATCACGATCACGTCTGCCGCGACGACCTGCCACTGGCCGCTCGAGGATGTTGACCACACCATCAACATCATCGACACCCCGGGTCACGTCGACTTCACCGTCGAGGTGGAGCGTTCGCTCCGCGTCCTCGACGGCGCCGTCACCGTCTTCGACGGTGTGGCCGGCGTTGAGCCGCAGTCCGAGACCGTTTGGCGTCAGGCGGACCGCTACGGCGTGCCGCGCATCTGCTTCGTCAACAAGCTCGACCGCACCGGCGCCGAGTTCCACCGCTGCGTCGACATGATCAAGGACCGCCTCGGTGCGGTTCCGATCGTCATGCAGCTCCCCATCGGTGCCGAGGCCGACTTCCAGGGTGTCGTCGACCTCGTCACGATGAAGGCGTTCGTCTGGTCCGCCGAGGCGACCAAGGGCGAGATGTACGACATCGTCGACATCCCGGCCACGCACACCGAGGCCGCTGAAGAGTGGCGCGGCAAGCTGGTCGAGACCGTCGCCGAGAACGACGACGAGATCATGGAGCTCTTCCTGAACGGCGACGAGCCGTCCGTGGAGCAGCTGCACGCCGCCGTCCGTCGCATCATCCTCGGCTCCGGCAAGGGCAAGGGCGAGCCCACGATCACCGCGGTGTTCTGTGGCACGGCGTTCAAGAACAAGGGTGTTCAGCCCCTGCTCGACGCCGTCGTCCGCTACCTGCCGTCGCCGCTGGACATCGAGGCCATCGAGGGCCACGACGTTCGCGACGCCGACACGGTCGTGAAGCGCAAGCCGTCCGACGAGGAGCCCCTCGCCGCGCTCGCGTTCAAGATCATGAGCGACCCGCACCTCGGTAAGCTCACCTTCGTCCGGGTTTACTCGGGCCGCCTGGAGGCCGGCACTGCGGTGCTGAACTCCGTCAAGGGCAAGAAGGAGCGCATCGGCAAGATCTACCGCATGCACGCGAACAAGCGTGAGGAGATCGACTCGGTGGGCGCCGGCGACATCGTCGCCGTCATGGGCCTGAAGCAGACCACCACCGGTGAGACGCTGTGCGACGACAAGGCGCCCGTGATCCTGGAGTCCATGGACTTCCCGGCTCCGGTCATCCAGGTCGCCATCGAGCCCAAGTCCAAGGGTGACCAGGAGAAGCTGGGTGTCGCCATCCAGCGTCTCGCGGAGGAGGACCCCTCCTTCCACGTTCACTCGGACGAGGAGACGGGCCAGACCATCCTCGGCGGTATGGGCGAGCTGCACCTCGAGGTGCTGGTCGACCGTATGAAGCGCGAGTTCAAGGTCGAGGCCAACGTCGGCAAGCCGCAGGTGGCCTACCGCGAGACGATCCGCAAGGCCGTCGAGCGTCACGACTACACCCACAAGAAGCAGACCGGTGGTACCGGTCAGTTCGCCAAGGTGCAGATCGCGATCGAGCCCATCACCGAGACCGACGGTCCGGCGTACGAGTTCGTGAACAAGGTCACCGGTGGCCGCGTGCCGAAGGAGTACATCCCTTCGGTCGACGCCGGTGCGCAGGAGGCCATGCAGTTCGGCATCCTCGCCGGCTACGAGATGACGGGCGTCCGCGTCACGCTTCTCGACGGTGGCTACCACGAGGTCGACTCCTCCGAGCTCGCGTTCAAGATCGCCGGTTCGCAGGCCTTCAAGGAGGCCGCGCGCAAGGCTTCTCCCGTGCTCCTTGAGCCGATGATGGCCGTCGAGGTCACCACGCCCGAGGACTACATGGGTGACGTCATCGGCGACATCAACTCCCGCCGTGGCCAGATCCAGGCCATGGAGGAGCGTCACGGCGCTCGCGTCGTGAAGGGCCTCGTGCCTCTTTCGGAGATGTTCGGCTACGTCGGAGACCTCCGCAGCAAGACCTCGGGTCGCGCCAGCTACTCGATGCAGTTCGACTCCTACGCCGAGGTTCCCCGGAACGTCGCTGAGGAGATCATCGCGAAGGCCAAGGGCGAGTAACTCTTCGGAGTACACGCTTTAGGCTTGTCACCGGCAGCCTCTGGGGCAACAGGAGCCACTCCCGTTGCCCCGGGGACCGGCCGGCTTTCCAGCAAAGATCACCTGGCGCCGATCTGTAAGGCGTACAGAACCACTCTCCAGGAGGACCCCCGTGGCGAAGGCGAAGTTCGAGCGGACTAAGCCGCACGTCAACATCGGCACCATCGGTCACATTGACCACGGTAAGACGACCCTCACGGCCGCCATTACCAAGGTGCTGCACGACGCGTACCCGGACCTGAACGAGGCCTCGGCCTTCGACCAGATCGACAAGGCTCCTGAGGAGCGCCAGCGCGGTATCACCATCTCCATCGCGCACGTCGAGTACCAGACCGAGGCGCGTCACTACGCCCACGTCGACTGCCCGGGTCACGCGGACTACATCAAGAACATGATCACCGGTGCCGCGCAGATGGACGGCGCGATCCTCGTGGTCGCCGCCACCGACGGCCCGATGCCGCAGACCAAGGAGCACGTGCTCCTGGCCCGCCAGGTCGGCGTTCCGTACATCGTCGTCGCCCTGAACAAGGCCGACATGGTGGACGACGAGGAGATCCTGGAGCTCGTCGAGCTCGAGGTCCGTGAGCTCCTCTCCGAGTACGAGTTCCCGGGCGACGACCTGCCGGTCGTCCGCGTCTCCGCGCTGAAGGCGCTCGAGGGCGACAAGGAGTGGGGCGAGAAGCTCCTCGGCCTCATGTCCGCCGTCGACGAGGCCATCCCGACCCCGCCGCGTGACACCGAGAAGCCGTTCCTCATGCCCGTCGAGGACGTCTTCACGATCACCGGTCGCGGTACGGTCGTCACCGGCCGTATCGAGCGTGGTGTCCTGAAGGTCAACGAGACCGTCGACATCATCGGTATCAAGGAAGAGAAGACCACCACCACGGTCACCGGTATCGAGATGTTCCGCAAGCTCCTCGACGAGGGCCAGGCGGGCGAGAACGTCGGTCTGCTCCTCCGTGGCATCAAGCGCGAGGACGTCGAGCGCGGCCAGGTCATCATCAAGCCGGGTTCGGTCACCCCGCACACCGAGTTCGAGGCCCAGGCCTACATCCTGTCGAAGGACGAGGGTGGCCGTCACACCCCGTTCTTCAACAACTACCGTCCGCAGTTCTACTTCCGTACCACGGACGTCACGGGTGTCGTCACCCTGCCGGCCGGCACGGAGATGGTCATGCCGGGCGACAACACCGAGATGTCGGTCGCGCTGATCCAGCCGGTCGCCATGGAGGAGGGCCTGAAGTTCGCCATCCGTGAGGGTGGTCGTACCGTGGGCGCCGGCCAGGTCACCAAGATCACGAAGTAATTCGTGTTCTGACCTGGTAGCTCGTCAGCGAGCACCAAGTTGCACTGGAGGGCCCCGCCCCACCGCTCCGGCGGAGGGACGGGGCCCTTCGGCTTTCCCGGTCCCATACGTACGACGGGAACGGAAGAGGGCCGCACCCCCGTCGGGGTGCGGCCCTCTCTCGTGCGGCGCGGACCGGTCAGCTCACGCGGAGCGACTCGGTGAACTCCTTGCAGACGGCGTAGTCCGGCAGCAGCCCGGTCGCGATGGCGTCGGCCAGCGACGGCGCGGCCTCGTCACGGGCGGAGAGCAGCGGGACCTCGGCCGGCCACTCGATGCCCAGGTCGGCGTCGAGCGGGTGGACCGAGTGCTCGCCGGTCGGGTTGTACGTCTCCGAGCACAGGTACGACAGCGTGGCGTCGTCGCTCAGCGCGCAGAAGCCGTGGCCCAGGCCCTCGGGTATGTAGACGGCGCGGCGGTCCACGTCGTCCAGGCGGACGCCCTCCCACGTGCCGAACGTGGGGGAGCCGACCCGCAGGTCCACGATGACGTCGAGGACGGCGCCGCGTACGCAGGTCACGTACTTGGCCTGGCCGCGCGGCACGTCGGCGAAGTGGATGCCGCGGACCACGCCGGCGGAGGAGACCGAGAGGTTCGCCTGCGCCAGGTTCAGCGGGTGGCCGACGACCTCGGCGAGCCGGTCGAAGCGGTACCACTCGGTGAACAGGCCGCGCGGGTCGCCGTGCAGCTGCGGGGTGACCTCGAAGGCACCCTCGATGGAGAGTTCGCGGAACTTCACCGGGCGTCCTCCTCGTCCAGCAGGGCCAGCAGGTAGTTGCCGTAACCGCTCTTCGTGAGGGGCTCGGCGAGCGCGCGCAGCTGCGCGGAGTCGATGAGGCCGGCCCGCCAGGCCGCCTCCTCGATGCAGCCGATCTTGAAGCCCTGGCGCTCCTCGATGACGCGGACGAACTCGGAGGCCTGCACCATCGACACGAAGGTGCCGGTGTCCAGCCAGGCGGTACCGCGGTCGAGGATGGTGACGTTGAGCTCGCCGGCCTGGAGGTACGCGTCGTTGACGGCGGTGATCTCCAGCTCGCCGCGGGCGCTGGGCTTCAGGCCGCGGGCGATCTCGACGACCCGGTTGTCGTAGAAGTACAGACCCGGCACCGCGTAGCGGGACTTGGGCTTGACCGGCTTCTCCTCGATGGAGATGGCCTGGCCCTTGTCGTCGAACTCGACCACGCCGTACGCGGTCGGGTCGGCCACCGGGTACGCGAAGACCCGGCCGCCCTTGGAGTCGGTGTGCTCGGCGAGGCGCGTGCCGAGGCCGCTGCCGTGGAAGATGTTGTCGCCGAGGATCAGCGCGACGGACTCGTCGCCGATGAAGTCGGCGCCGAGCACGAAGGCCTGGGCGATGCCCTCGGGGCGCTCCTGGACGGCGTACTCCAGGCGGAGGCCGAACTGCGAACCGTCGCCGAGCAGACGCTCGAACTGGTCGCGGTCTTCCGGGGTGGTGATGATCAGAATTTCGCTGATACCCGCCATCACCAGGGTGGACAGGGGGTAATAGATCATCGGCTTGTCGAAGACGGGCAGCAATTGCTTCGAAACTGCCCGTGTCAGCGGCCAGAGTCGAGATCCGGTGCCACCGGCCAAGAGGATTCCACGCATGGGGAGAACCCTATGCGAGAGGGCTGGGGCGGGCCGAGCTCAGACCGTGTGACGTTCGGCAGGCGGCTAGACTCTTCGTATTATGCGCATCCTTGTGACCGGCGGCGCCGGCTTCATCGGTTCAGAATTCGTCCGCCAGCAGCTCGGTGCAGATGCGACGGCGCAGATCACGGTCTTCGACAAACTGACCTATTCCGGCGTCGAAGCGAACCTCGCCCCGGTCGCGGACCACCCCGGATACCGCTTCGTCAAGGGCGACATCTGCGACGCGGAGGCCGTCGACCAGGTGATGGCCGGCCACGACGTGGTCGTGCACTTCGCCGCCGAGTCTCACGTGGACCGCTCGATCGCGGGCGCCGGCCCCTTCGTGATGACCAACGTGGTGGGTACGCAGGTCCTCCTGGACGCCGCCCGCAAGCACGGCGTCGGCCGCTTCGTCCACATCTCCACCGACGAGGTCTACGGCTCGATCAGCGAGGGCTCGTGGACGGAGGAGTGGCCGCTGGTGCCCAACTCCCCGTACTCCGCGTCGAAGGCCTCCTCCGACCTGCTGGCGCTGGCCTACGCGCGCACGCACGGCATGGACGTGGTGGTCACCCGCTGCTCCAACAACTACGGGCACTACCAGTTCCCGGAGAAGGTCATCCCGCTGTTCGTCTCGAACCTGATGGACGGCAAGAAGGTCCCGCTGTACGGCAACGGCGGCAACGTGCGCGACTGGCTGCACGTCTCCGACCACTGCCGCGGCATCGACCTGGCCATGCGCAAGGGCCGCGCCGGCGAGGTCTACAACATCGGCGGCGGCACCGAGCTCACCAACAAGGAGCTCACCGGCGTGCTGCTGGAGGCCGCCGGCCTCGGCTGGGAGATGGTCGAGCAGGTCGAGGACCGCAAGGGCCACGACCTCCGCTACTCCATCGACATCGGCAAGATCGGCGCCGAGCTCGGCTACGCCCCGCAGGTCACCTTCGAGGACGGCATCAAGGCCACCATCGACTGGTACCGCGAGAACCGCGCCTGGTGGGAGCCGCTCAAGGCGAAGGCGGCGCTGCAGAAGTGACCGCTGACGCCACGAGTGCGCGCTGGCTCGTCACCGGCGCCGCCGGGATGCTCGGCCAGGACGTCCTGGCCGTCCTGAAGGACGCCGGAATCGAGGCCGCCGGCCTCGGCCGCGCCGACCTCGACATCACCGACCCGGCGGCCGTCCGGGCCGCCGTCGAGGGCAGCGCCGTCGTCGTCAACTGCGCCGCCTGGACGGACGTGGACGGCGCGGAGACGGCCGAGGAGGCCGCCACCGCAGTCAACGGCACCGGCGTACGGGTCCTCGCCGAGGCCTGCGCCGCCGCCGGCGCGCGCCTGCTGCACGTCTCCACCGACTACGTGCTGCCCGGCGACGCCTCGGAGCCCTACCGCGAGGACGCGGCCACCGGGCCCGTGAACGCGTACGGCCGCTCCAAGCTCGTCGGCGAGCAGGCCGTGGCCGAGCTGCTGCCGCAGGACGGCTACGTCGTGCGCACCGCCTGGCTGTACGGCGAGCACGGCCCGAACTTCGTCGCCACCATGCTGAAGCTGGCCGCCCAGCGGGACACCCTGGACGTCGTCGACGACCAGCACGGCCAGCCCACCTGGTCCTACGCGCTGGCCCGTCGGCTCGTCGAACTCGGCCGGGCCGCGCTGGCCGGCCGCGCACCGGCGGGCGTCTACCACGGCACCGCGAGCGGCCGGACCACCTGGTTCGGGCTGGCCCGCGAGGCCTACCGGCTCGGTGGCCTGGACCCCGAGCGGATCCGGCCGACCGATTCCACGGCCTTCGTCCGCCCCGCGGTCCGCCCTGCGTACAGTGTGCTTGGTCACGACCGCTGGTCGGAGGCCGGGCTGGAGCCGCTGCCCGAGTGGCAGGTCCAGCTCGCCGAGGCGATCACCCGGCCGGCCTTTGCTGACCTGCTGGGACAGCCCTCGACACGCTGATCGGGCGGCGCCGGCCGCCTTCACACGGACGTCGTCGGCGGGGCTCGGAACGGAACCTTCCGGGCCCCGTGGGCGTCATCAGGCGTGCCATATGCTTCTCCGTAAAGACGTTGGCCCCTTCGCGCGAAAGGCGCCGCCCGCTGTGCAACTCACCGTCCTGACCTCCATCACCGGTCTCCTGGTGCTGGGGTACATCCTCGAGCTGCTGCGCCGCCAGCAACTGCGGGAGAAGTACGCGGCGATATGGCTCGCGATCGGGTTGCTGGTCGCGCCGCTCGGGTTCGTGCCCGACCTGCTGGACCCGGTCGCCAGAAGCCTCGGCGTGGCATCCGGCGTGAGCCTGGTGCTGTTCACCGGCTTCGTCCTGGTCCTGCTGGTGAGCCTGCACCTCAGCTGGGAGACCAGCCGGCTGGAAGCGGAGACCCGCACGCTGGCGGAGGACGTCGCGCTGATCCGCGCGCACCTCGTCCAGCAGGGCGGTTACCCCAGCACGTCGCCGCGCACGGAGGACTCCGGCGCCATCGAGGCACAGGTGAAGTCGTGAACGACGGTCGTCGCGTCCTGATCATTCTTCCGGCCTGGAACGAGGAGGAGGGCCTGCCCTCCGTCCTGCGCGAGATCCAGGAGCAACTGCCCTACGTCGACACCCTCGTGGTCGACGACGGCTCGGCCGACAGCACCGCCGAGGTGGCCCGCGCGGCCGGATCGGCCGTCGCCCAGCTGCCGTTCAACCTCGGTGTCGGCGGCGCGATGCGCCTCGGCTACCGCTACGCGCAGCAGCACGGCTACGACGTGGCCATCCAGGTGGACGCCGACGGCCAGCACGATCCCGCCTACGTACCGGCACTGCTGGAGCGGCTCGCCACCGGCGACGCCGACCTGGTCATAGGCGCCCGGTTCGCCGGCGACGGGGACTACCAGGTGCGCGGCCCGCGCAAGTGGGCGATGTCGCTGCTGTCCGTGGTGCTGTCGCGCATCACCCGGACCAAGCTCACCGACACCACCTCGGGCTTCCGCGCCTGCAACCGCCCGCTCATAGAGTTCTTCGCCCGCTGGTACCCCGTGGAGTACCTCGGCGACACCATCGAGTCGATGGTCGGCGCGGCCCGCTCCGGCTTCACCGTCCGCCAGATACCCGTGGCGATGCGGGAGCGCACCACCGGACGCCCGAGCGCCTCGCCGTTCCGCGCGATGGTCTACCTCACCCGCGCCGGCCTGGTGCTGCTGCTCGCGATGATCCGCCGGATGCCCCAGGAGCTCAAGGCGTTCACGCCCGGCTCCCCGGCGTACTCCGCGCACCAGCGGCGCACCGCCGAACTGCTCGGCCGCGAGCTGACGAAGGCCTAGGCGGAGAACATGTCGAAGTTCGAGTTCCTGCTGCCGTACTACGGCGACGTCGCGCTGATGCAGGACGCGGTCCGCAGCATCCTCGCCCAGGACGGCGACGACTGGCGGCTCACCGTCGTCGACGACGGCCGCGAGCCGGGCGTCCCCGAGTGGTTCGAGCAGCTGGCGGACCCCCGGGTCCGCTACTTCCGCAACGAGCGCAACCTCGGCGTGACCGGCAACTTCAACCGCTGCGTCGAACTCGCCGAGTACGAGTACCTGGTGCTCATGGGCTGCGACGACCTCATGCACCCGAACTACCTCCAGGTGGTGCGGGCCACGGCCGAGCGCGAGCCGGGCGCCGCGATGATCCAGCCCGGCGTCCAGGTGATCGGCAGCGACGGCCGGCCCTACGACACCCTCGCCGACCGGACCAAGCGCAAGCTGTACGCGCCCAAGGGCCCGGGCCGCGCCCTGCTCGGCGGCGAGGAACTGGCCGCCAGCCTGCTGCGCGGCAACTGGCTCTACTTCCCGTCGATCTGCTGGCGCACCGAGGCCGTCAAGCGCTTCGGCTTCCGCGACGACCTGGGCGTCATCCAGGACCTCGCGCTGGTCGTGGACCTGCTGGTCGCGGGGGAGACCCTGGCCACCACGCCGGAGCTCTGCTTCAGCTACCGCCGGCACGCCGAGAGCGAGTCCTCCGCCAAGGCCTACACCGGCCACCGCTTCGAGGAGGCCAAGCGCTTCTTCCGGGAGACCGCCGACCGCATGGACCGGCACGGCTGGCCGCGCGCCGCCAAGGTCTCCCGACTGCACCTCTCCTCCCGGCTGCACGCGCTGACCCTGCTGCCCGGCGCCGCCAAGCACGCCGGCCGCCCGGGGATCAGCGCGATGCTCCGCCACGCCACGCGCTGAGCGTGCGGCCGTCGAAAGCTCCCGCATGAACCCGATAGCGAAACTGCTCAAGGCCCTGCCCCCCGGGACCGCCATGGTCGCGGGGGGCACCGCTGTGCTCGGCGCCGCCTCCTACATCCACCTCGCCGTGGCGGGGCACAGCCTCTCCAAGGCCGACATGGCCGGGGTGTCGGTGCTGTGGACCCTGGTGATGTCCGTCGGCATCGGCCTGTTCTTCCCGATCGAGCAGGAGCTGACCCGGATCGTGGCCGCCCGCGTGGTGCGCGGCGAGGGCGCGGCCCCCGTCCTGCGCAAGGCGGGGCTGCTGACCGCCGGCATCCTCGCCGCGGTACTCGGGGCGCTCGCCGCCTTCGCCCGGCCGATCGCCGACCGGCTGTTCCAGGGCGACCTCCAGCTGGTCGCCGTGCTCGGCGGCGCCTTCGCAGGGATGGCCCTGTGCTACCTCACCCGGGGCATCCTGGCCGGCACCGGCCGGTTCACCGCGTACGGCTCCCAGCTCGCGGTCGACGGCGGCCTGCGGATCCTGCTGGCCTTCGGCTGCGCCGCCGCCGGGCTGCACTCGGCGCTCGCCTTCAGCCTGATCCTCGTCGCGGCCCCGTTCATCGCCCTGTTCCTCACCCTGGCCCCCACCCTGCGCGTGGCGCGGCCCGGTGACGCCATGCCCACGCGGGAGCTGGTCCGCGGCCTCGGGCCGCTGATCGCCTCCACGCTGCTGGCCCAGGTCGTGGTCAACGCGGCCGTGATGAGCACCCAGCTGCTGGAGCCGACCCGCACCGAGCTGATCGCGGGCCTGCTCAGCGCCCTGGTGCTGGCCCGGGTGCCGCTGTTCGTCTTCGGCTCGCTGCAGGCCTCGCTGCTCTCCGGCCTGTCCACCGTGGTGGCCGCCGGCGACCACCAGGGCTTCGCGCGGATGCTGCGCAAGGCGTGCCTGGTGGTGCTCGGCCTCGGCGTCCTCGGAGGCGTGCCCGCCGTGCTGATCGGGCCCTGGCTGATCGAGGTCCTGTTCGGTGCCGCGCCCGGCCAGCTCGGCCGCCTGGACTTCCTGTGGTTCGCCACCGGCACGACCTGCTACATGCTGGCGATGGTGCTCGGCCAGGCCCAGATGGTGCTGCACAGGCACCGTGCCCAGCTCGCCTGCTGGGCGTTCGGCACCGCGGTCCTCCTCGGCATCACCCTGCTTCCCGGCGACATCGCGCTGCGCGTGGGCCTCGCCTACGCGGTCGGCTCGCTGGCCACGGCCGCCGCGATGCTCCTCACCCTGCGCGGCGCCGTGCCGCGCCGTACCGCCGCACCGGTACCCAACGGACACCTCACGGAAGTGTGACCCCAGCCATGACACGACTGGACTCCATGCCCCCCGTCGGGTCGGAGCCCGACCAGACCACGGGGGACTCCCCGGCGGACAGCGGCACCAGGGCAGGGTGGTGGCACGCCCGCTGGGTGGTGCCGGTGGCGCTGGTCACCGGGTACGTGCTCAGCGTGCTGTTCCGGCTGTCCCTGGTCACCGAGCAGGACTACCCGACGGTCAGCCCGGACGAGCCGATGTACCTGGTGATGGCCAGGATGCTGGCCGGCCTGCCGACCACCGAGATCCCCAGCGACCAGGTCATCCCGGCCGGCTATTCGCTGCTCATCTCGCCCGCCCTGTGGTTCACCAAGGATCCGGTGTTCGCCTACCACCTGATCCTGGGCATCAACGCCCTGCTCAGCTGCCTGGTGCTGCCGCTGGGGTACTGGGCGATGCGCAGGCTGAACGTCTCCAAGGCGGTGTCGTACGTCGCCGCCTTCGCCGCGGTGCTGCTGCCGCCGGTGGTGTTCTACTCGCAGTTCGGGATGGCCGACACCCCGCTGCCGGGCCTGGTGCTGGCCTGGCTGATCGGCGTGCACGGCGCGTTCTCCGAGGGCGGCCGGCGCCGCCGGACCTGGTTCGCCCTGCTGGCCGCCTTCGCCGCCGGATACTGCCTGCTCACCCATGACCGCGGAGGCGTGATCATCGCGCTGACCGGTCTGGTGCTGCTGGTCGCGCTCGTCCTCAAGTGGACCCCGCGGATCGCCGCCGCGCTGGGGCTGGCCGTGCTGGCCGTCATGTTCGTCGTCAAGCAGCTGATGACCACCTGGATGATGTCCCGCATCGACGGCGCGAAGCCGAGCGAGGTCGGAAACGCCGTCTTCCAGACGCTCGAGAACACCCGCCTGATGCGCCGCACCATCATGCGGGTGATCGGGCACATCTGGTACTTCATGACCAGCACCTGGGGCCTGGGCGCGCTGACCCTGGTGGTCTGCGTGTGCGCCGTGTTCAGCTCGCGCTTCACCCGGGCGAACCGCGTGGTGGCCTTCCTGATGGTCGCGCTGCTGGGCGGCATCGCCCTGGCCGCGGCCGCGGGCCTGCCCAACGACCACCGGATCGACACCATCGTCTACGCCCGCTACCTGTCCCCGCTGGTCGCGGTGTACGTGCTGGTCGCGATGGCGGTGCTCTACCACGTACGCGGCTGGAAGAAGATCGTCGCGCTCGGCGCCGCGAGCGCGGGTGTGACGCTGGCGCTGACGGCGGTGCTGCTCCACATGGCCCAGCACCAGTGGGCCAAGTCCTACTTCATCCTGTGGGGCCTGCCCGACGCGACCTTCCTCGCCGGCCTGTGGTCGAAGGACTGGGAACACTTCCACGCGGTGCGCACCACCGTGGTCGCCCTGATCGTGTTCGCCGTCCTGATGGCGCTGCGCCTGCTCGGCGGCAGCCGCCGCAACGCGCTCGCCACCGGCGCCGCCGGGGTGGTCCTGGCGGTGTTCGCCGGGTGGGGGACCGTCGCCATCACCGACAACGTCACCGTGCCGAACATGAAGTGGCGCTACAACGACGCCACCGGTTTCTTCGACAAGGCCGGCCTGCGGCCCGGCGACCGCCTGGTCATGGACCGGGCCTTCCGCTGGGAGACGCGGGTGACCCTGGGCTACTCGGTGCTCGACGGCCGCGTCTGGACCCGCGCCCTCATCGTGAACGAGACGCCGCCGGCCGAGGCCAACGTCGCCGTGCTCGCCATCCTGGACGAGAAGGCCCCGGCCGCCGACAGCTGGAAGAGGGTCCCGGCCGGCTGGCACGTCGACCGGGAGGTCCGCGAGGACCACTACGTGATCTGGCGCCGCGACTGACCGGCGCCGTCGCGGCAGGATTTAGCCCGGCATCGTCGCACGTGAGAGGCTCCGCACCGCAAGGTGCGGGGCCTCTCGGCCGTTCACGATCAGGGTGGGGACATGGGCAGAAGCAAAGACCGCGGCGACGGGCCGGAACTCTCGGACGAGGACTGGGCCCGGTTCATGGAGGAGGCCGCCGCGGGGGGCGGCGCGGCGCCGAAGGAGCCGTCCGCGCGGGCGCGGATGGTGACCGAGCGGCTGCGCCACGAGCAGGAGCCGGCGGGCTGGCGCACCGGGCCGGCCTGGCAGGAGATGCAGGGCCGCGGCCGGGCCCGGCGACGGCTCAAGGCCGGGCTGGCCGTCGTCTTCATCGCCGGGCTCGCGCTGGTCGCCGTACGGCCCGAGCTGGTGATCGACCGCCTCACGGGCAAGGCGGACGCCCGTCAGGACGCCGCGCCGCTGCCCGCGGAGTCCGTACGTCCGACCGCCGCGCCGGGGGCCGCCTACCCGGACCAGCCGACCCTGAAGGAACCTTTCCGCGGCTCCCCGGCCCTCCAGTGGGCCGACGGCGCGGCCGGCATCGAGCTGCCGGAGGCCACCGCCGTCAAGGGGGCGTCCCAGGAGCAGGTGGCGACCGCGCTGGGCCGGACCCGGGATCTGCTGATCGCCTCGAACCTGGACCCGGCGGTCCTGGGCGGGGAGCGGCCCGAGGCCGCGCTCAAGCTGCTGGACCCGCTCCAGCCCGAGGGCCGGGGAATGATGGAGCGGGCGCTGGCCACGCCCTCGACCGAGACCGACCCGCTCTGGCTGTTCAGCCGCTTCGACCCCGGGCACGTGCGCTTCCACGGCGGGGTGGTGAAGACGCGCGGCCGGATGACCTTCGAAGGCGGACAGGAAGGCGAGGTGCTGGTGCACGCCGACTACACCTTCGTGTACCCGGTGGTGCCGGCGAAGGGCGGCTCCGACGAGGTGGCCCGGACGGTGGTCCGGCGCACGCTGACGACGGCGCTCGTCGACCCGAAGAAGTGGCAGGCGACGAAGGGGACGCTCCAGATCGTGTCCTGGTCGGAGAGCGCGGGCAACGACGACTGCACCCGGGACGGCACGGGCTACCTGCACCCCCTGTTCCCCAGCGAGCTCAAGCCGGGGGCCGGCGCGACCGGCCCGGTCACCGACCCGTACGACCGGAGCAAGGACCTCGCGGAGCTGCCGAAGGAGTGCGGGACGGCCAGCCGTTCCTGACCGGGGGAGACCCCGCCGGGGTGATGGGCGTGGTGCAGTTTGACCACACACCGTGGCGGGGTATTCTCTTCGGCCCGATTGGCCAGGTACGTGCCTCGTATGGCAGACTACTCAAGTTGCTCGGCTGAGTGCCGATGCTGCGCGCCTCCCGCCGGGAGGACCGGAAGCGAGTCCCACAGTACTCGTCGTCCTTAATCTGCCTTCCGGGGCAGCAATGGGGACGGACGTACGGGAATCTTCTGGGAAGTGTCAGCACGGTGCCCACCAGGCGCTCGGTGGGTGTTTCTCCCCCGAAACGCGGTCACAGGGACCGCACCCCCTTGGACGAGGGAATTTCCGTATGGGAATTTTCTGTAGAGGGAGTGCGACACGCCCGACCGCGTGGGTCGGAGAGAAGCCGCGGGATCCGTCCCGCAGCCGACCGAGGGCCAGAGCGTTTCCACATAGAGACAGGACTACGGAGTAGCCATGGCGGGACAGAAGATCCGCATCCGGCTCAAGGCCTACGACCACGAGGTCATCGACTCCTCGGCGAAGAAGATCGTCGAGACGGTGACCCGCACTGGTGCGTCGGTCGCGGGCCCGGTGCCGCTGCCCACTGAGAAGAACGTGTACTGCGTCATCAAGTCGCCGCACAAGTACAAGGACTCGCGCGAGCACTTCGAGATGCGCACGCACAAGCGCCTGATCGACATCCTCGACCCGACGCCCAAGACCGTTGACTCGCTGATGCGCCTGGACCTTCCGGCCGGCGTTGACATCGAGATCAAGCTCTGAGAGGCGTCGAGAAGATGGCAAAGCAGATCAAGGGCGTCCTGGGCGAGAAGCTCGGCATGACCCAGGTCTGGGACGAGAACAACCGTGTCGTCCCGGTGACCGTCGTCAAGGCCGGGCCCTGCGTCGTTACCCAGGTCCGTACGAACGACATCGACGGCTACGAGTCGGTCCAGATCGCCTTCGGCGAGATCGACCCGCGCAAGGTGAACAAGCCCCTCAAGGGCCACTTCGCCAAGGCCGACGTGACCCCCCGCCGCCACCTGGTGGAGCTCCGCACCTCCGACGCCAGCGAGTACACGCTCGGCCAGGAGATCACTGCTGAGGTGTTCGAGTCCGGCGTCAAGGTTGACGTCACGGGCAACAGCAAGGGCAAGGGCTTCGCCGGTGTCATGAAGCGGCACAACTTCCGGGGCCTCGGCGCCGGTCACGGTGTGCAGCGCAAGCACCGCTCCCCCGGTTCGATCGGTGGCTGCGCCACCCCTGGGCGTGTCTTCAAGGGCATGCGCATGGCCGGTCGGATGGGTAACGAGCGCGTCACCACCCAGAACCTGACCATCCACGCGGTTGACGCGGAGAAGGGTCTGCTGCTCATCAAGGGCGCGGTCCCCGGTCCGAACGGCGGCCTCGTCCTGGTCCGTACCGCGGCCAAGGGGGCTTGAGGTAATGAGCACCATTGACATCCTTTCGCCGGCAGGCGACAAGGCCGGTACCGTCGAGCTCCCCGCGGAGATCTTCGACGCGAAGACCAGCGTTCCGCTGATCCACCAGGTCGTTGTCGCTCAGCTGGCTGCTGCCCGTCAGGGCACGCACAAGACCAAGACCCGTGGCGAAGTCCGTGGTGGTGGCCGCAAGCCGTACCGCCAGAAGGGCACCGGCCGCGCCCGTCAGGGTTCGACCCGCGCTCCGCAGTTCGCCGGCGGTGGCGTCGTCCACGGCCCCGTGCCGCGTGACTACTCGCAGCGGACCCCCAAGAAGATGAAGGCCGCCGCCCTGCGCGGTGCCCTCTCGGACCGCGCGCGTCACTCCCGCATCCACGTCGTCACCGGCGTGGTCGAGGGTGCCGCCTCCACGAAGGCCGCCAAGACGCTGTTCGGCAAGATCTCGGAGCGCAAGAACCTGCTCCTGGTCGCCGAGCGCTCTGACGAGCTGGCGTGGCTGTCCGCCCGCAACCTGCCCCAGGTTCACATCCTGGAGCCGGGCCAGCTGAACACGTACGACGTGATCGTCTCTGACGACGTGGTCTTCACCCAGGCCGCGCTCGAGTCCTTCGTGTCTGGCCCCAAGGCCGACGAGACCGAAGGGAGCGACGCCTGATGTCTGAGGCGACCGTTACCAGCAAGACCTTCTCCGACCCGCGCGACCTGCTGATCAAGCCGGTCGTCTCGGAGAAGAGCTACGCGCTGCTGGACGAGAACAAGTACACGTTCATCGTCGCGCCCGGCGCCAACAAGACCCAGATCAAGCAGGCCGTCGAGGCGGTCTTCTCGGTCAAGGTCACCGGGGTCAACACGATCAACCGTCAGGGTAAGCGCAAGCGCACCAAGACCGGTTTCGGCAAGCGCGCCAACACCAAGCGCGCCATCGTGACCCTTGCCGAGGGCAACCGTATCGACATCTTCGGCGGCCAGGCCTCCTAACGGAGGTCTAGTCGTCCGGAATCGGACGAGGACTGAGAAATGGGTATCCGCAAGTACAAGCCGACGACCCCGGGCCGTCGTGGCTCCAGCGTCGCCGACTTTGTCGAGATCACGCGGTCCACGCCGGAGAAGTCGCTGGTCCGCCCCCTGCACAGCAAGGGCGGCCGTAACAACACCGGTCGTGTGACCGTTCGCCACCAGGGCGGTGGCCACAAGCGCGCCTACCGCGTGATCGACTTCCGTCGTCACGACAAGGACGGCGTGCCGGCCAAGGTCGCGCACATCGAGTACGACCCCAACCGCACCGCGCGCATCGCGCTGCTGCACTACGCCGACGGCGAGAAGCGCTACATCATCGCGCCGCGCGGTCTGCAGCAGGGTGACCGGATTGAGAACGGCCCGACGGCCGACATCAAGCCGGGCAACAACCTCGCGCTCCGCAACATCCCGGTCGGTACCACGATCCACGCGATCGAGCTCCGCCCCGGTGGCGGCGCCAAGTTCGCGCGTTCCGCTGGTGCCTCCGTGCAGCTGCTGGCGAAGGAGGGCGTCATGGCCCACCTCCGCATGCCGTCGGGTGAGATCCGTCTCGTCGACGCGCGCTGCCGCGCCACGGTCGGCGAGGTCGGCAACGCCGAGCAGTCGAACATCAACTGGGGCAAGGCCGGCCGCATGCGCTGGAAGGGCGTTCGCCCGTCCGTCCGCGGTGTCGCGATGAACCCGGTTGACCACCCGCACGGTGGTGGTGAGGGCAAGACCAGCGGTGGTCGCCACCCGGTCTCCCCGTGGGGTCAGAAGGAGGGTCGTACTCGTTCGCCGAAGAAGGCTTCGAACAAGTACATCGTCCGCCGCCGCAAGACGAACAAGAAGCGCTAGGAGCGGGTTTAGATGCCGCGCAGTCTCAAGAAGGGGCCCTTCGTCGACGACCACCTCGTAAAGAAGGTGGACGCCCAGAACGAAGCCGGCACCAAGAACGTCATCAAGACCTGGTCCCGTCGCTCGATGATCATCCCCAGCATGCTGGGTCACACCATCGCGGTGCACAACGGCAAGACCCACGTCCCGGTGTTCGTCACCGAGTCGATGGTCGGCCACAAGCTCGGCGAGTTCTCGCCGACTCGCACCTTCCGCGGCCACGTCAAGGACGACCGGAAGTCGAAGCGCCGCTAAAGGCGGGGTGGTTACGACTATGACTTACACCGAAGGGACAACCATGGAAGCCAGGGCCCAGGCGCGGTACATCCGCGTCACGCCCATGAAGGCCCGCCGCGTGGTGGACCTTATCCGTGGCATGGATGCCACGGAGGCTCAGGCGGTCCTGCGTTTCGCCCCGCAGGCCGCGAGCGTGCCGGTCGGCAAGGTGCTGGACAGCGCCATTGCCAACGCCGCACACAACTACAACCACCCGGACGCTTCTTCGCTGTTCATCAGCGAGGCGTTCGTGGACGAGGGCCCGACCCTGAAGCGGTTCCGTCCGCGTGCGCAGGGCCGTGCCTACCGGATCCGCAAGCGGACCAGCCACATCACCGTGGTCGTCAGCAGCAAGGAAGGTTCCCGGTAATGGGCCAGAAGGTAAACCCGCACGGGTTCCGGCTCGGCATCACCACCGACTTCAAGTCGCGTTGGTACGCCGACAAGCTGTACAAGGACTACGTCAAGGAAGACGTCGCCATCCGTCGGATGATGACGTCCGGCATGGAGCGCGCCGGCATCTCGAAGGTTGAGATCGAGCGCACCCGTGACCGCGTGCGTGTGGACATCCACACCGCTCGTCCGGGCATCGTCATCGGCCGCCGTGGCGCCGAGGCCGACCGCATCCGCGGTGACCTCGAGAAGCTCACGGGCAAGCAGGTCCAGCTGAACATCCTCGAGGTCAAGAACCCCGAGCTCGACGCTCAGCTGGTTGCCCAGGCCGTTGCCGAGCAGCTCTCCTCCCGCGTCTCCTTCCGTCGTGCCATGCGCAAGAGCATGCAGGGCACGATGAAGGCCGGCGCCAAGGGCATCAAGATCCAGTGTGGCGGCCGTCTCGGCGGCGCCGAGATGTCCCGCTCCGAGTTCTACCGCGAGGGTCGTGTGCCGCTGCACACGCTGCGCGCGAACGTGGACTACGGCTTCTTCGAGGCCAAGACCACCTTCGGCCGTATCGGTGTGAAGGTCTGGATCTACAAGGGCGACGTCAAGAACATCGCCGAGGTTCGCGCCGAGAACGCTGCGGCCCGTGCGGGTAACCGCCCGGCCCGTGGTGCCGGCGCTGGCGACCGTCCCGCCGGCCGTGGTGGCCGTGGTGGCGAGCGCGGCGGCCGTGGTGGCCGCAAGCCGCAGCAGGCTGCTGGTGTCGAGGCCCCCAAGGCCGACGCTCCCGCCGCCGCTCCGGCTGAGAGCACCGGAACGGAGGCCTGACCGACATGCTGATCCCTCGTAGGGTCAAGCACCGCAAGCAGCACCACCCGAAGCGCCGCGGTATGGCCAAGGGCGGTACTGAGGTCTCGTTCGGCGAGTACGGCATCCAGGCGCTCACCCCCGCCTACGTGACGAACCGCCAGATCGAGGCGGCTCGTATCGCGATGACCCGTCACATCAAGCGTGGCGGCAAGGTCTGGATCAACATCTACCCGGACCGTCCGCTCACGAAGAAGCCTGCCGAGACCCGCATGGGTTCCGGTAAGGGTTCTCCCGAGTGGTGGATCGCCAACGTGCACCCGGGCCGGGTCATGTTCGAGCTGTCCTACCCGAACGAGAAGATTGCTCGTGAGGCGCTCACCCGCGCTGCTCACAAGCTTCCGATGAAGTGCCGGATTGTTCGGCGCGAGGCAGGTGAGTCGTGATGGCGGCCGGAACCAAGGCGTCTGAGCTGCGCGAGCTCGGCAACGAGGAGCTCGTTGCCAAGCTGCGTGAGGCCAAGGAAGAGCTGTTCAAGCTCCGTTTCCAGGCGGCCACGGGTCAGCTGGAGAACAACGGTCGGCTCAAGTCCGTCCGTAAGGACATCGCCCGGATCTACACCCTGATGCACGAGCGCGAGCTCGGCATCGAGACGGTGGAGAGCGCCTGATGAGCGAGAACAACGTGACTGAGAACAAGACCGAGCGCGGTTTCCGCAAGACCCGTGAGGGTCTGGTCGTCAGCGACAAGATGGACAAGACCGTCGTCGTCGCCGTCGAGGACCGCGTGAAGCACGCCCTGTACGGCAAGGTCATCCGCCGTACGAACAAGCTCAAGGCGCACGACGAGCAGAACGCTGCCGGCGTCGGCGACCGCGTCCTCATCATGGAGACGCGTCCGCTGTCGGCGAGCAAGCGCTGGCGCATCGTCGAGATCCTCGAGAAGGCCAAGTAAGCACCTGAGGGGTTTCCCTTAGGTTCGTTCCGCCAGGCTCGGTCGGGGCTTCGTTGAAGCCCCGGCCGGGAACCGGCAGACAAACAGGAGATAGACGTGATCCAGCAGGAGTCGCGACTGCGTGTCGCCGACAACACTGGTGCCAAGGAGATCCTTTGCATCCGTGTTCTCGGTGGCTCCGGTCGCCGCTACGCGGGCATCGGTGACGTCATCGTCGCCACCGTCAAGGACGCGATCCCCGGTGGCAACGTGAAGAAGGGTGACGTCGTCAAGGCGGTCATCGTTCGCACCGTCAAGGAGCGCCGCCGCCAGGACGGCTCGTACATCCGCTTCGACGAGAACGCCGCCGTCATTCTGAAGAACGACGGCGACCCTCGCGGCACCCGTATCTTCGGCCCCGTCGGCCGTGAGCTGCGCGAGAAGAAGTTCATGAAGATCATCTCGCTCGCGCCGGAGGTGCTGTAAGCATGAAGATCAAGAAGGGCGACCTGGTCCAGGTCATCACCGGTAAGGACAAGGGCAAGCAGGGCAAGGTCATCGTTGCCTTCCCCGCTGAGAACCGCGTCCTCGTCGAGGGTGTCAACCGGGTCAAGAAGCACACCAAGGCCGCGCAGAACCAGGCCGGTGGCATCGTGATCACCGAGGCCCCGGTCCACGTGAGCAACGTGCAGCTGGTCGTGGAGAAGGACGGCAAGAAGGTCGTCACCCGCGTCGGTTACCGCTTCGACGACGAAGGCAACAAGATCCGCGTTGCCAAGCGCACGGGTGAGGACATCTGATGGCTACCACTCCGCGTCTGAAGACGAAGTACCGCGAGGACATCGCGGGCAAGCTGCGTGAGGAGTTCTCCTACGAGAACGTCATGCAGATCCCCGGCCTCGTCAAGATCGTCGTGAACATGGGTGTCGGCGACGCCGCCCGTGACTCGAAGCTGATCGACGGTGCCATCCGCGACCTGACGACGATCACCGGTCAGAAGCCGGCCGTCACGAAGGCCCGCAAGTCCATCGCGCAGTTCAAGCTGCGTGAGGGTCAGCCGATCGGCTGCCACGTCACCCTCCGTGGTGACCGCATGTGGGAGTTCCTGGACCGTACGCTGTCGCTCGCGCTGCCGCGTATCCGTGACTTCCGTGGTCTGTCGCCGAAGCAGTTCGACGGCCGTGGCAACTACACCTTCGGTCTCACGGAGCAGGTCATGTTCCACGAGATCGACCAGGACAAGATCGACCGTACCCGGGGTATGGACATCACCGTGGTCACCACGGCGACCAACGACGACGAGGGCCGTGCCCTCCTTCGTCACCTCGGCTTCCCCTTCAAGGAGGCGTAAGCGAGATGGCGAAGAAGGCTCTCATCGCGAAGGCTGCCCGTAAGCCCAAGTTCGGTGTGCGTGCGTACACCCGCTGCCAGCGCTGCGGTCGTCCCCACTCCGTGTACCGCAAGTTCGGCCTGTGCCGCGTGTGCCTTCGTGAGATGGCTCACCGTGGCGAGCTGCCGGGCGTGACCAAGAGCTCCTGGTAATCCCCTCACCCTTTGGGTGTTGAGGTTTTCCAGACGCTCTCGGTAAGCATCAGGTCGGCGGACCGCCCTGCCCGCATGCCGTAGGCTTGTGGGGTTGGGCGTCCGCCGCCCTATCGACTTACTACGCCGTAGGTCCCCGCACCGCACCCGTCCCGCCACTGAGTGGGGAGAGGGATGGCGCATACAGGAAACCCCGGCGAGAGAGGCCGAAGGCCACTTCATGACCATGACTGACCCGATCGCAGACATGCTCACGCGTCTGCGTAACGCTAACTCGGCGTACCACGACACCGTCGTGATGCCGCACAGCAAGATCAAGTCGCACATCGCAGAGATCCTCAAGCAGGAGGGTTTCATTACCGGCTGGAAGGTCGAGGACGCCGAGGTCGGCAAGAACCTCGTCCTCGAGCTGAAGTTCGGGCCGAACCGTGAGCGCTCCATCGCGGGCATCAAGCGGATCTCGAAGCCCGGTCTGCGCGTGTACGCGAAGTCCACCAACCTGCCGAAGGTCCTCGGTGGCCTGGGCGTGGCGATCATCTCCACGTCCCACGGTCTCCTGACCGGTCAGCAGGCAGGCAAGAAGGGCGTAGGTGGGGAAGTCCTCGCCTACGTCTGGTAGTCGGGAACGGAGGAAAAGCAATGTCGCGAATCGGCAAGCTCCCCATCCAGGTTCCCGCCGGTGTGGACGTCACCATCGATGGCCAGACGGTCGCGGTGAAGGGCCCCAAGGGTTCCCTCTCGCACACCGTTAAGGCTCCCATCGCAGTCGTCAAGGACGAGGACGGCGTTCTGAACGTCACCCGTCCGAACGACGAGCGTCAGAACAAGGCCCTCCACGGCCTGTCCCGCACGCTGGTGGCGAACATGATCACCGGTGTGACCACGGGATACGTCAAGGCTCTCGAGATCAGCGGTGTCGGTTACCGCGTGGCCGCGAAGGGCTCCGACCTGGAGTTCCAGCTCGGCTACAGCCACCCGATCCTGGTGGAGGCGCCCGAGGGCATCTCCTTCAAGGTCGAGTCGCCGACCAAGTTCTCGGTCGAGGGCATCGACAAGCAGAAGGTCGGCGAGGTCGCCGCCAACATCCGCAAGCTGCGGAAGCCCGACCCGTACAAGGCCAAGGGTGTCAAGTACGCCGGCGAGGTCATCCGCCGCAAGGTCGGAAAGGCTGGTAAGTAGCCATGGCATACGGTGTGAAGATCGCCAAGGGCGACGCGTACAAGCGCGCTGCCAAGGCTCGCCGCCACATCCGCATCCGCAAGAACGTCTCGGGTACGGCGGAGCGTCCGCGCCTCGTCGTGACGCGTTCGAACCGCAACATCGTTGCTCAGGTCATCGACGACCTCCAGGGCCACACCCTGGCGTCCGCGTCGACCCTGGACGCTTCGATCCGCGGTGGCGAAGGCGACAAGAGCTCGCAGGCCCAGGCTGTCGGCGCGCTCGTCGCCGAGCGTGCCAAGGCTGCGGGTGTCGAGACCGTCGTGTTCGACCGCGGTGGCAACCGATACGCCGGGCGCATTGCCGCTCTGGCTGACGCCGCCCGCGAAGCCGGGCTGAAGTTCTAAGCCCCGGTTCCGGGACTCACGGACGTAACAGAGAGAGGTAATCCAATGGCTGGACCCCAGCGCCGCGGAAGCGGTGCCGGTGGCGGCGAGCGGCGGGACCGGAAGGGTCGCGACGGTGGCCCTGCCGCCGAGAAGACCGCTTACGTTGAGCGCGTTGTCGCGATCAACCGCGTCGCCAAGGTTGTCAAGGGTGGTCGCCGCTTCAGCTTCACCGCGCTGGTCGTGGTGGGCGACGGTGACGGCACCGTAGGTGTCGGTTACGGCAAGGCCAAGGAAGTTCCCGCGGCCATTGCCAAGGGTGTCGAGGAAGCCAAGAAGAACTTCTTCAAGGTTCCGCGCATCCAGGGCACCATCCCGCACCCGATCCAGGGTGAGAAGGCTGCGGGCGTCGTCCTGCTGAAGCCTGCTTCCCCCGGTACCGGTGTTATCGCCGGTGGCCCGGTGCGCGCCGTTCTGGAGTGCGCCGGCGTTCACGACATCCTGTCGAAGTCGCTCGGCTCCGACAACGCGATCAACATCGTGCACGCGACCGTGGAGGCCCTCAAGGGCCTGCAGCGTCCCGAGGAGATCGCGGCTCGCCGTGGTCTGCCCCTCGAGGACGTCGCCCCCGCGGCTCTTCTCCGTGCGCGTGCCGGGGCGGGTGTCGCGTAATGGCCCGCCTCAAGATCACGCAGACGAAGTCGTACATCGGCAGCAAGCAGAACCACCGCGACACGCTGCGTTCGCTCGGGCTCAAGCGCCTGAACGACGTCGTCGTCAAGGAGGACCGCCCCGAGTTCCGCGGAATGGTTCACACCGTCCGCCACCTCGTGACGGTTGAGGAGGTTGACTAATCATGGCTGAGAACAGCCCGCTGAAGGCCCACAACCTCCGTCCGGCCCCCGGCGCCAAGACCGCGAAGACCCGTGTCGGTCGTGGTGAGGCGTCGAAGGGTAAGACGGCCGGTCGTGGTACGAAGGGCCAGAAGGCCCGCTACCAGATCCCGGAGCGCTTCGAGGGTGGGCAGATGCCCCTCCACATGCGCCTCCCGAAGCTCAAGGGCTTCAAGAACCCGTTCCGTACCGAGTTCCAGGTTGTCAACCTGGACAAGCTCGGTGCCCTCTACCCCGAGGGTGGAGAGGTCACGGTGGCCGACCTGGTCGCCAAGGGCGCGGTTCGCAAGAACAGCCTCGTCAAGGTCCTCGGCCAGGGCGAGATCTCCGTGGCGCTGACGGTCTCGGTTGACGCCGTTTCCGCCTCCGCCAAGGAGAAGATCGCTGCTGCCGGCGGCACTGTCACCGAGCTCGTCTAAGACGAATTCAGTGGCTAAATAGCTCGAAACCCGACCGGGGATGCCTCACATATGGGGCATCCCCGGTTGGTCGTTCCACGGGGGGCGCAGTCGCCGGTAAGGTGGCCTGCACCTTTGCTTGTACGTATTCGTCGATCCCTCAGACCGTCACCTCTGACGCAGTAGCGCGGGGGTCGCAGGAGGCACCGTGCTCACCGCGTTCGCCCGGGCGTTCAAGACGCCCGACCTGCGCAAGAAGCTGCTCTTCACGCTCGGCATCATCGTGCTGTTCCGGCTCGGGTCCCACATCCCGGTACCCGGCGTGAGCTACAAGAACGTCCAGATCTGCGTCGACCAGGCAGGCAACAGCAATGGGCTGTTCGGTCTCGTCAACATGTTCAGCGGCGGCGCGCTGCTGCAGATCACGATCTTCGCGCTCGGCATCATGCCGTACATCACGGCGAGCATCATCCTGCAGCTGCTGACCGTGGTCATCCCGAAGCTGGAGACCCTCAAGAAAGAGGGCCAGTCCGGCACGGCGAAGATCACTCAGTACACGCGCTATCTGACGGTCGCACTCGCGATCCTGCAGGGCACCGGCCTCGTGGCCACCGCCCGCACGGGCGCCCTCTTCACGGGGTGCCCGGTCGCCAGCCAGATCGTCCCGGACCGGTCCATCTTCACCACGATCGTCATGGTGGTCACCATGACCGCCGGTACCTGTGTCGTCATGTGGCTCGGTGAGCTCGTCACCGACCGCGGCATCGGCAACGGCATGTCGATCCTCATGTTCATCTCGATCGCCGCCGGCTTCATCGGCGCCCTGTGGCAGATCAAGCTCCAGGGCAAGATCGCCGACGGCTGGGTCGAGTTCGGTGTCGTCATCCTCGTCGGCCTCGCGATGGTCGCCCTGGTGGTCTTCGTCGAGCAGGCGCAGCGCCGGATCCCGGTCCAGTACGCGAAGCGCATGATCGGTCGCCGTGCGTACGGCGGCACCTCGACCTACATCCCGCTCAAGGTGAACCAGGCCGGTGTGATTCCGGTCATCTTCGCCTCGTCGCTGCTGTACATCCCGGCACTGATCGTTCAGTTCAGCGGATCCACCGCGGGCTGGGCCACCTGGATCCAGAAGCACTTCGTCAAGGGCGACCACCCGTACTACATCGCGGCGTACTTCCTCTTGATCGTCTTCTTCGCGTTCTTCTATGTGGCGATTTCCTTCAACCCCGAGGAAGTTGCAGACAACATGAAGAAGTATGGTGGGTTCATCCCGGGTATTCGTGCCGGTCGACCCACTGCCGAGTACCTGAGCTACGTGCTCAACCGGATCACCTGGCCGGGGTCGCTGTACCTGGGTCTCATCGCTCTTGTGCCGACGATGGCGTTGGCAGGCTTCGGAGCGAACCAGAACTTCCCGTTCGGCGGGACGAGCATCCTCATCATCGTGGGTGTCGGTCTGGAAACCGTGAAGCAGATCGAGAGCCAGCTCCAGCAGCGCAATTACGAAGGGTTCCTCCGCTGATGCGAATCGTCCTCGTCGGACCGCCCGGTGCGGGCAAGGGAACGCAGGCCGCGTTCCTTGCCAAGAACCTGTCGATCCCGCACATCTCCACGGGCGACCTGTTCCGGGCCAACATCAGCCAGGGCACCGATCTCGGCAAGCAGGCCAAGGCGTACATGGACGCCGGCGACCTGGTCCCGGACTCGGTCACCATCGGTATGGCCAAGGACCGGATGGAGCAGCCCGACGCCGTGAACGGCTTCCTGCTCGACGGCTTCCCGCGCAACGTCTCGCAGGCCGAGGCGCTCGACGTGATGCTCCAGGCCGAGGGCATGAAGCTCGACGCCGTCCTCGACCTGGAGGTCGAGGAGGACGAGGTCGTCAAGCGGATCGCCGGCCGCCGGATCTGCCGCAACGACTCCGCGCACGTCTTCCACGTCACGTACGCCCCGCCGAAGACCGAGGGTGTCTGCGACACCTGCGGTGGCGAGCTGTACCAGCGCGGCGACGACTCCGAGGCCACGGTGCGCAACCGGCTGGAGGTCTACCACACGCAGACCGAGCCGATCATCGACTACTACAAGGCCCAGGGCCTGCTGGTGACCATCCCGGCCCTCGGTGAGGTCGCTGACGTCACCCGGCGTGCGATGGACGCCCTCAAGAAGTAGTACCCCTGCTGTGCAGGTCCGGTCCGGCCGCGGTGTCCCTTGGGCATCGCGGCCGTACTGTTGAGAAGACTCGTATTCGAAGGTGGAAGGTCCGTCCATGGTTCAGATCAAGACCCCCGAGCAGATCGCGAAGATGCGCGAGGCGGGGCTGGTCGTCGCGGCGATCCACGCGGCGACCCGTGAGGCGGCCGTTCCGGGCGCCACGACGCGGGATCTGGACATGGTGGCCCGCAAGGTGATCGCCGACGCCGGGGCAAAGTCGAACTTCCTCGGCTACGGCGGGTTCCCCGCGACCATCTGCACCTCGGTCAACGAGGTGGTCGTCCACGGCATCCCGGACGACAAGACCGTCCTCAAGGACGGCGACATCATCTCGATCGACGCCGGCGCGATCGTCGACGGCTGGCACGGCGACGCCGCCTACACCGCCTTCGTGGGCACCGGGCACGCGCCCGAGCTCCTGGAGCTCTCCCGGGTGACCGAGGAGTCCATGTGGGCCGGCATCGCGGCCATGAAGCTCGGCAACCGTCTCGTGGACATCTCGAAGGCCATCGAGACGTACATCAAGCGCCAGCCGCGCCCGGGCACGGGTGAGCACAGCCTCGGCAAGTTCGGGATCATCGAGGACTACGGCGGCCACGGCATCGGGTCCGAGATGCACATGGACCCCCACCTGCTGAACTACGTCTCGCGCAAGCGGGGCAAGGGGATCAAGCTCGTCCCGGGCGTCTGCCTGGCGATCGAGCCGATGGTCTCGCTGGGCACGGCCCAGACGGAGGTCCTGGCGGACGACTGGACGGTCATCACGACGGACGGGACCTGGTCCTCGCACTGGGAGCACTCCATCGCGCTGACGGAGGAGGGGCCGATCGTCCTGACCAGCCCGGACTGCGGAAAGGCGAAGCTGGCGGCGTACGGGGTCACCACGGCCCCGGACCCCCTCGGTTAATGATCTAGACTCTGGGGCAAACTTTCCGGATTCGTCTTTCTGGGTGCCCTGACGTAGACTGACTCGTCGGCTCTCGTGCACTTCCATGCCTGCATGGGGTACCGGAGCCGATCAAGGTAGCCGATTCGAAAGGCGAAGCGTGGCCAAGAAGCAAGGTGCCATCGAAATCGAGGGCACCGTGATCGAGTCCCTCCCGAACGCCATGTTCAAGGTGGAACTCCAGAACGGTCACAAGGTCCTCGCGCACATCAGCGGCAAGATGCGTATGCACTACATCCGCATCCTTCCCGATGACCGGGTCGTTGTGGAGCTGTCTCCGTACGACCTGACGCGTGGCCGGATCGTCTACCGATACAAGTAGATCTTGCTCTCACTCCTGCCTGGGCATCCGTCCCGGTGCGGGTGGTGGCACTGACCCGGAGAACCTCACCAACATGAAGGTCAAGCCGAGCGTCAAGAAGATCTGCGACAAGTGCAAGGTGATCCGCCGTCACGGCCGGGTCATGGTCATCTGCGACAACCTGCGCCACAAGCAGCGCCAGGGCTGACGCACGCCGACCGACCTGCCTTTACGCAGTTCTTCGCGCGACGTAAGAAAACGTACATACGCAGAACCCGCCCAGCCCTGAACGGGGCCGGCGGCACCTCCGGCGGGGGCCGGGGACCCGGACGTACCACCACCCGGCAAGGGCGGTCGGCGGTCGGGATCGGTTCTGCGGAAGACCCCCGAACACACAGGAGCCATTGAATGGCACGCGTTTCCGGTGTTGACATCCCGCGCGAAAAGCGTGTGGAGATCGCACTCACCTACGTCTTCGGTATCGGGCGCACCCGGTCCAAGGAGATCCTCGCCTCCACCGGCGTGAACCCGAACACCCGCGTTCGTGACCTGGCCGAAGAGGACCTCGTCAAGATCCGCGAGTACGTGGACGCCAACCTCCGTACCGAGGGTGACCTCCGCCGCGAGATCCAGGGCGACATCCGCCGCAAGATCGAGATCCAGTGCTACCAGGGCATCCGCCACCGTCGTGGCCTGCCGGTGCACGGTCAGCGCACCAGCACGAACGCGCGTACCCGCAAGGGCCCGCGTCGCGCGATCGCCGGTAAGAAGAAGCCGGGCAAGAAGTAGTCCTGTTCAGCGGTCTTGCGCTGTAGGACCGACCACCTCCCGTAGGAGATTTAGATGCCCCCCAAGGGTCGTCAGGGCGCTGCCAAGAAGGTGCGCCGCAAGGAAAAGAAGAACGTCGCTCACGGGCACGCCCACATCAAGAGCACGTTCAACAACACGATCGTCTCGATCACGGACCCCTCGGGCAACGTGATCTCCTGGGCCTCCGCCGGCCACGTCGGCTTCAAGGGCTCGCGCAAGTCCACCCCCTTCGCCGCGCAGATGGCCGCCGAGTCGGCCGCCCGCCGCGCGCAGGAGCACGGCATGCGCAAGGTCGACGTCTTCGTCAAGGGTCCCGGCTCCGGCCGTGAGACCGCGATCCGCTCCCTGCAGGCCACCGGCCTCGAGGTCGGCTCGATCCAGGACGTCACCCCCACCCCGCACAACGGCTGCCGCCCGCCGAAGCGCCGCCGCGTCTGACGCAGCGGACGCACCTGTGCGTCTTTGAGTGTCCGGGCGGTACGAACCCCTCGCGGGGGACGTACCGCCCGTACCCTTGTGTCACGTAGTACCTGTCGGGCGTCAAATAGTGGGCGTCCACGACTGAAGGAACACAGACATGCTTATCGCTCAGCGTCCTTCGCTGACCGAAGAGGTCGTCGACGAGTACCGCTCGCGGTTCGTGATCGAGCCGCTGGAGCCGGGCTTCGGCTACACCCTCGGTAACTCCCTGCGCCGCACGCTCCTGTCCTCGATCCCGGGTGCCGCTGTCACCAGCATCCGCGTGGACGGCGTCCTGCACGAGTTCACCACCGTGCCGGGTGTCAAGGAAGACGTCACCGACATCATCCTCAACATCAAGCAGCTGGTCGTCTCCTCGGAGCACGACGAGCCGGTCGTGATGTACCTGCGCAAGCAGGGTCCCGGCCTGGTCACCGCTGCCGACATCGCGCCCCCGGCCGGTGTCGAGGTGCACAACCCGGACCTGGTCCTCGCCACGCTCAACGGCAAGGGCAAGCTGGAGATGGAGCTGACCGTCGAGCGCGGTCGCGGCTACGTCTCCGCCGTCCAGAACAAGCAGCTGGGCCAGGAGATCGGCCGCATCCCGGTCGACTCCATCTACAGCCCGGTCCTCAAGGTCACCTACAAGGTCGAGGCGACCCGAGTCGAGCAGCGCACCGACTTCGACAAGCTGATCGTCGACGTCGAGACCAAGCAGGCCATGCGCCCGCGTGACGCCATGGCGTCCGCCGGCAAGACCCTGGTCGAGCTGTTCGGTCTGGCCCGCGAGCTCAACATCGACGCCGAGGGCATCGACATGGGCCCGTCCCCGACGGACGCCGCCCTGGCCGCCGACCTGGCGCTGCCGATCGAGGAGCTGGAGCTCACCGTTCGGTCGTACAACTGCCTCAAGCGCGAGGGCATCCACTCCGTGGGTGAGCTCGTCGCCCGCTCCGAGGCCGACCTGCTCGACATCCGCAACTTCGGTGCGAAGTCGATCGACGAGGTCAAGGCGAAGCTGGCCGGCATGGGCCTGGCCCTCAAGGACAGCCCGCCCGGATTCGACCCGACCGCCGCCGCCGACGCCTTCGGCGCCGACGACGACGCGGACGCCGGTTTCGTCGAGACCGAGCAGTACTAAAGAGAACTTCCCCGGAGCATCCGCCCCGGGGGAACTGACACCGGTACCTGACACGGCCGGTGCAGATATGAAGGAGTAACAATGCCGCGTCCCGCAAAGGGTGCCCGCCTGGGCGGCTCCGCCGCGCACGAGAAGCACCTCCTCGCGAACCTCGCGAAGGCCCTCTTCGAGCACGGCCGCATCACCACCACCGAGGCCAAGGCCCGCCGCCTGCGTCCCTACGCCGAGCGTCTGGTCACCAAGGCCAAGAAGGGCGACATCCACAACCGTCGCCTGGTGCTGCAGACGATCACGGACAAGAGCATCGTGCACACGCTGTTCACCGAGATCGCCCCGCGCTACGAGAACCGCCCCGGTGGTTACACGCGCATCACCAAGATCGGCAACCGTCGTGGCGACAACGCCCCGATGGCCGTGATCGAGCTGGTCGAGGCCCTCACGGTCGCCCAGCAGGCCACTGGTGAGGCCGAGGCCGCCACCAAGCGCGCCGTCAAGGAGGCGGAGGCCGCCGAGGCTCCCGCCGCCGAAGAGACCAAGGAGGCCTGATCCCTCTCGGGATCACGCTGAATGGCTCTGAACGGGCCCGCCCCCTTCCCGGGGCGGGCCCGTTCTGCATCTCTGAGAGGATCGGTCACGTGAGTGACGAGGTGGAGCCCGGGCACGTCCGGGTACGGCTGGACCTGAGCTACGACGGCAAGGACTTCTCCGGCTGGGCCAAGCAGCGCACGCTGCGGACCGTGCAGGGCGAGCTGGAGAGCGCCCTGCAGACCGTGATGCGGCTGAAGGACCCGGTCGAGCTGACCGTGGCCGGGCGGACCGACGCCGGGGTGCACGCCCGCGGGCAGGTCGCCCAGTTCGACATCGCCGACGAGGTGTGGGCCGAGCACCACGACAAGCTGCTGCGCCGCCTCGCCGGCCGGCTGCCGCACGACGTACGGGTCTGGAAGGTCGCGGAGGCCCCCGAGGGCTTCAACGCCCGGTTCTCGGCCATCTGGCGCCGCTACGCCTACCGCGTCGGCGACCACCAGGGCGGCGTCGACCCGCTGCGCCGCGGCCACGTGCTGTGGCACCAGTGGCCACTGGACGTGGACGCCATGAACGAGGCCGCCGCCCCGCTGCTCGGCGAGCACGACTTCGCCGCGTACTGCCGCAAGCGCGAGGGCGCCACGACCATCCGTACGCTCCAGCAGCTCAGCTGGGAGCGCGGAGAGGACGGGATCATCACCGCGACCGTCCGCGCCGACGCCTTCTGCCACAACATGGTCCGCTCGCTGGTGGGCGCCCTGCTGCACGTCGGCGACGGCCACCGGCCGACCGACTGGCCGGGCAAGGTGCTGGAGGCCGCCGTACGGGACTCCTCGGTGCACGTGGTCAAGCCGCACGGGCTCACCCTGGAGGAGGTCGGCTACCCGGCGGACGAGCTGCTCGCCGCCCGCAGCAAGGAGGCGCGCAACAAGCGCACGCTGCCCGGGGCCGGCTGCTGCTGACGATTCGGTTATCGGTTTGGGCGGAGCGCGGCCTGCCGGGACAATGCGCGGCATGGGACATCTCGAAGCCAGCCACCTGGAGTACTACCTTCCCGACGGGCGGGTCCTGCTCCCCGACGTCTCCTTCCGCGTGGGGGAGGGGTCGGTGGTGGCCCTGGTGGGCGCGAACGGCGCCGGCAAGACCACCCTGCTCAAGCTGATCTCCGGCGAGCTCCAGCCGCACGGCGGCGGGGTCACCATCGGCGGCGGCCTCGGGGTGATGTCGCAGTTCGTGGGCTCCGTACGGGACGAGACGACCGTACGGGACCTGCTGGTCTCGGTGGCGCAGCCGCGGATCCGGGAGGCCGCGAAGGCCGTGGACCGGGCCGAGCAGCTGATCCTCACGGTCGACGACGAGGCCGCGCAGATGGCGTACGCGCAGGCCCTCAGCGACTGGGCCGACGTACAGGGCTACGAGGCGGAGACCCTGTGGGACGTCTGCACCATGGCCGCGCTGGACGTCCCGTACGACCGGGCGCAGTTCCGCGAGGTGCGCACGCTGTCGGGCGGTGAGCAGAAGCGGCTCGTCCTGGAGGCGCTGCTGCGCGGCCCCGACGAGGTGCTGCTGCTCGACGAGCCGGACAACTACCTCGACGTGCCCGGCAAGCGGTGGCTGGAGGAGCAGCTGAAGGCCACCCGCAAGACGGTGCTCTTCGTGTCCCACGACCGGGAGCTGCTCACCCAGGCCGCCCAGAAGATCATCAGCCTGGAAGCCAGCCCGATGGGCAGCGACGTGTGGGTGCACGGCGCGGGCTTCGGGACCTATCACGAGGCCCGCAAGGAGCGCTTCGCGCGCTTCGAGGAGCTCAAGCGGCGCTGGGACGAGGAGCACGCCCGCCTGAAGGCGCTGGTGCTGCGGCTGCGCAACCAGGCCGCGAGCAGCCCCGACATGGCCTCGCGCTACCGGGCGATGCAGACCCGCTTCCAGAAGTTCGAGGAGGCCGGCCCGCCGCCGGAGCCGCCGCGCGAGCAGGACATCAAGATGCGGCTGAAGGGCGGCCGCACCGGCGTGCGGGCGCTGACCGTGGAGAACCTGGAGCTCACGGGGCTGATGAAGCCCTTCTCGCTGGAGGTGTTCTACGGGGAGCGGGTCGCGGTCCTCGGCTCGAACGGCTCCGGCAAGTCGCACTTCCTGCGGCTGCTGGCCGGCGAGGACGTCAAGCACACCGGTGACTGGAAGCTGGGCGCGCGGGTGGTCCCGGGCCACTTCGCGCAGACGCACGCGCACCCGGAGCTGTTCGGCCGCACCCTCGTCGACATCCTGTGGACGGAGGCGGCCAAGCCGCTGGGCCAGGCGATGGGCGCCCTGCGCCGCTACGAGCTGGAGCGCCAGGCCGAGCAGCCCTTCGAGAAGCTCTCGGGCGGCCAGCAGGCGCGCTTCCAGATCCTGCTGCTGGAGCTGGCGGGCACCACGGCGCTGCTGCTGGACGAGCCGACGGACAACCTGGACCTGGAGTCCGCGGAGGCCCTCCAGGACGGCCTGGAGGCCTACGAGGGCACTGTGCTGTGCGTCACCCACGACCGCTGGTTCGCCCGCACATTCGACCGCTACCTGGTCTTCGGTTCGGACGGTGTGGTGCGGGAAACTCAGGAACCTGTCTGGGACGAACGTAGAGTCGAACGCAAGCGGTAGGGCGAAAGGGAGGCGTTGTGGGGCTGCGGCCTGGCATCTGGCTCATGAAGTGGGAGAACCGCAGCTCCGGCGACCGGCTCGTCGAATGGCTGCTGCGCCCCGCGTCCCGGCCCTGGCAGCTCGTCTCCCTCGCGGTGGTCCTCGGGATCTGCGTCTCCACGAGCCTGCGGGAGAACTGGGGCTCCGACAACGCCTTCGTGGTCAAGGCCGCGCAGACGCTGCTGGCGGGCGGCTCCCCGTACGAGGACAAGCGCTTCCTGTACCTGCCGAGCGCGGTGCTCATGGCGGTTCCGGAGGCGCTGCTGCCGCAGACGGCCCTGAGATGGCTGCTGCCGGTGGGCATGTCCGGGCTGCTGGGCGTGGGCTGGCTGGCCGCGCTGCGACTGTTCTCGGTGCCGCTGCGCTCGCGCCTCGCGGTCGGCGGTTTCGCGGTCCTGGCCCTCGCCTACAAGCCGTACGTGAACCTCGTGCTGATCGGGAACTGGACGGCCATCTCGGCCGCCGCGCTGCCGGTGGCGCTGCTCCTCGCCCACCGCAGGGCGTGGGGCGCGGCCGGGCTGGTCGTCGGACTGGCGATCGCCTGCAAGCCGATGCTGGTGCCGATCGGGCTGCTGTTCCTGCTGGCCCGGCAGTGGCGGGGGCTCGCCGCGGCGGTGTTTGTGCCGCTGGGGGCGTCCCTGGCGGGGGCGCTGCTGATGCCGAGCCCCTCGCTGTTCTTCACCAAGACGCTGCCGTTCCTCTTCCAGGGGCAGGACTCCTACGCGCTGCCCTGGGACGCCTCGCCGATCGCGGTGCTGCCGCGGCTGGGGGTGCCGCAGCCCGTGGCGGTGGCGGTGGCCTTCGCGGGGGCCGCGGCCGGGCTGTGGGGCACCTGGCGGCGCTGGCGGCGGCCCGACGAGTCCGACGAGGGGCAGCTGCGGCTGGCGGAGACGGCCTGCATGGTGATGCTCGCCGCATTCCTGGTCTCCCGGCCCTCCTTCGACCACTACCTGCTGGTGGTGCTGCCGCTGCTGCTGGCCTCGGTGGTGCGGCCGGGCTCGATGCCCCGCTCGCCCTGGTTCTGGCTGGCCCTGACGCCCCAGGTGGCGCTGATCCCGTGGCCCTCCGAGCTGGCCCACAAACGGCGGGCCTTCAAGGACTGCGCCACCCTCTGCGGGCTGGCGATTCTGCTGGCGCGTCGTGCGCTGCTCTCCGGTCGGGTTATTCTGGAGCCCGTAACAACTGCGGGGTCCCCACCCAGGACCGAACCGGAGTGCGCCGCGACGCCAGCTGAATCGGCATCGCGGACCGCGTTTTGACCCGTACGGGTCTGCTTGGGTACCCTGCTGGTTTGTTATGCGTATTGGCTTTCTCATTCTCACGTGAAAGGGCCTTACGCCGGTCCACCGGACCGATGACCAGCGGTTCACACGTTCACACACGGGTTGCGTCCCCGATGTGAACGAGGGCTGTCGTGATCGTCCGTGGTGACCCTGTCAGGACCTTCCCGTGAGGCTTGCGCCCGTGGGATACCACCACTGAAGAAGCGAAGGCATACGCGTGCGTACGTTCAGCCCCAAGCCCGGCGACATCTCGCGCCAGTGGCTCGTCATCGACGCCCAGGACGTTGTCCTCGGCCGTCTGGCGACCCAGGCCGCTGCCCTCCTGAAGGGCAAGCACAAGCCGACCTACGCCCCCCACATGGACATGGGTGACTTCGTCGTCATCATCAACGCCGACAAGGTGCACCTGTCCGGTAACAAGGCGTCCCAGAAGATGGCGTACCGCCACTCCGGCTACCCGGGCGGTCTCCGCTCGGTGCGCTACGACGACCTCCTGGCCAACAACCCGGAGAAGGCCGTCGAGAAGGCCGTCAAGGGCATGCTCCCCAAGAACACCCTGGGCCGTCAGATGCTCTCGAAGCTGAAGGTCTACTCGGGCGACCAGCACCCGCACGCTGCCCAGCAGCCGGTGCCGTTCGAGATCACCCAGGTCGCGCAGTAGTTCCGGCCACCCCCTAAGACGTAGAAAATTCTGAGGAGCATCGTGGCCGAGACCACCGCCGAGACGACCCCCGTCGACGAGTTCGAGGGCAACGTCGAGGAGTACACCAGCGAGTCTGAGGTCGTCGTCGAGGGCGACTACACCTCCGAGTCCCTTGCCGGTCGCTTCGGCGACCCCCAGCCGGCCGCCGGCCTGGGCCGTCGCAAGAACGCCATCGCCCGCGTCCGGATCGTTCCGGGCACCGGCAAGTGGAAGATCAACGGTCGCACCCTTGAGGACTACTTCCCCAACAAGGTGCACCAGCAGGAAGTCAACGAGCCCTTCAAGCTCCTCGAGCTTGACGGCCGCTACGACGTCATCGCCCGCATCTCGGGTGGCGGCGTCTCCGGTCAGGCCGGCGCCCTGCGCCTCGGCGTGGCCCGCGCGCTGAACGAGGCGGACGTGGACAACAACCGCCCGGCGCTGAAGAAGGCCGGCTTCCTCTCCCGCGACGACCGTGCGGTCGAGCGCAAGAAGGCCGGTCTCAAGAAGGCCCGTAAGGCTCCGCAGTACAGCAAGCGTTAATCTGCGCCTGCTGTTCAGCAACGAAACCGCCCCGGCAGCACTCTCCGTGCTGTCGGGGCGGTTCGTTTACCGCCACAAGCGGCAAATACCTGTCACATGCGGTCACAGACGAAGCGGAAACTCGGGAGGACAACAGTGGGACGACTCTTCGGGACGGACGGTGTACGGGGCGTCGCCAACGCGGACCTGACGGCGGAGCTCGCGCTCGGCCTCTCCGTGGCGGCTGCCCACGTACTGGCGGAGGCGGGCACCTTCGCGGGCCACCGGGCCACCGCCGTGGTCGGCCGGGACCCCCGGGCCTCCGGCGAATTCCTCGAGGCGGCGGTCGTGGCCGGCCTCGCGAGCGCGGGCGTGGACGTCCTGCGCGTCGGTGTGCTGCCCACCCCGGCGGTGGCGTATCTCACCGGTGCGCTGGGTGCCGACCTCGGCGTGATGCTCTCCGCCAGCCACAACGCCATGCCCGACAACGGCATCAAGTTCTTCGCGCGCGGCGGGCACAAGCTCGCCGACGAGCTGGAGGACCGCATCGAGTCCGTCTACGAGGAGCACCGCACCGGCGCTCCCTGGGACCGGCCCACCGGCGCCGGTGTCGGCCGCGTCTCGGACTACACCGAGGGCTTCGACAAGTACGTCGCCCACCTCATCGGGGTGCTGCCCAACCGCCTCGACGGCCTGAAGGTCGTCCTCGACGAGGCCCACGGCGCGGCCGCGTACGTCTCGCCCGAGGCCTTCGCGCGGGCCGGCGCGGAGATCGTCACGATCGGCGCCGAGCCGGACGGTCTGAACATCAACGACGGCTGCGGCTCCACCCACCTCGACCTGCTCAAGGCGGCCGTCGTCGAGCACGGCGCCGCCTTCGGCATCGCCCACGACGGCGACGCCGACCGCTGCCTGGCCGTGGACCACACCGGCGCCGAGGTCGACGGCGACCAGATCCTCGCGGTCCTGGCGCTGGCCATGCGCGAGGCCGGGCACCTGCGCGAGAACACCGTCGTCGGCACCGTCATGTCCAACCTGGGCTTCAAGCTGGCCATGGAGGCCGAGGGCATCCAGGTCGTGCAGACCGGCGTCGGCGACCGCTACGTGCTGGAGTCGATGAAGGAGCACGGCTACGCGCTGGGCGGCGAGCAGTCCGGCCACGTGATCATCCTCGACCACGCCACGACCGGCGACGGCACGCTCACCGGCCTGCTGCTGGCGGCGCGGGTCGCGGCCACCGGCAAGTCCCTGGCCGAGCTGGCCGGCGTCATGACGCGGCTGCCGCAGGTCCTGGTCAACGTCCCCGACGTGGACAAGTCCCGGGTCACCACCTCCGCCGAGCTGGCCGCGGCGGTCGCCGACGCCGAGCGCGAGCTGGGCACCACCGGGCGGGTGCTGCTGCGTCCGTCCGGTACGGAGCCGCTCGTACGGGTGATGGTCGAGGCCGCCGACATCGAGCAGGCCCGCGCGGTCGCCGGCCGGCTCGCGGACGTCGTGAAGTCGGCGCTCGGCTAGTCGTACGCCGTGTTCAGGTGCGTGGCGCACCCGGCGGCCGGACCATCCGGTCGTGCTGGGTGCGCCACAGCACTTTCCAGAACACGAGGGTGAGCGTGCCCGCGAGGACGATGCCGCCCAGATTGAGCAGCAGCTGCACGGCCGAGCCCCACATCTGGCCGAACTCGCCGTAGCTGAACGCCACGGCGGCGTTGGCGCCTGCGGGCACCGTGGTGACCGAGATGGCGACCCCGACCAGCGCCCCCGCCTTCGCGGAGGTCAGCGACAGCACCCCGGCGACCCCGGCGAGCAGGGCCACGACGAACGAGAACGGGTCGGGCTGCCAGATGAAGCTCGTGTTCGGGCGGGGCCGGTCCAGCATGCCCGGGTGGAACAGGTCGAGCGCGTCCATCACCAGGCTGAACACCGTGGTCGCCACGATCGCCGCGGCGAAGCCGACCAGCAGGGCGACCGCCGAGCGCCAGGCGAGCTTCGGGGCGCGCTGCACCAGACCCGTGCAGATGCCGGCCAGCGGTCCGAACTCGGGGCCGACCGCCATGGCGCCCACGATCAGGATCGCGTTGTCCAGGACCACACCGCAGGCCGCGATCATCGTCGCGACGATCATGAATGCGGCGTAGGTGATCGTGAGGGTGGACTCCTCGTGGGTCGCCTCGGCCAGCTGCTCCCAGATCACGGCGTCGGCGGCTTCGCCCGGAGCCTCCTGCTCCGCCCGGTCGGCGCGCTCGGAGATGGAGAGGTCGATGTGCTCCACGGCGATCGACCCGGTCTTGTCGATGCCGAGCGCCAGCATCTCCACGAGCAGCTCGTCGGCGGCCTCGCGGGCGACGTCGCACAGGACGAGGTCGCCCTCGGGGGTGCGGGCGGCGCCGGGCAGCAGCACCAGGTGGGTGGTGCCGACCGTCCGCTCGATCAGCGCGACCACCTGGTCCGTGAGGTGGTGCGGGGTGATCATCCGCAGGTGCATCATGCCCGCACCCTAGCCAGGCGGGCCCTAGAGCTTGCGGAGGCTCAGCTTCTGCACCTTGTGGTCCGGGCCCTTGCGGACGACCAGGGTCGCCCGGCCGCGGGTGGGGGCCACGTTCTCCAGCAGGTTGGGCTTGTTGATGGTCCGCCACATCGTCTGCGCGTACTCCATCGCCTCCTCCTCGGAGACCTGGGTGTACTTGCGGAAGTAGGAGAAAGGATTCTGGAACGCGGTCTCGCGGAGCTTGCGGAAGCGGTTGAGGTACCAGCGCTCGATGTCCTCGGGGCGCGCGTCCACGTACACGCTGAAGTCGAAGTAGTCGGCGAGGGCGACGCGGGTGCGGCCGTCCTTGCCGGGGAGGGCCGGCTGGAGCACGTTGAGGCCCTCGACGATGAGGATGTCGGGGCGGCGTACGACGAGCTCCTCGCCGGGGACGATGTCGTAGATCAGGTGCGAGTAGACCGGGGCCCGGACCTCCTCCTTGCCCGCCTTGATGTCGGCGACGAAGCGGGTGAGCGCGCGGCGGTCGTAGGACTCCGGGAAGCCCTTGCGGGAGGTGAGCCCGCGCCGCCGGAGCTCCTCCATCGGGTACAGGAAGCCGTCGGTGGTGACCAGCTCCACGCGGGGGTGCTCGGGCCAGCGTGCGAGGAGGGCCTGGAGCAGACGGGCCACGGTGGACTTGCCGACGGCGACCGACCCGGCGACCCCTATGACGAAGGGCGTGCCCTGCTGGGCGCCGTGGCCGTTGCCCGCGTCGCCGAGGAAGGTGTTGACGGTGCCGCGGAGGTTGCTGGTGGCGCCGACGTAGAGGTTCAGGAGGCGGGAGAGCGGGAGGTAGACGTCGCGGACCTCGTCGAGGTCGATGACGTCACCGAGACCGCGCAGCCGCTCGACCTCGTCGGCCGTCAGCGGCAGCGGGGTCCGCTCCCGCAGGGCGCTCCACTCGGCGCGGGTGAGGTCGACGTACGGCGAGGCCTCGGGGCCCCGGCGGTGGGCGGGGCGCGTGGGGTGCCCCTCCCGTCCGGTGCGCTCCGTTGCACTGTCCGGCGTGCTGCTTCGTGGCGGCGAAGTGATCACACCGCCATTGTCGGGGCTCGGGGCCGGTTGTGGGTGGTGTGGTCGGTCACGTACGTCAGGTGCGGACGGGCCGGGGGGCGGTTGCACCCGGACCGGTACCGATTCGACCCTCGTGCGGTCTCGTGCCGGTCACGATTGGCCGGGGGGAGCCAAAAAGTCCGATCAAGTGATCGTTTCGGCAGTAGATTGCCGGATACCGCAGTCCTGCAAGCGTGCCCGCCCCGCCTTTGCCGGGGCGCCGCTCCTGCGGTTCCTGTTCTCGTTTTCCGGGGGAGTTCTCACGTGCGTACCGCTCTTGTCCGTCGTACCGTCCTGACCGCGTCCGCGGTGTCGCTGGCCCTGCTGGGCACCGCCTGCGGCGCCGAGAAGGGTGACACCAAGGCCGACACCAAGCCGTCCGCGAGCGCCGGCTCGGCCTCCGCGGCCCCGGCCGGCAAGGCGAAGACGAACGCCGAGCTGGCCGGTGTGATCGTGGTCCAGGCGGACCTGCCGGACCACGTCGTCAAGGAGGCCACCCCGGCCGAGGCGGCCGCCGCGGCCGACGCCAAGAGCGACAAGCCTGCGTGCCAGCCGCTGGTCTCGGCGCAGTCCATGAACCCGGTCGGCACCGCCGCGGGCACGGCCCGGACCAAGGCCGTCGCCAAGCCCAAGGCGCCCGCCGCGGACGCCAGCCCGGAGGAGAAGGCCAAGGCCGCCATGGGCGCCCTGGGCGCCACCGCCACCTCGGTGACCCTCGCCTCGTACGAGGGCAAGGGCGCGCAGGAGGCCTTCGCCACGGTGAAGACCGCGGGCACGGCCTGCGCCGGCGGCTACACCGGCAGCCAGGGCGGCGACTCCCTCAAGATTACGAAGGTGGCCCCGGGCGCTGCCGTCACCGCGGGCGACGAGGCCGTCGCGTACACCGTGACGGGTGACGCGGACGGCGAGCCGCTCACCATGGAGCTCGTGGTCGTGCGCAAGGGCAACACCGTCGCGACCTTCTCCGCCCTGAGCCTGACCGGCACCGCCGAGCAGCCGAAGGCCGTCGTGGACGCGCAGGTCAAGAAGCTCGGCTGAACCGCGGCCGACTGAACGTCAACCCCGCTCCGGCGATTCGCCGGGGCGGGGTTTTCGTCTTGTTCAGGTACGGGGCAGGCAGGCGACTTCGGCGTACGCTGCGGCCTATGTGCGGAATTGTGGGTTACGTGGGAGCGCAGTCGGCGCTCGATGTGGTCATCGCCGGACTCAAGCGGCTGGAGTACCGCGGCTACGACTCGGCGGGCATCGCCGTGCTCGCCGACGGGGGGCTGGCCGCCGTCAAGAAGGCCGGGAAGCTGGTCAATCTGGAGAAGGAACTGGTCGGCAACCCGCTGCCGGCCGGCTCCACGGGGCTCGGGCACACCCGGTGGGCCACCCACGGCGGGCCCACCGACGTCAACGCCCATCCCCACCTGGACAACTCCGGACGGGTGGCCGTCGTACACAACGGCATCATCGAGAACTTCGCCGTGCTGCGCGCCGAACTGGCCGAGCGCGGCCACCGGCTGGACTCCGAGACGGACACCGAGGTGGTGGCCCACCTGCTCGCCGAGGAGTTCTCGGCGACCGCGGACCTCGCGGCGTCGATGCGGCTGGTGTGCCGGCGCCTGGAGGGCGCCTTCACGCTGGTCGCGGTGCACGCCGACGAACCGGACGTGGTGGTCGGCGCGCGCCGGAACTCCCCTTTGGTGGTGGGCGTTGGAGAAGGCGAGAACTTCCTCGCCTCGGACGTGGCCGCCTTCATCGCCCACACCCGGTCCGCGATCGAGCTGGGGCAGGACCAGGTCGTCGAGCTCCGCCGCGAAGGTGTCTCGGTGACCAACTTCGACGGCACGCCCGCGACCGTGCGGGCGTACCACGTGGACTGGGACGCCTCGGCGGCCGAGAAGGGGGGATACGACTACTTCATGCTCAAGGAGATCGCGGAGCAGCCGAAGGCTGTCGCCGACACCCTCCTGGGCAGGATCGACGCGAACGGCTCGCTGACCCTGGACGAGGTGCGCATCCCCGACTCGGTGCTCAGGGAAGTCGACAAGGTCGTGATCGTGGCGTGCGGTACGGCCTACCACGCGGGCATGATCGCGAAGCTGGCCATCGAGCACTGGACCCGCATCCCGTGCGAGACGGAGCTGGCGAGCGAGTTCCGCTACCGCGACCCGATCCTGGACCAGCGGACGCTGGTGGTCGCGATCTCGCAGTCCGGCGAGACCATGGACACCCTGATGGCGCTGCGGCACGCGCGCGAGCAGGGCGCCAAGGTGCTGGCCATCTGCAATACGAACGGGTCGACGATCCCGCGCGAATCGGATGCCGTGCTGTACACGCACGCCGGTCCGGAGGTCGCCGTCGCCTCCACCAAGGCCTTCCTCACGCAGCTGGTGGCCTGCTATCTGGTCGCGCTGTACCTCGGGCAGGTGCGGGGCACGAAGTGGGGCGACGAGATCGAGGCGGTGATCCGGGAGCTGTCGGACATCGCCGCGGCGGTGGACACCGTACTGGAGACGATGGAGCCGGTACGGGCCCTGGCGCGCTCGCTGGCCGACAAGAACACCGTGCTGTTCCTGGGGCGGCACGTCGGCTACCCGGTGGCGCTGGAGGGCGCGCTCAAGCTCAAGGAGCTGGCGTACATGCACGCCGAGGGCTTCGCGGCGGGCGAGCTCAAGCACGGGCCGATCGCGCTGATCGAGGAGGACCTGCCGGTGGTGGTGGTCGTCCCGTCGCCGCGCGGCCGTTCGGTGCTCCACGACAAGATCGTGTCGAACATCCAGGAGATCCGGGCGCGCGGGGCGCGGACCATCGTGATCGCGGAGGAGGGCGACGAGACGGTCGTCCCGTACGCCGACCACCTGATCCGGATCCCGGCCACGCCGACGCTGCTCCAGCCGCTGGTGGCGACGGTGCCGCTGCAGGTGTTCGCGTGCGAACTGGCCACGGCGCGGGGCAACGAGGTGGACCAGCCGCGTAACCTCGCAAAGTCGGTGACGGTGGAGTAGTTGGGGTTCCTGTTGTGATTATCGGCGTGGGGATCGACGTCGCGGAGATCGAGCGGTTCGGCGCGGCGCTGGAGCGCACGCCGAACCTGGCGCAGCGGCTGTTCGTGGACGCCGAGTTGACCCTGCCGAGCGGCGAGCGGCGCGGAACCGCCTCGCTCGCCGCCCGGTTCGCGGCGAAGGAAGCGCTGGCCAAGGCGCTGGGCGCGCCCGGCGGGCTGCTGTGGACCGATGCCGAGGTGTACGTCGAGGACTCCGGGCAGCCGCGGCTGCGGGTGTCCGGCACGGTCGAGGCGCGGGCCCTGGCGCTGGGCGTGAAGTCCTGGCACATCTCGCTGAGCCACGACGCCGGTGTCGCGTCGGCCGTGGTGATCGCAGAAGGTTAGGAGGCAGCCCATGCGAACTGCTTACAGCGTGGAGACCGTACGGGCCGCCGAGCGGGAGTTGATGGCGCGGCTGCCCGAGGGCGCCCTGATGCAGCGGGCGGCGGCCGGGCTGGCCGCCGTCTGCGCGGGGCTGCTGAGGAGGGTGTACGGGGCGCGGGTCGTGCTGCTCGTGGGGCCCGGGGACAACGGCGGCGACGCCCTGTACGCGGGCGCGCGGCTCGCGCGGCGCGGGGCCCGGGTGACGGCGGTGCCGATGGATCCGGAGCGGATGCACGCGGGCGGGCTCGCCGCGCTGCGGGCGGCCGGGGGGTGGGTCGAGGAGGCCGTTCCGCGGCGCGCGGACCTCGTCGTGGACGGACTGCTCGGGATCGGCGGGCGGGGCGGGCTGCGGCCGGCGGCCGCGGCGCTGGTGGAGCGGATCCCGCCGGGGGCGCCGGTGGTCGCGGTGGACCTGCCGAGCGGCGTGGACGCGGACAGCGGCGAGGTCGCGGGGCCGGCGGTACGGGCCGATGTGACGGTGACCTTCGGGGCGTACAAGCCCGGCCTGCTGATCGACCCCGGAGCCTCGCGGGCGGGCGCGGTGCGGCTCGTGGACATCGGGCTCGAACTCCCGGAGCCGCGGGTGGAGGCGCTCCAGCACGCCGATGTGGCGGGGCTGTTGCCGGTGCCGACGGCGTCGAGCGACAAATACCGGAGGGGCGTGGTCGGGATCGTCGCCGGATCCGCGCAGTACCCGGGGGCGGCCGTGCTGGCCGTGGCCGGTGCGCTGCGGGGCGGGGCGGGCGCCGTGCGGTACGTGGGGCCGGCGGCGGACGCGGTGCTGGCCCGCTACCCGGAGACGCTGATCGGGCCCGGACGGGTCCAGGCGTGGGTGGTCGGGCCGGGGCTGGGGGAGGGGCGCGCCGGGGAGGTCGCGCAGCTGCTCGCGCAGGACGTGCCGGTGCTGGTGGACGCGGACGGGCTGCGGGGCCTGGACGCGGAGGTGCTGCGCGCCCGGACGGCCGCGACCCTGCTGACCCCGCACGCGGGGGAGGCGGCGGCGCTGCGGGGGGTCTCGCGGGAGTCGGTGGAGGCGGGGCGGCTGGCGGCGGTGCGGGAGCTGGCGGGGGCGTACGGCTCGGCGGTGCTCCTGAAGGGCTCGACGACGCTGGTCGCCTCCGGCGGGGGCCTTGTCCGGGTGAACCCGACGGGGACGCCCTGGCTGGCCACGGCGGGCAGCGGTGACGTCCTGTCCGGCCTGGCCGGTTCCCTCCTGGCCGCCGGCCTGTCGGGCCCGGACGCCGGCGCGGTGGCGGCCTACCTCCACGGCCTGGCGGCCAGGCTCGCGGGGTCCCCCGTGCTGGCCCACCAGGTCGCCGAGGCCCTCCCCGCCGCCTGGCAGAACGTCCACCGCCCCTGACAGGTGCGGCCACAGGACCGGGGCTCCGCCCCGCACCCCGCTCCTCAAACGCCGGAGGGGCTGGATTCGGCCCGCGTAGGGCTGAGAGTGCGAGCCGTGCCAAGGGCGCGCCTGGCGGGCTGGATTGCCCGCAGGGCAATTCCAGCCTCGCCGGCGTGGGAGTGGGCTCCGTCGAGCCGACAAGGGATTCTGAGAGACTGTGCGCAATGAACGAGACACCGACGCGCGTGTACGCCGAGATCGATCTTGACGCCGTACGGGCGAACGTGCGCGCGTTGCGCGAGCGGGCGCCCCGGTCCGAGCTGATGGCCGTGGTCAAGGCGGACGCCTACGGGCACGGAGCCCTGGCCTGCGCCAGGGCCGCCCAGCAGGCCGGTGCGACCTGGCTCGGGACCGCCACCCCCGAAGAGGCCATCGCCCTGCGCGCCGCCGGCATCGAGGGCCGGATCATGTGCTGGCTGTGGACCCCCGGCGGGCCCTGGCGGGAGGCCGTCGAGGCCGACGTGGACGTCTCCGTCAGCGGCATGTGGGCCCTGGACGAGGTGAAGAAGGCCGCCCGCGCCACCGGCCGCACCGCCCGCATCCAGCTCAAGGCCGACACCGGCCTCGGCCGCAACGGCTGTCAGCCCGCCGACTGGGCCGAACTCGTGGGGGCCGCAGTCGCCGCCCAGGCCGAGGGCACCGTCAACGTCACCGGCATCTGGTCGCACTTCGCCTGCGCCGACGAGCCCGGCCACCCCTCCATCCAGCTGCAGCTCACCGCCTTCCGCGACCTGCTCGCGTACGCGGAGAAGGAGGGCGTGGAGCCCGAGGTCCGGCACATCGCCAACTCGCCCGCCACCCTCACCCTCCCCGAGTCCCACTTCGACCTCGTCCGCTGCGGCCTGGCCGTCTACGGGGTCTCGCCCGCGCCCGAGCTCGGCACCCCCGCCCAGCTGGGCCTGCGCCCCGCCATGACGCTCAAGGCCTCCCTCGCGCTGGTCAAGACCGTCCCGGCCGGGCACGGCGTGAGCTACGGGCACCACTACGTCACGGACAGCGAGACCACCCTCGCGCTGGTCCCGGCGGGCTACGCCGACGGCATCCCGCGGCAGGCCTCCGGCCGCGGCCCCGTCCTCGTCGGCGGTACGGTCCGGCACGTCGCGGGCCGCGTCGCCATGGACCAGTTCGTCGTCGACCTGGGCGGCGACCAGGCCCGCGCCGGCGACGAGGCCGTCATCTTCGGCGACGCGGAGCGCGGCGAGCCCACCGCCGAGGACTGGGCTCAAGCGGCACACACGATCGCGTATGAGATCGTCACCCGTATCGGAGGGCGCGTGCCCCGGGTGTACCTGGGCGCCTGACACGGAGCGAGGGCGGCGGCGTGAGCGGCGTGAGCGAGAACTGGCGCAAGGCCGGCTGGGCCGGCGCCGCCATCGGCGTGATAGCGGCCGGTGCGGCTGCCGGTGTCGCGGTCGAACGGATCACCGTCGGACGGGGTATGCGCATGAAGGCGCGCCTGGCCCTCGACGCCGCCGGGGACTACGGGTCCCTGCGCGGCACCGAGGGGACCTGCCGGGCGGAGGACGGCACCCGGCTCTACTACGAGGTCGACGAGCTGCCGGAGGAAGGCAAACGGCGCCGCATGCGCCGCAAGGCCGCGCCCCCCGCCACCGTCGTGCTCTGCCACGGCTACTGCCTCGGCCAGGACTCCTGGCACTTCCAGCGCGCCGCGCTGCGCGGCACCGTCCGCGCGGTCTACTGGGACCAGCGCAGCCACGGCCGCAGCGACCGCGGCCTGGCCCAGGCCGACGGCGAGCCGGTGACCATCGACCAGCTAGGCCGCGACCTGAAGGCCGTCATCGACGCGGCCGCCCCCGAAGGCCCGCTGATCCTCGTGGGTCACTCGATGGGCGGAATGACCATCATGGGACTCGCCGAGCAGTTCCCCGAACTCGTGCGCGACCGCGTCATCGGCGTCGCGCTCGTCGGCACCTCCAGCGGCCGCCTCGACGAGGTGACGTACGGGCTCCCCTCCGTCGGTGTCGGAGCCGTGCGCAAGCTCCTGCCCGGCGTGCTCAAGGCGCTCGGGTCCCAGGTCGAACTGGTGGAGAGGGGCCGCAGGGCCACCGCCGACCTCTTCGCCGGCATGATCAAGATGTACTCGTTCGGCTCCCGGGACGTGGACCCGGGCGTCGCGCGCTTCGCCGAGCGGCTGATCGAGGCCACCCCGATCGACGTGGTCGCCGAGTTCTACCCGGCCTTCCAGACCCACGACAAGACCGCCGCGCTCCAGCACTTCGCGGACGTCCCGGTCACCATCATCGCCGGGGACAAGGACATGATCACCCCGCCCGGGCACAGCGTGGCCATCAAGGAGGCGCTGCCGGGCGCCGAGCTGGTGGTCCTGGAGTCCACCGGGCACCTGATGATGCTGGAGCGCCCGGAGACCGTGACGCGGCTGCTCACCGCGCTGCTGGCGAGCACCGGGGCCGTCCCGGGCGCCGCACCGACTAACGTTGGCGGGCATGGAAGAAGTACCGCTGGAAGCGCCGGCAGCAACACCGGCACCGGCGCCTGAGGGCGCCGTCGAGACCCGGATCACCGTCGACTCCCCGGACGCCATGCAGGAGCTGGGCCGCGGGCTCGCCCGCCTGCTGCGCCCCGGCGACCTGGTGCTCCTCACGGGCGAGCTGGGCGCGGGCAAGACCACGCTGACCCGCGGCCTCGGCGAGGGCCTGGGCGTGCGCGGGGCCGTGACCTCGCCGACCTTCGTGATCGCCCGCGTACACCCCTCGCTGACCGGCGGGCCGGCGCTGGTGCACGTGGACGCGTACCGGCTGGGCGGCGGGCTGGACGAGATGGAGGACCTGGACCTCGACGTCTCGCTGCCCGAATCCGTGGTCGTCGTGGAGTGGGGCGACGGCAAGGTCGAGGACCTCTCCGAGGACCGGCTGCACGTGGTGATCGCGCGGGCGGTCGGCCACGAGGAGGTCCTGGACGACGTGCGGGAGGTGTCGGTCCGCGGGATCGGTGCGCGCTGGGCCGAAGGGGCCGGGCTGCACGCGCTCGCGGGAGTGCGCTCCGAATAGACCGCAGGGATCGACCTTCGGAGTAAACGTACCGACAACTCGTCGGCAAGATATTGCGCCTGTGGTCGCGGGCGTGGTCCCATGGTACCGAGAGTTTCTTAGGTATGCCTAAGTTCGGCGTTCCGGGGCCCAGGAGGCAGCCATGTCGGCACCAGCGGGAGCACCGCGCGACCCCCGTCCGTCCGCCGTGTCCATGCGGGCGCTGCTCGCCGCGGGCCTGGCCGCCACCGCCGTCTCGACCCCGCCCGTACGGGAACACGCGCCCGCTCCCGAGGCTCCGGAGGACGGCGGGCCGCAGGGCCCGGTCGACGAAGAGGCCGCTCCGGAGCCGGGCTCCGAAGCGGCCTGAGTCGCCCGTTTGGGTGAAAGTGCTGCCGTCAGGGAACGACGACGACCTTCGAGTTGATCGTCGCGAAGGCCCACATCGCGTCGCCGTCGGCCTTCGCCATGCGGATGCCGCCGGTCTTCTTGTTCGGGTCGGGCTCCGGCGTCGCGCCGTCCGCGCGGGCGCTGAAGCCGATCGCCACGCCGTCGGTGTTCGTGAACCGGACGACGTGCTCGATCGGCACCCCGTCCGAACCGGTGACCGCGCCCGAGCGCGAGCCGACCACGTAGCTGCCGGCCTTCGGGTGCACCGTGCTCGGCATCACCGTGAAGGACTTCGGCTGCTGGCCGGCGGCGGGGTCGCCCACCAGCCAGACCCGCTTCTGGCCCACCGAGTACACGACGCGCACCCCCTCGCCCGAGCCCTCCGGTACGGGCACCGGCTTCGTGGGGTCCTGCTTGGCGGCGGACTGGCTCGGGGCGGGGGCCGGGGCCTGCGGGGCCGCCTTCGGCGGGCGGGCGGGAGCCGTAGCGGATGCCTGGTAGCCGAGGAAGCCGATGGCGATGAGTGCCGCGGCGGTGAGCCCGGCCACGATTCCCGAGCTGCTGCGTGCCACCTTGCTCCACCTCTCCGAGCCGCCTGGATTACCTGATCGAAAGGTAGCAGCCGACCCGGTCCGTGCCCGGCCGCAAGGGCCCGGGTTCAAGGAGTCGTAGGCTGTTCGCGTGCTCTTGCTCGCTGTAGATACCGCCACGCCCGCCGTCACCGTCGCCCTGCACGACGGCGAGTCCGTCCTCGCCGAGTCGAACCAGGTCGACGCCCGCCGCCACGGGGAGCTGCTCCTGCCCTCCGTGGACCAGGTGCTCGCCGAGGCCGGGGCGAAGCTCGAAGCCGTCACCGGCATCGTCGTCGGGGTCGGCCCCGGCCCCTACACCGGTCTGCGCGTCGGTCTCGTCACCGCCTCCACCTTCGCGGCCGTGCTGGGCGTGCCCGTGCACGGCCTGTGCACCCTCGACGGCCTCGCCTACGCAGCCGGGACCGCCGGGATCGAGGGCCCCTTCACCGTCGCCACCGACGCGCGGCGCAAGGAGGTCTACTGGGCGCGGTACGAGGACCCGCGCACGCGCGTCGGCGACCCCGCCGTGGACCGCCCGGCCGACATCGCCGAACAGGTCGCGGGGCTGCCCGCGGTGGGCCAGGGCGCACTGCTCTACCCGGACGTCTTCCCGGACGCGCGGGCACCCGAGCACCAGTCCGCCGCGGCCCTGGCCTCCCTGGCCGTGGAACGACTGGCTGCCGGGGCGGAGTTCCTTCCTCCGACCCCGCTCTACCTGCGCCGCCCCGACGCGCAGGTGCCCAAGAACTACAAGGTGGTCACCCCGCAGTGACGCCCGTCCCTGATGTCGTGCTGCGCGAGATGCGCTGGTGGGATATCGCACCCGTGCTCGAACTGGAGCACGAGCTGTTCCCCGAAGACGCCTGGTCCGCCGGGATGTTCTGGTCGGAGCTGGCCCACGCCCGCGGCCCGCAGGCCACGCGCAGGTACGTCGTCGCCGAAGCCCCCGGAACCGGCCGTCTGGTGGGCTACGCGGGCCTCGCCGCCGCCGGGGACCTGGCCGACGTACAGACCATCGCGGCCGCCCGCGACCAGTGGGGGACCGGGCTCGGCGCCCGGCTCCTGACCGAACTGCTGCGCGCCGCGACCGCGTTCGAGTGCGCCGAGGTGCTGCTGGAGGTACGGGTGGACAACGCCCGCGCCCAGAAGCTCTACGAGCGCTTCGGCTTCGAACCCATCGGCTTCCGGCGGGGCTACTACCAGCCCGGCAACGTGGACGCGCTCGTGATGCGGCTGACCATGACCCCTGAGAACACCGATAACTCTGAGAGCAGTGAGAGCAATGGCTGACGAACCTCTCGTCCTCGGCATCGAGACCTCCTGCGACGAGACCGGCGTCGGCATCGTCCGCGGCACCACCCTCCTCGCGGACGCCGTCGCGTCGAGCGTCGACGAGCACGCGCGCTTCGGCGGGGTCGTGCCCGAGGTCGCCTCGCGGGCCCACCTGGAGGCGATGGTCCCCACCATCGAGCGCGCCCTGAAGGAGGCGGGCGTCAGCGCCCGCGACCTCGACGGCGTCGCGGTCACGGCCGGCCCCGGCCTGGCGGGGGCGCTGCTGGTGGGCGTCTCGGCCGCCAAGGCGTACGCGTACGCGCTCGGCAAGCCGCTCTACGGGGTGAACCACCTGGCCTCGCACATCTGCGTGGACCAGCTGGAACACGGCCCGCTGCCCGAGCCGACGATGGCCCTGCTGGTCTCCGGCGGCCACTCCTCGCTGCTCCTCGCCCCGGACATCACCAGCGACGTCCGCCCCCTCGGCGCGACCATCGACGACGCGGCCGGCGAGGCCTTCGACAAGATCGCGCGCGTGCTCCAGCTGGGCTTCCCCGGCGGCCCGGTCATCGACCGGCTCGCACGCGAGGGCGACCCGAGGGCGATCAACTTCCCGCGCGGGCTGACGGGGCCGCGCGACGCGGCGTACGACTTCTCCTTCTCCGGCCTCAAGACGGCCGTCGCCCGCTGGATCGAGGCGAAGCGGAAGGCAGGCGAGGAGGTTCCGGTACGCGACGTGGCGGCCTCCTTCCAGGAAGCGGTCGTGGACGTCCTCACCCGCAAGGCCATCCGGGCCTGCAAGGACGAGGGCGTCGACCACCTGATGATCGGCGGCGGTGTGGCGGCCAATTCCCGGCTCCGCTCGCTGGCGCAGGAGCGGTGCGACGACGCGGGGATCATCCTGCGCGTGCCGCGGCCGAAGCTGTGCACCGACAACGGCGCGATGGTGGCGGCGCTGGGTGCGGAGATGGTCAAGCGGAACCGGGCGGCCTCGGACTGGGACCTCTCCGCGGACTCCTCGCTGCCGGTGACGGACCCGCACGTGCCGGGTACGTCCCACGCGCACGGTGACTCCCACTCCCACGACCACGTACACGAACTGAGCAAGGACAACCTGTACTCGTGATCGCGCTGATGTGGGAGGCCCGGGCCGTCGCCGGCCGGGGCAACGAGCTGCTGGAGTGGGCGCGCGCCCAGATCCTCGCCCGGGAGCCGGCGCGCCGTGAGGTGCTGCGCGCCCCGCAGGACCGGGTGCTCGTGATCACGTGGTGGGAGACGGCCGAGGGGGTCTCGGCTGACCTCCCCGAACTGCCGGAGCCCGCCGCCGACTTGATCACGCGGGCGGTGCACCGCTGGCGGTTCGAGTCGGTCGAGGTGACCGGCGCCTGACGAGGCGGGGCTTGCGGTTATGGTCATGCCCATGCCTGGCCGTAACCTGCCCCCTCCGCCGCCGCCCGCGCACGTGCGCGCCTGGATGGACGAAACCGCCCTGAGGGCCGACCGCGCGCTCTTCCTGCGCGAGCTGGCCCGGCGCAGCCTGGGCCTCGGGCGGCTGCTCCTTCTCTGGGCCGTCTCGGCGGTGTTCGCCGTCGGCTGGACCTTCGTCGGCTTGGCCGTGATGGCCTTCGAGGCGCGCGACGGGCTCTCCCTCCTTTCCGTCCCCGTCTACGGCGTCCTAGGGGTGGGGGTGCTGATCCCGGCCGGGTTCTGGTTCGCCTGGGGCGCCCGGCGGGACCGCGAGGTGAGGCGGCTGCTGTCGGCGTGGGCCGCGGCGGACCGCGATCCGGCGACGGACTCCCGGCTCCGCGCGCCGGCCCGGAGCCTGACCTGGCTCCTGTCCTCCTTCGCCCTGGGCGCGCTGGGCCTGTCCCTCACCTTCGCCGCCGCGGCGACCTCTGGCCCGGGCCCGGTCAAGTACGGCGAGCTCACGTACTTCATGGGCATCGGCATGATCCTCTGGATCACCGCCCTCCTGGGCGCAGCCAAAGCCACGGCCCACTACCGCTGGGCCCTCCGAGCCTTCCCCCGCCCACATCCGGCCCGCACCGGTCTATGAGCAATCCCAGCCTCGCCGGCGTTTGAGGCGCGGGGTCCGGGGCGGAGTCCCGGTCTTGAGCCCGCGCTCGCGCACTCAGGGTGGCCAATTCCAGCCTCGCCGGCGTTTGAGGCGCGGGGTGCGGGGCGGAGCCCCGGGAGCCCGGGCGCAGCCCGGGGCCGCACGCGAAGGCCGCGCACCCCCGGCGAGGGGAGAGGTCAGGGCCGCGCCACACCCGCACCCGACCCGGCCGGCGCCCCGATGAGCATGGCCGGCGCCCCCGCCACCCGCGTCAGGAACACCGTCGCCGAATTCGGCCCCGACGGCTTCACCTTCCTGCGGAGCTCCTCCGGCTCGATCGCCGACCCCCGCTTCTTCACGGTCAGCACCCCCACCCCCCGCTCCCGCAGCAGCGCCTTCAGCTTCTTCAGGCCGAACGGCAGCACATCGGTGATCTCGTACGCCGTCGCGTACGGCGTCTCCCGCAGCTCGTCGGCCGTGATGTAGGCGATCGTCGGGTCGATGAGCCGCCCGTCCAGCCGCTCGGCGACCTCGGCGACGAGGTGCGCGCGGATCACGGCGCCGTCGGGCTCGTAGAGCCAGCGGCCCACCGGCCCCGCCTCGGGATCCGGCAGCGGATCGGCGGTCTGCAGGGCGCGCGGCCCGGGCAGCAGCGTGGCGCGCACCGTCCCGGGCGAGGTCCCGAACCAGAGCACCGCCTCCTTCACGTCCCCCTGGTCGGAGATCCACTCGGCCTCGGCCTCTTGCGGCACCGCCTCGTGCGGGATCCCGGGCGCGATCTTGATGGCGGCGTACTTCGCCGCACGGGCCGTCTCCACGGCCCACGACAGCGGCGGCGAGTAGGACTCCGGGTCGAAGATCCGGCCGCGCCCGCCGCGCCGGGCCGGGTCGATGAAGACGGCGTCGTAGCCGGAGGTGTCCACCTCCGTCACGTCCGCCTCCCGCACCTCGATCAGGTCCGCCAGCCCCAGCGCCTCGGCGTTGGCGCGCGCGACGGCGACGGTCAGCGGGTCGTGGTCGACCGCGAGGACCCGGATGCCGAGCCGCGCCAGCGCGAGGGCGTCCCCGCCGATGCCGCAGCACAGGTCCGCGAGCGACCGCACGCCCAGGTCGGCGAGGCGCCCGGCCCGGTACGCCGCCACGGACGCGCGCGTGGCCATCTCCCCGCCGCCGGGCGTGAAGTACATCCGGAACGCGTCCTGCGCCCCGAACTTCGCCACCGCGCGCTGCCGCAGCCGGGCCTGCCCGAGCGCGGCGGAGACCAGTCCGGCGGGGTGCTCGCGGCGCAGCCGGGTGGCGACGGCCAGCTCCTGGGCGGGGTCGTAGTCGCGGAGCGAGTCGAGGAGGGCGCGCCCCTCGGGGGTGAGGAGGGCGGCGAAGTCTTCGGGGGTCACGGATCCATTGTCGGCGACGGGGCGGGAGGGGCGGTGCTCCGGACGCTCCCGTCAAACGGTGTGGGCCAGTCGAAGGAAGGTGGAATTCCGCTCGCGGTGTCTTCCGGGAAGCCCGTGTGTCGGGTGCCAGGATGCGCAGCTATGCAGCTAGTACGACAAAAGGAAGATAAGACGCAATTGGGTCACCGGTACGCGGCGGGTCCGCGCGGCCGGTTCGGGGTGGCCGTGGCCGCCCTGCTGGTGGCTGCCCTCGGCACGGCCTGCTCCGGGGGATCCGGGGCACCGGACAAGGCCGAGAAGGCGAAGGCCGCCAAGGGTGCCGAGGCGGGCGCGGCCGGCGCCCTCAGCGCCGCCGAGAAGGCGAAGGCCGCCCAGCAGGCGCGCGTCGCGGCGGCGAAGAAGTGGGGCCTGCGCAAGGTGCCGCTGACCGCCCCGGCCGCGCCGAAGACGAAGCCCGAGATCACCACGCGGGACGGCTTCGAGGTCGAGGACCAGGAGGAGTACCCGCCGGTCTTCACCACCGTCCCGACCGAGGACAAGGTCGTCTTCCTCACGATCGACGACGGCGCGGAGAAGGACCCCGAGTTCCTCAGGATGATGCAGGAGCTGAAGATCCCGTACACGGCCTTCCTCAGCGACTACCTGGTGCGGGACGACTACCCGTACTTCAAGAAGATGCAGGACGCGGGCGTCACCCTGAACAACCACACGCTCAACCACCGCTACATGCCGGCGCTCTCGTACGAGAAGCAGCGCGAGGAGATCTGCGGTCAGCAGGACACGATCCAGAAGCAGTTCGGCAAGCGGCCGACGCTCTTCCGGCCGCCGTACGGGAACTACAACCAGGACACCCTCAAGGCGGCGAAGTCCTGCGGGATCAAGGCGGTACCGCTGTGGAACGCGGAGGCGTTCACGAACCGGATGGACTACCGCGAATGGGACCGCGACCTGCACCCCGGTGACATCATCCTCACGCACTTCCGGGGCAAGGAGGACTGGAAGGGCACGATGCCTGACATGATCCGTCATGTCATGAAGACCGTCACGGACAAGGGATACGCCGTGGCTCGCTTGGAGGACTATCTGTGAAGCACGCGCGCCGGTTGGTAGCCGGAACGCTGGCGGCCGGCGCGCTCGCGCTGTCCCTGACGGGGTGTGGGGACAGCGTGGACCCCATCGAGAGGCTGGGGCGCAAGACGACGCAGGGGGCCGGGACGGCGGAGGCGTCGGCGACTCCGTCGCCCAGCCCGTCGGCGGGGAACGCGGCGGGGAACGCCTCGGACGAGGCGTACAAGAAGTGGGGCCTGACGGCCCCCGTCGCGTACGCGCCGAAGCCCGCCCAGAAGCCGCAGATCCCGAAGGCCGGCCCGGGCAAGGTCCCGGTCGTCGACCGAATACCCGTCCCGGACGGGGAGAAAACAGTCTTCCTGACCTTCGACGACGGCGCCGAGAAGGACCCCGAGTTCCTGAAGATGGCGGCCGACCTCAAGCTGCCGATCAGCATGTTCCTGACGGACAACGTGGCTTCCTCGGACTACGGCCACTTCGAGAAGCTCCGCGACAACGGCTCGTCGAGCACGATAAACAACCACACGCTGACGCACCCGAACCTCCGGACGCTGCCCTTCGCGGCGCAGAAGAAGGAGATATGCGGCCAGCAGGACCGCCTGCAACAGCGCTTCGGCCAACGCCCGACGCTCTTCCGCCCGCCCTTCGGCAACTACAACGAAGACACCCTCCGGGCAGCCTCGGAGTGCGGAGTCTCGTCCCTGGTCCTCTGGCGGGCGTCGATGCAGATCAACAACTTCCAGTACGCCGAGGGCTCCGCCCTCAAACCGGGCGACATCATCCTGGCCCACTTCCGCGGCCCGTCCGAACTCAAGGGCTCGACGGAAACCCAGATGACGACCCGCATGCTCCAGCGCATCCAGGAACAGGGCTACCGGATCGGGCGGCTGGAGGACTACCTGTAGCCGGGCGGGGCCGCATCGGGGGCTTGGGGGCCGGTAGCCGAGCGGAGGGCATCAGAGAAGGTTTGGGGGTTTCCCGTCAGTCCCATCGTCCTTCCGCGCCGGCCCGGCCTGTCAAGGGCGCTCCTCCTTCGTCGTCGCGTCGCTTCGCGATGGCCTACGGCCACCCTTGACAGACCGGCCCGCCACGGAAAAACGAAGACTGCCGGGAAGCCCCCAAAGGAACGGGCCGGGTCAGACGCATCCACCCGGGGAGCGCCAGGAACCCAATCCCCGCTCCCTCAGTCCGGCCAATGCCCCCAAGCCATGCCGGGCAGCGCCGGGTCCAGGGCAGCCAGGCACCCATCCAGGCATAAGCAGGCGTAGTCCGGGCCGGGGGCGGCTCTACCTGCACCAAACAGCGGCGAGAAGCCCATCGGGAGCCTTGAGCGCGTCAAACCGCTACGCGCTCCTCGTTGACGGCGTCCGGCGGCCGCCCGGAGCTGGACATGGGTCTACCGGGTCGCCCCGCGGCTGAGGTGACCCGGCGGCGATCAGCCCGGCATGGGCTGAGCTTGTTCTTCAATCGTTCAGCCCTTGAGGAACTCGGCAGCCTCGGCGTGGTCGGCGGCGACGCCGACCGGCGACCACCGGCCGTCGGTGTCTCGTTCGAGTAGCAGACGTGGGGCGTCGGGTGCCACGTGAGAAGCGCGGGCCCCCGGGGCGAGAGGCACGGCGCGGCGGGTGCCGGTGAGCCAGTGGTCGGTCTGCTGGCGCCGCTCCCGGCGGGCTGCCCATGCCTCAAGGCTGTTACGGCGAGGTGCCTCAGGGTTATCGCTGCTGTCCACGGTCTCTCCTTACCGCCAGCCCGCTCCCGGCACGACGTTGCCAGGGGCGTCCACCCATGGTGTAGCACCGTCGGGGGTGATGGTGAGGCCGAACCGCATGAGAGCCGGGCGGCCGGCATGCTCCCACCAGGCGTGTGCGGACTCGATGCCGTCCCACAAGTGGCGCGGACCGTGCTGGTGGACGATGCCCGGTCCGTGCTGCTCAGGCCATCGCACGTACGCCCATGACCGGTCGGTGAGGGAGTACCACCATCCGGCCTGGTTGCCGTCGGCTGTGCGGTACAGGGTGTGGGTGACATCCGGGATGGCGAGACCGATGGCGTGGGCGGCATCGGTGTCGGCGAGCTGGTCGGGTTGGATGGGGGTGCTGGTGGGCCCGGGCCACTCGGTGACGTAGTCGGTGTGGTTGGGCCATGTGGTTCGCTGCGTCCGCGCCTTCATGAACTCCACCCCGGCAGTGAACGGTCCGCTCGCGGTGCCGTCGGCATGCACGGTGAGGCGGAGTAAGGCGTCACGGTTGGAGTAGTGCGTCCCGTATGGTGCGACGATCATCCCGCCGGGCCGTACCTGGGACAGCCACGCGCCGGGAACGGTGCGCAGCCCGAACGTGCACAGGATGCGATCGTACGGGCCTCCGTCGCGGTGACCGGCTAGAGCGTCGCCTGCTATGACGTTGGCGGGAAAGCCGAGGGCGGTCAGACGCTGCCGGGCACCCGCGGTCACGGCGGCGTCGACGTCCATGCTGGTCACGGTTCTTGGCCCGCATCGGTGGGTGAGGAGCCCGGCGGTCTCGCCGGTGCCGGTGCCCGCATCGAACACCCTCATTCCCGCCTCGGCGTCGAGGGCAGCGAGAAGCCTGTATACAACTGAGGGTTGAGAGCTGGACGAGGTTGGCACGGTGCCGGGCGTCTTGCCTTCGTGGGCGCCGTCATCCCATTGCGTGACGATCGAAAGGTCGGAGTCGGCGTAGCGGTGCCAGGCGGCAGGGTCGGTGTGGCGGTCGACGGTGATGGTGCGGGAAGCGCCATCGCTGTCGGGGACGAACGGCCAGATCACATCAGGGAGAAATGCGGCGCGGTCGACCGCGGCGAACGAGGGGGCCCAGTCAGAGGAGAGGGCGCCGGCAGACCGGAGGCAGCGCCCCAGCTCGGTACGGCTGGGGCGCCCCTGGTGGGCGGCGGTGGTCACTTGCGGTGTGTCCCGCCGCCGGGTGGCGTGCTGGTGTCCGGGTTCGGCGGTGGCGGTGGCGGGGCGGGCTGACCGGGCGGGGGCGGCGGGTTGGACGGCGGGGGCGGGGGCGGAGAGTGCTTGGCCATGGTGGTGTTCCTCTCGGGTGGTGCCGTAGCCGGCGGGGGCGGTTGCCGAGCCGGGTCGCTGCGCCCCGCAGCCAGGGGCTTACGCCGGGGAGCCGTCGACTCCCTGCCGCGGGACAATCTCAGGTGATCGCCTGCGCCGCGTCGATGCCGTGCCACGCCGAGCCCACCTGTACGACGTGGCCGGCGCGATCTCTTCAGACTGTTCGCGGGGCCGTAGGAGGTGCCAGCACCAGTCCCCCGCGGTGACGTCGGTAACGCGCCCATGAGTCGCCGCCCCATGTTCCTCCCACCGTGCGAGGAACATGGCGAGGCCGTGCTCAGCGTGGGCGAGAGTTCGGGGCACGTGGTTCCTCGTCGCCCAGGTCCCGGATCAAAGGTGCCTCCCGGACGAAACGCCAAGCATCGGCATCCGGTTGCGCATGCCCTGCCTCCCTTTCGCAGTTGCGTCCCACGCATCGTTCGGTGCCGCGGACCGGGCATGCCCTGATGTTCCGTCCCTCGTCGGAGCGTTGCCACCGCGTTCACGGGACGTTTGGGACGCTTCACCACTACCGTTCGTTCCGTCCCCAACGGTTCAGCGGAGGCGAACTGTGAATCACGCGCTCCGGCGAGCGATGGTGAATGCCAAGATGACTGAAGCGCAGCTCGCAGAAGCTTGTGGGGTCGATGCGAAGACGGTCGGTCGATGGATCACTGAGCCGAACCGGATTCCGCATGCTCGCCACCGATGGGCTGCCTGTGAGGTATTAGGTGAGGAGGAGGCAGCCTTGTGGCCCAACGCCGTCCGGTCGGCACTCACCACCGGGCCGGACAAGGAGATAGTCCAGGTCTTCCCCTATCGCTCCGCAGCACCAGCCAGTCTGTGGAAGTCCCTGGTGACGAAGGCGCAGCGAGAGCTGGTATTCGCCGGGTACACCAACTACTTCTTGTGGCTGGAGCAGGCGAACCTGGCCAGTGCCCTACGCCGCAAGGCTCAGGGCGGATGCCGGGTGCGCTTCCTGATCGGCGATCCGAACAGCCCGGTCACCGCAGCGCGAGAGGCTGAGGAGGGCGTACCGCTGACGCTTTCCACCCGTATCGCCGTGACGCTGAATGAGCTCGAGAAGCTGCGTGACGTCAGCGCCATCGAAGGCCGGTTCGAGACCGGTCACGTCAACCTCTCCGTCTTCCGGTTCGACGACGAGATGATCGTCACCCCCATTCTGGCCCGCAGAGTCGGCCACGATTCACCGATGATGCACATCCGACGCAGGCAGACAGACGGAATGTTCGACCGTTTCGCAGCTCACGTCGAAGAGCTGTGGAGCCGGGGACGCGACATCCGGGAGGCGAGGCAGGATGCCCAGGCGTGACTTCGAGGACGATCCCAACGCGCCGAAAGCGAACAGCTTGGTGCCGGCGGCTTCGGCAGTCGTCGTCGATGACGACGGCCGGGTGCTGTTGCAACGACGCACGGACAATGGCATGTGGGCTCTGCCCGGCGGCAAGATGGAGCTTGGGGAGTCCATCGGGGACTGCGCGGTCCGGGAGACCCTCGAAGAGACCGGAATAGCGGTTGAGATCACCGGGATCGTCGGGACATACACCAACCCCGGACACGTCTTCGCCTACGACGACGGCGAGGTCCGGCAGGAATTCTCGATCTGTCTCCTCGCCCGCCCCACTGGTGGCAGGCTCCGTACGTCTGACGAGTCATTTGAGGTCGCCTGGTTCGCCCCGGAGGCCACTGAAGATCTACAGATGGTGCCCAGCATCCGCAAACGAATCAACGATTGGCGAGCCGGAAAGGGCCCCGTCGTGCGTTGACCTCAGGCCGTGCCGCCCCGGTCGCCGCCAGCGGGAGCCCTGTGACCAGCTCCAGACGGCCGGGAGACGCTGAGCTGTGAAGGGGCACGCAGCGATCTTGGGCGGCTTATGTCCAGCCACGGACGGCCGCCGGACGCCGTCAACGAGGAGTGCGTAGCGATTTGACGCGCTCAAGGCTCCCGATGAGGCCCTCGCCGCTGTTTGGTGCAGGTTGGGCTGCGCCCGGCTCGGACGGTGCCCGCCTATGCCTTTGGTAGTCGGCATTGGCCGGACTGGGGAAGCGGGCTCGCGCATCCCTGGCTCGCCCGGGCCTGTGTCTCTGACCCGTGGACCGTTCTTTTGGGGGGGTCCCGTCGGTCTTCGTTTTTCCGTGGCGGGTCGGTCTGTCAAGGGTGGCCGTAGGCCATCGCGAAGCGACGCGACGACGAAGGAGGAGCGCCCTTGACAGGCCGGGCCGACGCGGAAGGACGATGAGACTGACGGGAAACCCCCAAACCTTCCCTGATGCCGCCTTCCGGGGCTCCGAACCCCGAAGCCCCGGTGCGCGGTGGTGGTGAGAGGGGGGAGGCCCCGTCCGGGCGAAGCGTCCCGAAGCCCCCGCCCCGGCCGGCCGAGTTGCCTGAGGGAAATGCCGATGTGGCCGACCCCGCTCGCCGGATTACCGAGTTTCGGTCTCGGCGCCGAGGTGGCGGGTGGGCAGCCGCCGCACCGCGGTGGTGGTGAGAGGGGGGCAGAAACCCCGCCCGGGCGAAGCGTCTCGAAGCCCCCGCCCGCCCCGTCCCGGCGGAGCCCCTACCCCGCCCCCGCCCCCACCGCCACCGGCGTGATGGTCGTTTCCGCCGGGCCCCTCGTGTCCGCCTCGCGTTGGCGTTCCGCGCTGTCGCTGATGCGGAGGAGGAGGGCGATCATGATCCAGTTGGCCAGGAGGGACGAGCCGCCCTTGGCCAGGAAGGGGAGGGCCTTGCCCGTCAGGGGGATGAGGCCCGTGACGCCGCCCGCGACCACGAAGACCTGGAGGGCCAGGGCCGAGGCCAGGCCCACCGCCAGGAGTTTGCCGAAGGGGTCGCGGGCGCCGAGTGCCATGCGCAGGCCCCGCTGCACGAGGAGTGCGTAGAGGATGAGGACGGCCATGACCCCGGCCAGGCCCAGTTCCTCGCCGACCGTCGTGAGGATGAAGTCGCTGCGGCCCGCGAACTTGATCAGCTCGGGGTGGCCCATCCCCAGCCCCGTCCCGGACAGCCCGCCCGTGCCGAAGCTGAACAGGGCCTGCGCCGACTGGTCCGAGGTGACCCCCGCCGGCCGGTTCTCCCAGTAGTAGGACAGGGGCTCCAGCCATGCCGCAACGCGAGCCTTGACGTGCGGTTCCGTCGAGCCCACCGCGAAGGCGCCCACCGCCGCCATGAACAGGCCGCACACGATCCAGCTGGTGCGCTCGGTGGCCACGTAGAGCATCACCACGAAGACGCCGAAGAAGATCAGCGAGGTGCCGAGGTCGCGCTCGAAGACGAGCACCAGCATCGAGACGATCCACACGGTGATGATCGGACCGAGCTGACGCATCGGCGGCAGCCGCATGCCGAGGAACCGCCGGCCCGTCAGGGCCAGCGAGTCCCGGTGGATGACCAGGTAGCCCGCGAAGAAGATCGCGATCATGATCTTCACGAACTCGCCGGGCTGCAGCGAGAAGCCGAAGAGGATGATCCAGCGCTTGGCGCCGTACGTGTCCGCGCCGAAGAACGCCGGAGCGATCAGCAGCACCAGCGCGACGGCCATCGTGATGTAGATGAAGCGCTGCAGCAGCCGGTGGTCGCGCAGCAGCGCCACGACCAGGATGCAGGCGGCGACCCCGACCACCGTCCACATCAGCTGGCCGGGCGCGTTCGCGTCGGAGTTGTACCGCTCGATGTACCCCTGGTCGAGCCGGTGGATCAGTACCAGTCCGAGCCCGGTGAGCAGCATGGCGAGCGGGAAGATCAGCGGATCCGCGTACGCCGCGAACCGGCGGATGCCGAGGTGTCCCACCAGCGAGAGCAGCGACAGGCTGATGGTGAAGCCGGTGAGGTTGGGCGGCAGCTCGCCGTTCATGGCGAGGCCGGCGCAGGTGTGGCCGAAGACGGCGATGGCGACGACGAAGACCAGGAGCAGCGCCTCGGTGCGGCGGCGCGCGCCGGCCGCCGTCAGGGGTTTCAGTCCACGCACGGGATGCCGCCGCCGTCCGTGCGGGCGGGCGGGGACGCGGGAGGGGGTGACGCTGACGCCTCAGGTGAGGCCGACGGGCTCGGTGCGGAAGCGGCGCCCGGTGCGTTCGGGCTCGCGGTGGCCTTGGGCCCGATCTGCTCGGCAATGAGGCGCTTTATCTTCATATCATCTACGACGTTGATGTCCTCCCCATGGTTCCTTCCGAACCCCTCGATGGGGAGTGTCGTGAACTGCACCCTGCCGCCGGACAGGTTCTTCGCCTGCCGCACGAACGACAGCAGGTCCCATCCCTCGTCCGTCACCACGTCCTGCTTCGCCGTGTCGATCAGCTTGATCAGCTTCACCGGGTCGGTGAACGTCCCGGCCGAGTTCAGCTTCTTCGTCGCGCCCGCGAGGAAGGCCTGCTGCCGCTTCGTCCGGTCCAGGTCCCCCATGTCCAGGCCGTGCCGCTGCCGCACGAAGGCGAGCGACTGCCGGCCGTTGAGGATCTGCGGTCCCGCCGGGAAGTCGGCGCCCGAGTACTTGTCCTTCACCGCCTTGTTCAGGCACACCGGTACGCCGCCCAGCGCGTCGGCGAGGTGGCGGAAACCGGCCAGGTTCAGCTCGGCGAAGTGGTCGATCGGCACCCCCAGGAAGCTGCGCACCGTATCGATCTGCGCCTTGCGCCCCGCCTCGCGCCCCTCCCGCTCCAGCCGCCGGCGGTCCTTCACCCCCTGCGCGACGAGCTGTTCCTGCCTCTCCTCCTTCGCCAGCCCGTACGCCTTCTTGATCTTGTCCTTGCCCCGGCCGCCGGATATCTCGACGAAGTCGTCGCGCGGCACCGAGAAGGCCTTCGACCGGCTGCCGTCGCCGGGCACGTGCAGCAGGATCAGGGTGTTCGCGTTGTAGCCGCCGATGTCCGAGGTGCCGGCGTGCAGTTGCTCCAGGACGTCCGCCGGCAGGTCCTCGCCGTTCTGGTCCTTACGGCTGTCCAGCCCCATGAGCAGGATGTTCACGTCCCCGTACTGCGATTTCTCGGCGCCCTGCAGCGCCTTGGAGCTGCCGATGCCGGCGGCCAGGTCCCGGTACAGGTACCAGGCGCCGCCGCCCGCCATCACCGCCAGCGCGCAGGCCGTGACCAGCAGGGTGCGGGCGAGCCGGCGCGGGGTGCGCCGGCGGCGGCTGGTCGTCGTCTTCCTCCGGTGCGCGCTCATGCCTGTCGATGGTGGGGGACAGGCGCTGAAGGAATCCTGAGGAATTCTGAGGAAGCCGCCGCGACGGGTTCCCCCGAGGTCACCGAGCCGGGATGCGCAGTACCAGCCGCGCGCCCCCGGCGGGCGCCGGCAGCGCGCGTACGTCGCCCCCGTGCGCCCGCGCGATCTCCCGGGTGATGGCCAGGCCCAGCCCGGTTCCGCCGTCGGCCCGGCCGCGGTGGGCGTCCAGTCGTACGAACCGCTCGAACACCCGGTCCCGGTCCGCCTCCGGGATGCCCGGGCCGTCGTCCGCGACCTCCAGCAGCGCCCAGCCGTCCGCGGCGCCGGCCCGCACCACGACCTCCTCGCGGGCGTACCGCAGGGCGTTGTCCACGAGGTTGGCCAGCGCCCGCTCCAGCCGCGCCGGGTCCCCGGCCGCCGGTACGGGCGCCCGCGCGTCCGTCCGTAGCGCGACCCGGGAGCCGCCCCGGCGCGCCACGTCCTCCGCGGCCAGCAGGGCCAGGTCGACCGGCTCGCTCCGCGGCCCCGGCCCGCCGTCGAGCCGGGCCAGGAGCAGCAGGTCCGCCGCGATCCGCTGGAGCCGCTCGGTGTCGGCCAGCGCGGCCTCGACCGACTCCCGGTCGGGGCGGTCCATGGCCAGCGCCACCTCCAGCCGGGACCGGACGGCCGCCAGGGGGTTGCGCAGCTCGTGCGAGGCGTCCGCGGTGAACTGCCGCTGCCGGGCGTCGGAGCGCTCCAGCCGGTCCAGGGTGTCGTTGACGGTCCGGGCCAGCTGCGCGATCTCGTCCGCGCCGCCCGGGTCCGGGACCCGCCGGTCCAGCTCGCTCGCGGTGACGGCCGCCAGCCCGTTGCGGATCGCGGTCACCGGCCGCAGCGCGTGGCCCGTCACCCACCAGGCGAGGGCCGCGGCGAAGCCGATCAGCGGGGGTGCGCCGGCCAGCAGTCCGATCGCGACCGCCCGGGTCGCGTCGTCGACGTCGCCGAGCACGGTCATGGCGTACACGGTCCGGGCGCCCGGCGGTCCGGGGGCCTCGACCGCGACCAGCACGCGCCGTTCCGCGCCGGGGCGCGCGGGCGGGAGTACGGCCGAGCGGGCGTCGCCGTCGGGCCCGGGGCGCAGCCCGGCCAGGTCCGGCGCGGGGGCGTCCCCGCTGCTCGCCACGGTCCGCCCCTGCGCGTCCCGTACGAGGACCAGGTCCACCCCGCCCTCGGGCGCGGGCAGCCGGCCGCCGGGCGGCGGGGTCCGGCCGTCGAACCGGGCGGCGACCTTGCGGGCGGCGAGCTCGGTGCGGCCGGTGGCGTTCTCCAGCAGGTTGGCCCGCAGCAGGGTGTGGAGCCACAGCCCGCCGGCGGCCAGGACGGCGGCCATCGCGAGGGCGGCGGCCACCGCCGCACGCGCCCGGACCGAACTAGCCACCGTCGGGGGCCATCCGGTAGCCGGTGCCGTGGACGGTGCGGATGGAGCGGCGGCCGAAGGGGGTGTCGATCTTCCTGCGCAGCGAGGAGACGTACACCTCGACGATGTTCGGGTCGATGCCGTGCGGGGTGTCCCAGACCTCGTCGAGGATGTCCTGCTTGGCCACGGCCTGGCCGGGCCGCTCCATCAGGCAGGCGAGCACGCCGAGCTCGCGGGCGGTCAGCTCGATGTCGCGGGTGCCGCGCCGGCAGCGGCGGCCGTGGGGGTCGAGGAGGAGGTCGCCGGCCCGGAGCGTCCCGCGGTCCGGGGTGCCGGCGCGGCGGGCGAGGGCGCGGATGCGGGCGGCGAGGACCACGAAGGAGAACGGCTTGGTGAGGTAGTCGTCGGCCCCGGAGTCCAGGCCCTCGGCCTCGTCGGACTCGCCGTCGCGGGCGGTGAGCATCAGGACGGGGGTGGTGTCGCCGTGGGCGCGCATGCGGGTGCAGATCTCGTGGCCGGTGACGCCGGGGAGCATCAGGTCGAGCAGGACGACGTCGTACGGGCCGCCGGCCAGGGCGAGGTCCAGGCCGCGGTGGCCGTCGTGGGCGACGTCGACGGCGTGCCCGGTTGCGGACAGGCCGCGCCGGAGGGACTCGGCGAGGCCGTGTTCGTCTTCGACCACGAGTATGCGCACGACGCAAGCGTCGCATATCGGGCGGGTTGCCTCGGGGCCCCGAACCCGGGGGGTCTGACCCGTGCCCGTGCCCCGGCGCCGGTTGAGGGAGCCGGTGCCGAGCGGTGGTGGGCGGGCCGGTCCGCGGGGCCCCTCCGGGGTGTCTCCTCGGCTCGCCGCGCCCTCGCGGGCCGCCGGGGCGGTTGAGGGGGCCGGTGTTGAGCGGTGGTGTGTGGGCCGGTCCGCGGGGCCCCTCCGGGGTGTCTCCTCGGCTCGCGCACCAAGGCCCTCTTCGTGACGTAAGGGTGGTTGCGCGCTCGTCCTGCGG
>NZ_JBHUSC010000020.1:0-112509 GCF_042673805.1 Streptomyces sp. NPDC057010 | reverse complement strand
GTCCGGGGGCAGAGCCCCCGGCAACGGCGCCGCAGACGAACGCGCGGCACGCCCCCGGCAGCCCGGGCTACGCCTTCCGAGCCCGCGTCTTCTGGGCGGGAACGGTCTTCTTCGCGGCAGCGGCAGCCGTCTTCTTGGCCGGGGCCTTCTTCGCGGCCCCCCGCGCCGGAGGCGCCCCGGCGTCGGAGACCCGGTCCGCCCCCAGGATGTCCCGCAGGAACTTGCCCGTGTGGCTCGCCCCCACCGACGCGACCTGCTCCGGTGTCCCCTCGGCCACCACCAGACCGCCGCCGTAGCCGCCCTCGGGACCCATGTCGATGACCCAGTCCGCGACCTTGATGACGTCGAGGTTGTGCTCGATGACGATCACCGAGTTCCCCTTGTCCACGAGCCCCGACAGCACCTTGATCAGCTTCGAGATGTCCTCGAAGTGCAGACCCGTCGTCGGCTCGTCCAGCACGTACACCGTCCGCCCCGTCGACCGCTTCTGCAGCTCGGAGGCCAGCTTCACGCGCTGCGCCTCACCACCCGACAGCGTCGGCGCGGACTGGCCCAGCCGTACGTACCCCAGCCCGACCTCCGTCAGCGTCCGCAGGTGCCGCGAGATCGTCGGCACCGCCTCGAAGAAGTCCAGCGCCTCCTCGATCGGCATGTTGAGGACTTCCGCGATGGACTTGCCCTTGTAGTGGACCTCCAGCGTCTCCCGGTTGTACCGGTCGCCGTGGCAGACCTCGCACGGGACGTAGACGTCCGGCAGGAAGTTCATCTCGATCTTGATCGTGCCGTCGCCGGAGCAGTTCTCGCACCGGCCGCCCTTGACGTTGAAGGAGAAGCGGCCCGGCAGGTAGCCGCGCACCTTCGCCTCCATCGTCTCCGCGAACAGCTTCCGCACGTGGTCGAAGACACCCGTGTACGTCGCCGGGTTCGACCGCGGCGTCCGGCCGATCGGCGACTGGTCCACGTGCACGACCTTGTCGACGAGGTCGTCCCCGTCCACCCGCGTGTGCCGCCCCGGCACCGAGCGCGCGCCGTTCAGCTCGCGCGCCAGGTGCGTGTAGAGGATGTCGTTGACCAGCGTCGACTTTCCGGAGCCCGAGACGCCGGTCACGGCCGTGAGCACGCCCAGCGGGAAGGACACGTCGATGTCCTGGAGGTTGTTCTCCCGGGCGCCGTGCACGGTGAGCCTGCGCTCCCCGTTCACCGGCCGCCGTACGAGCGGCAGCGGGATGGACCGCTTGCCCGACAGGTACTGCCCGGTCATCGACTCGGCGTTCTTCAGCAGGTCCTTCAGCGCACCGCTGTGCACGACCTTGCCGCCGTGCTCGCCGGCGCCCGGGCCGATGTCCACGACCCAGTCCGCCACCTTGATGGTGTCCTCGTCGTGCTCGACCACGATGAGCGTGTTGCCCATGTCCCGCAGCCGCACCAGGGTCTCGATCAGCCGGTGGTTGTCCCGCTGGTGCAGGCCGATGGAGGGCTCGTCCAGTACGTAGAGCACCCCGACCAGGCCGGAGCCGATCTGCGTCGCGAGGCGGATGCGCTGGGCCTCGCCACCGGACAGGGTGCCGGCGGCCCGGTTGAGCGAGAGGTAGTCGAGGCCGACGTCCACGAGGAAGCGGAGCCGCTCGTTGACCTCCTTCAGGACCCGCTCGGCGATCTTCTTGTCACGGGCGTCGAGCCGCATCCGGCCGAGGAAGTCCGCGCACTCGCTGATCGACATGGCGGCCACCTCGGCGATGGACTTCTCCATCACCGTCACCGCGAGCACGATCGGCTTGAGCCGGGTGCCCTCACAGGTCGGGCAGGGCACCTCGCGCATGTAGCCCTCGAAGCGCTCGCGGCTGGCGTCGCTCTCCGACTCCGCGTGCCGCCGCTTGACGAACGGCACGGCGCCCTCGAAGGCCGTGGTGTAGGCCCGCTCGCGCCCGTACCGGTTGCGGTAGCGGACCTCGATCTGCGTCTTGTGCCCGTAGAGCAGGGCCTTCTTCGCGCGCAGCGGCAGTCCGGCCCAGGGGATGTCGGTCCGGAAGCCCAGTTCGCCGGCGAGCGCGCCGACCAGCCGCTGGAAGTAGTCCTTGGTGTGGCCGAGCGACCACGGCGAGACCGCGCCCTCGTCGAGGGACTTCTCCTCGTCCGGAACGATCAGCTCCGGGTCCACCTCCATGCGCGTGCCGATGCCGGTGCACTCGGGGCAGGCGCCGAAGGGCGAGTTGAAGGAGAAGGAGCGCGGCTCCAGCTCCTCGAAGGACAGGTCGTCGTACGGGCAGTAGAGGTGCTCGGAGTACATCCGCTCACGCTCGGGGTCGTCCTCGGCGAGGTCGACGAAGTCCAGGATGACCATGCCGCCGGAGAGGCCGAGGGCGGTCTCCACCGAGTCGGTGAGCCGGCGCTTGGCGCTGTCCTTGACGGTGAGGCGGTCGATGACCACCTCGATGGTGTGCTTCTCCTGCTTCTTCAGCGTGGGCGGCTCGGACAGCTGGATGGTCTGCCCGTCCACGCGCGCCCGGCTGTAGCCCTTGGTCTGGAGGTCGGAGAAGAGGTCGACGAACTCGCCCTTGCGCTCGCGCACCAGCGGCGAGAGCACCTGGAAGCGGCTGCCCTCGGGGAGCGCGAGCACCTTGTCGACGATCGCCTGCGGCGACTGGCGGGAGATGGGGCGCCGGCACTCGGGGCAGTGCGGCTTGCCGATGCGGGCGAAGAGGAGGCGGAGGTAGTCGTAGACCTCGGTGATGGTGCCCACGGTCGAGCGCGGGTTGCGCGAGGTCGACTTCTGGTCGATGGAGACGGCCGGGGAGAGGCCCTCGATGAAGTCGACGTCGGGCTTGTCCATCTGCCCGAGGAACTGGCGGGCGTACGACGAGAGCGACTCGACGTAGCGGCGCTGGCCCTCGGCGAAGATCGTGTCGAAGGCCAGGGAGGACTTGCCCGACCCGGAGAGTCCGGTGAAGACGATGAGTGAGTCGCGGGGCAGGTCGAGCGAGACGTTCTTGAGGTTGTGCTCGCGAGCGCCACGAACGATGAGACGGTCGGTCACGCCGGTCCGCACCTTTCTTGAGAGAGCCGGGGGGCACGGGCCCCCGTCCCAGGGTATGGGGGGCGCCACTGCGGTGGAGTTGGAGTCTGGACTTCGAGCGTATAGCACGCACATTCGATTTACGGCACTCCGCAGACCTCTTCACCCGATCGTGTGGCCGCGACCCGGCAGCCACTAGGCTCGCCGTCATGACTGATCATGTGCACGACCTGCGATCTGTACGTGAAGCCACGGAGCGACTGCTGACCGCGGTCGCGAAACTGGACGACGCCGCCCTGACCGAGCAGTCACATCTGCCCGGCTGGACCCGGGGCCACATCCTGGCCCACCTCGCACGCAACGCCGACGCCCTCGTGAACGTCCTCGAAGGCCGTCCCATGTACGAGAGCGCCTCGGCACGCGACGCGGACATCGAGCGCGACTCCGGTCGGCCCCTGGAAGAACACCTGGCGGACCTCCGTGATTCCGGGGCCCGCTTCCTCGCCACCGCCGAGCCCGCCCAGGACTGGTCCCGCACGGTCGAGCTGCGCAACGGCGTCACCGACCTGGCCTCGAACGTACCCTTCCGCCGCTGGGTCGAGGTCGCCCTGCACCACGTCGACCTGAACATCGGCTACGAGCTCGCCGACCTCCCGGACGAGTTCACCGATCGCGAGATCACCTTCCTCGCCGACCGCTGGTCCGGGCGCCCGGAGGTTCCGCCGGTGACCCTGAAGACGTACCACGACGACCGCGTCTGGCACACGGGCGGCCCCGAGGGCACCCCCGTGATCCTGGTCGGCCCGCCCGACGAGCTGCTCGGCTGGCTGGCCGGCCGCGGCCTCCAGGGCGCCCACCTCTCCCTCGAGGCCGGGGACGGCCTCCCCGAGCTCCCCCCGCTCTAGGATCAGGACATGACGTACACCGGAGAGGTCAAGGTCGGCGGTCCGGCCGACGTGCACGAGCTCGCGGACCTGATGATTTCCAAGGTCGCGGTGGGTTCGATGAACAACAACGCCTACCTGCTGCGCTGCCGGGCCACCGACGAGCAGCTGCTCATCGACGCGGCCGCCGAGGCCACCACCCTGCTGAGCCTGATCGGCGACGACGGCATCGCGTCCGTCGTCACCACCCACCGGCACGGCGACCACTGGGGCGCGCTCCAGGAGGTGGTCGCGGCGACCGGGGCGCGGACGTACGCGGGCGCCCTCGACGCCGAGGGCATCCCGGTGCCCACCGACGTGGCGGTGGCGGACGGGGACACGATCCAGGTCGGCCGGGTCAAGCTGACCGCCCGCCACCTGGTCGGACACACTCCCGGCTCGATCGCCCTGATCTACGACGACCCGCACGGGCACGCGCACGTCTTCACCGGCGACTGCCTCTTCCCCGGCGGCGTCGGCAACACCTGGGGCGACCCGAAGGCCTTCGCCAGCCTGATCGACGACGTGGAACACAAGCTCTTCGACCAGCTGTCGGACGAGACCTGGGTCTACCCGGGACACGGCAACGACACCATGCTCGGCGCCGAGCGGCCGCACCTCGCCGAATGGCGCGAGCGCGGCTGGTAGAGCCCCGCCATCCGTCAACTTCGGTACGCGATGCACTCCTTCCGGTCGATAGGGGCCGAACTCACGTCCTGAGGGACGGGGAAGGGGTATTTGCTGCATCATGCAACAAGACCCCGCCCCGTCCCCCGAGCCCTCCCGGCCCGGCGCCGCAGGCCACCCGGGCATGCTGCGGCTCGCCTCGGCCGCGCTCGCCGGGACCGCCATCGAGTTCTACGACTTCTTCGTCTACGGGACCGCTGCCGCGCTCGTGCTCGGCCCGCTCTTCTTCCCGTCCTTCTCCCCGCTCGCCGGCACCCTGGCCGCCTTCGGCACCTTCGGCGTCGGCTTCCTCGCCCGCCCCCTGGGCTCGGCGCTCTTCGGCCACATCGGCGACCGGCACGGCCGCCGCCCGGTGCTCCTGGCCTCCCTGCTGCTCACGGGCCTCGCCACGGTCGCCGTCGGCTGCGTGCCCACGTACGGCTCGATCGGCACGGCAGCCCCCGTACTGCTGCTCCTGCTGCGCTTCCTCCAGGGCCTCGGACTCGGCGGCGAGTGGGGCGGCGCGGTGCTGCTGACCGCCGAGCACGCCCCCGAGCGGCGCCGGGGCCTGTGGTCGAGCTTCCCGCAGATCGGCCCGGCGGTGGGCTTCCTGCTCGCCAACGGCATCGTCCTCGCGCTGTCCGCGACGCTGACCGACGCCCAGTTCACCGCGTGGGGCTGGCGGGTGCCGTTCTGGGCGGCCGGGGTACTGGCGCTGGCCGGGCTGTGGCTGCGGCGCTCCGTCGAGGAGACCCCGCAGTTCCGGGCACTGGCCGACACGGGCCGCCGGGCCGAGGCCCCGCTGTCCGAGGTGGTCCGCGGCCACTGGCGGCTGCTCCTGCTGACCGGCGGGGCGCTCGCCGTCGGGTACGCCGTCTTCTACGCGGTCACCACCTGGTCCCTCGCGTACGCCACCGAGCACCTCGGCGCGGGCCGCAGCGTCATGCTGGCCTGCATCATGGCGGCGGTCGCCCTCAAGGGCCTGGCGACTCCGCTGGTGGCGCTGCTGGGCGACCGCTACGGCCGGCGTCCCCTGTGCCTGATCGGCTGCACGGCCTGCGCGCTGTGGATGTTCCCGTTCGTGGCCCTGCTGCGCACGGCGGAGCCGTTGCTGATGACACTGGGCTTCGTGGGGGCCCTGTTCGGCATGGTCACGATGTTCGCCGTGGTGGGTGCGTACCTGCCGGAGCTGTACGCGCCGCGGATCCGCTGCACGGGCGCGGCCGTCGGCTACAACCTGGGCGGCGTGCTGGGCGGGGCGCTGACCCCGATCGTGGCGACGGCGCTCGCGGACGGCTCGGGGCCGCCGTGGGGGGTCGCCGCGTACCTGAGCGGGATCGCCCTGCTCAGCCTGGGCTGCTTCGCGCTGCTTCCCGAGACCAATCCGGCGGTCGTACGGACGCGGCCGGGGGCGGCGGCCGAAACGGCCACCGCCCCCGCCTAGACGCGCGGGCCCGCTCAGGCGTCGATGCTCTCCGGGCGGGCGGCGGCCTCGGCCGCCGCCTGCTTCTTCGAGGCCATCAGGCTGGTGATCGTGGTGATGACCAGGACACCGCAGATGACGCCGAGGGAGACGGGGATCGAGATCACCGGGACGTGCACGCCGTTCTCGTGGAGGGCGTGCAGCACCAGCTTGACGCCGATGAAGCCGAGGATGATCGACAGGCCGTAGCTGAGGTGGACCAGCTTCTTGAGCAGGCCCCCGATGAGGAAGTACAGCTGGCGCAGGCCCATGAGGGCGAAGGCGTTGGCCGTGAAGACGATGTACGGGTCCTGGGTGAGGCCGAAGATCGCGGGGATCGAGTCCAGGGCGAACAGTACGTCGGTGGTGCCGATGGCGAGCATGACGACCATCAGCGGGGTCAGGACGCGCTTGCCGTTGTTCCGGATGAAGAGCTTGGTGCCGTGGTACTTGTCGGCGACGCCGAACTTCTTCTCGACGGACTTGAGGAGACGGTTCTCCTCGAACTCCTCGTCTTCGTCGTCCTTGCGCGCCTCCTGGATCAGCTTCCAGGCGGTGTAGATCAGGAACGCGCCGAAGATGTAGAAGACCCAGGAGAAGCTGGCGATGATCGCGGCGCCGGCCGCGATGAAGACCGCGCGCAGCACGAGGGCGATCAGCACGCCCACGAGCAGCACGCGCTGCTGGAGGTGCGAGGGCACCGCGAACTTCGCCATGATCAGGACGAAGACGAAGAGGTTGTCCACGCTCAGCGACTTCTCGGTGATGAAGCCCGCGAAGAACTCCTGCGAGGCCTGGCCGTTCCCGAAGAACCACAGGCCGAGGCCGAAGAGTGCGGCGAGGACGATCCAGACGACCGTCCAGGTGCCTGCTTCCTTGATCGATACGTCGTGAGGTTTGCGGCCGATGAAGAAATCGGCGCCGATGAGGAGGGACAGACCAAGAATGGTCAGCGTCCACAGGGTCCAGGAAACTTCCACGGTTGACACGCCTCCGGCGGATGGCTCAGCACTTCGTCAGCGTCATCGCTGCCGGAGGTCTCTTCCACCCGGGCGACCTGGAGGCCGTGGGCCGGCGCCCCGGGACCGACTGGGTTCGTGTGACCGAACCGGTCCGTATTGACGGGCACGCCGTAGCAGGAAAGCAGGAATACTCCCCTCCGCGCTCACCAGGGTACCCGCCAAGGTCGGAAAAGGTAAAGAGAATGCCAAGTACCGGTCATCGGAAAGTCATCGACCGGTGCGCCGGACCTCCGCCACCCGCTCCAGGGCCAGGTCGAGGACGCGGCTCCCCTGCGGGGGCAGGTCCGGTTCGAAAGTCCAGGCGTGGTGGACCCACGGGTCGGCGAGGTGGTTGTCCGGCACCGGGGACAGCCGCATCAGCGAGCGCCACAGCGGATCCAGCAGCGGCCCGTAGGCCGAGGCCTCGTCACGGTCCGCGACCATCAGCAGGTGCACGCCGACCGCCGGCCCCTCGTCGGCGAGGTAGCGCAGACGGGTGACGGCCCGGTCGTCGAAGCCGTGCGGGAAGTCGTGCACGATCAGCAGCTGCTCGGCCGTGTCCACATCCGGCGGCAGGTCCTCGGGAGCACCGGCCCGCAGCGCCATCTGTACGAGGTCCACCCGGCGGGTCAGCCGCTCCAGGGTCTCGGAGACCCCGGCGGCCCCGGCGGCGGGCGGCCCGGCCAGCACCCCGGCGCGCACGAGCGGCGCCAGCGAGGCGGCACCGGCCCCGGCCGCGTCGATGACGTGGACGGAGATCCGGTCGCCGGGGTGGACCGCGAGCAGCCGTGCCGCGTGGGCGACGGCCATGTCCATGGCGGCCCGGCGCAGCCGGTCGGTGTCCATGGCCATCGCTGCCTCGGAGCCGGTGCGCCCGTTGTCGATCCACAGCCCGCGCTCCAGCGGGAGCCGCACGAGCATGGGGATGCGCAGATCGGGCCGCTCGGGCAGGTGCAGGTCCCCCAGGCGCAGGGCCAGCGGGCCCTCCTCGGGCAGCCGGTGGGCGTGCCAGACCGGGTTGTCCCAGCGGGCGTACGAGGCGGGCAGCGCGGGCTCGACCACCTCGCACTCGGCGGTGAGCTGCGCGAGGTCCCGGTCGAGGACGGCCTGGGCCTGGGCGACGAGCTCGTCGCGGCGGGCCCGGGCGGTGTCGCGGGCGGCGTTGCCCGATCCGCCGAGGCGGTGGCGCGGGTCGGACAGGGCCTCGTCGAGCTCGCGGTCCATCCGGGAGTCGGCGAATTCGACGGCGCCCCGGTAGGCGGCGACGGTGCGGGCCAGGTCCTCGAACATGCCCCAGACCTGGTTGTAGAGCCGCTCGTCCATGGACCAGCCGCTGGCGTCCCCGGCGACGGGGCGCGGGGGCTGCCCGGGCTCCGCCGGCTGCTCGGCCCGCGGCGCGGGCTCGGGCGGCTCGGTGCTGGTGCGGCGGCGGCGCGGGTGGGCGTAGTTGATGGTCCCGTCGGCCCCGATCGCGGGAGACGGCGCGGCCTCGGGAGCGGGCGAGGGCTCGGGGGCCGGGCCCGGGGTACCCGCGTACGGGACTCCGGACACGGGGACCGGGTCGGGTGCCACCGGGGCGGCGACGGACGCGTCCACGCGCGCCGCCAGTTCGGCGGCGGCGGGCGCGCTGAGCCCGTGGTCGGCGAACAGGGCGGCGAGGCCGCCGGCGTAGCCCTGGCCGACGGCACGGACCTTCCAGGCCCCCTGGCGCCGGTAGAGCTCCAGGGCGACGACGGCGGTCTCCGCATCCAGCCCGGTCAGGGTGTACTCGGCGATCTCCGTGCCGTCTGCTCCCGCGACGGCGATGTGCGAGGCCGCGACGGCCCCGAAGCGGGCCGGGCCGCCGGGCGGCAGGGAGAGCAGGACGCCGACCCGGTGCACCGCGGCGTCCACCGCGTCCAGGTCGACGGCGAACCGGTGCCGGTCGGCGGATCCGTCGGACGCCTCCACCCCTGGGAGGGCGTGCGCACCGGGGTGCGCGATTCCCTCCGGGCCCGTCACGGCTCCCCGCTCGTCGCCGAGCGAGGCCAGGGCGAGCACCGGTGTGCCCGCCGAGACCGTGATCCGCACCTTGTGTTCGGGCAGGGCGTGGTTCTGCCCCCGGACCAGTTCGGCCGCCATCGTCCCGTCTCCCCCCGTGTTTCTTCGCCTACAGGTGCGGCAGGATCGCCGGCATCAGGTCCTGGAACGTGCGGCCGTTGGCCGGGTTGCCCAGGGCCGTCATCTTCCAGCCTCCGCCGGCGCGGGACACCTTCGCCATGATCTGCGCGGTGTACTGGCCGCCGCCGTCGAGGGTGTAGCGGGCCAGCTCCTGGCCGTTGGTCTCGTCGACGATGCGGCAGAACGCGTTCTGCACCTCCTGGAACGTCTGGCCGGTGAAGGAGTTCACCGTGAAGACGATCTGGTCGATGTGCACCGGCACGCGCTGGAGGTCGACGAGGATGGACTCGTCGTCCCCGCCCTGGCCGGCGCCGCCGACGAGGTTGTCACCGGTGTGCCGGACCGAGCCGTCGTCGCTCTGCAGGTGCCGGAAGAAGACCACGTCCACCGGCTGCTTGTCGGCGAAGAGCACCGCCGAGGCGTCCAGGTCGATCTCCCTGGTCCGCGAGCCGAACAGCCCGCGGCGCTTCGCCGCCTGCCAGCCGAGTCCCATCCGGACCGCGGTCAGCGTGCCCCCGTCCGCCTTCTGCAGACTGATGGCCTGACCCTTGGTCATGTTGACCGTCACGCGGTGTCCCCTCTCATAAGCCCGCCCCAATAACGAGCGCGCAGCGTGTACCTGCGGCCGTGCACCAACCCTACTGACAGGCTCCCGGTCAGGCGAGGCCCGCTTCCTTCATCTGCCGCAGCTCCTTCTTCAGCTCGCCGACCTCGTCCCGGATCCGGGCCGCGACCTCGAACTGCAGCTCCGCGGCCGCCGCCCGCATCCGCTCGGTCATCTGCTCGATGAGCGAGGCCAGTTCCGCGGCGGGCCGGTCGGTGAGCACCTCGGTGCCCTTCGCCGCGCCCTTGGTGCCCTTGGCGCCCTTTCCGGCCGCCTTCGCCTTGGCCCCGAGCGCCGGCACCGGGGCCTGGGCCCCCTTGCCGTCCTTCGCCTGCCGGTATCCGGTGCCCAGGAGCTCCTCGGTGTCGAGCTCCTCGCGGGCGATGGTGGCGACGATGTCGTTGATCTTCTTGCGCAGCGGCTGCGGGTCGATGCCGTTCGCCGTGTTGTAGGCGACCTGCTTCTCCCGGCGGCGGTTCGTCTCCTCGATCGCCTGGGCCATCGCCGGGGTGACGGTGTCGGCGTACATGTGGACCTGGCCGGAGACGTTGCGCGCCGCGCGGCCGATGGTCTGGATCAGCGAGGTGCCGGAGCGCAGGAAGCCCTGCTTGTCGGCGTCCAGGATCGCCACCAGGGACACCTCGGGCAGGTCGAGGCCCTCGCGCAGCAGGTTGATGCCCACCAGTACGTCGAACTCGCCGGACCGCAGCTCGCGCAGCAGCTCGATGCGGCGCAGGGTGTCCACGTCGCTGTGCAGGTAGCGGACCTGGATGCCGAGCTCCAGGAAGTAGTCCGTGAGGTCCTCGGCCATCTTCTTGGTGAGGGTGGTGACCAGGACCCGCTCGTCCTTCTCGACGCGCTGACGGATCTCGTGCACCAGGTCGTCGATCTGGCCCTCGGTGGGCTTGACGACGACCTCGGGGTCGACGAGGCCGGTGGGGCGGATGATCTGCTCGACGAAGCCGTCGCCGCGCGAGAGCTCGTACTTGCCGGGGGTCGCCGACAGGTAGACGGTCTGGCCGATCCGCTCCTGGAACTCCTCCCACTTCAGCGGGCGGTTGTCGAGCGCGGACGGCAGGCGGAAGCCGTGGTCGACCAGGGTCCGCTTGCGCGAGGCGTCGCCCTCGTACATGGCGCCGATCTGCGGCACGGTCACGTGCGACTCGTCGATGACGAGGAGGAAGTCCTCGGGGAAGTAGTCGATGAGGGTGTTGGGCGCGGAGCCGCGCTCGCGGTCGTCCATGTGCAGCGAGTAGTTCTCGATGCCGGAGCAGGACCCGATCTGGCGCATCATCTCCAGGTCGTAGGTGGTGCGCATGCGCAGCCGCTGCGCCTCCAGCATCTTGCCCTGCTTCTCCAGCTCCGTGAGGCGCTCGGCCAGCTCGGCCTCGATGCCGCGGATCGCCTTCTCCATGCGCTCCGGGCCGGCGACGTAGTGGCTGGCGGGGAAGACGTACAGCTCGCGGTCCTCGCTGATGACCTCGCCGGTCAGCGGGTGCAGGGTGGAGAGGGCCTCGATCTCGTCGCCGAACATCTCGATGCGGACGGCCAGTTCCTCGTAGACCGGGAAGATCTCGACGGTGTCGCCGCGCACCCGGAAGGTGCCACGGGTGAAGGCCATGTCGTTGCGGGTGTACTGGATGTCCACGAAGCGGCGCAGCAGCTGGTCCCGGTCGATCTCCTCGCCCACCTTGAGGGGGACCATCCGGTCGACGTACTCCTGCGGGGTGCCGAGGCCGTAGATGCAGGAGACGGAGGCGACCACGACGACGTCGCGCCGGGTGAGGAGCGAGTTCGTCGCGGAGTGGCGCAGCCGCTCCACTTCCTCGTTAATGGAGGAGTCCTTCTCGATGTACGTGTCCGACTGCGGGACGTAGGCCTCGGGCTGGTAGTAGTCGTAGTACGAGACGAAGTACTCGACGGCGTTGTTCGGCAGCAGCTCGCGGAACTCGTTCGCGAGCTGGGCGGCGAGCGTCTTGTTCGGCGCCATCACCAGCGTGGGGCGCTGGAGCTTCTCGATCATCCAGGCGGTCGTGGCCGACTTGCCGGTGCCGGTCGCACCCAGCAGGACGACATCCTTCTCACCTGCACGGATGCGCTTCTCCAGCTCGGCGATGGCCGCCGGCTGGTCGCCGCTGGGCTGGTAGGAGCTGACGACCTCGAAAGGCGCCACCGTGCGTTCGATCTTCGATACGGGCCGCATGAGTCAACCGTACGACCCCCCACTGACACTCACGCAGCCGCGCCGCTCCGCGAGGCTCCGGCGGGTCCGGACGCGCCCGGCAAATCTCATCCCTTCTGGTCCGTTTGTCGTAGTTCGGTGGCGGCCCGGTGATCTTCAACCCCATGATCGCGGTGAAGGCCCCGCCGTGAAGTACATCGCCGCAACGTCTGCCGCTCCGCACCCGTCTGACGCAGGAACAGGGTTCACGACCCGAGGAGAACGCACATGTACGTCCGACCCGCCGCCGCGGCCGCCGCCGCATTCCTGGGCTTCACCCTCACCCTGCTGGGCGGGACGGCTTCGTCCGCCGCCGCCCCCACCGGCTCCGGATCCGCCACCGCCACCGGCCGGGCGGCACTGGGCGGGCCCGTGGTGTACGCCCACCGGGGGGCCTCCGCGTACGCCCCGGAGAACACCCTCGACGCGATCGACCTGGCGATGCGGCTGGGCATCGACTGGGTCGAGAACGACGTGCAGCGCACCAAGGACGGCGAGCTGGTGGTGATCCACGACGACACCCTGGCCCGGACCACCGACGTCGAAGAGGTCTTCCCGGACCGCAGGCCCTGGCGGGTCAAGGACTTCACGGCGGCGGAGATCGCCCGCCTGGACGCGGGCAGCTGGTTCGACGAGGAGTTCGCGGGCGCCCGGGTGCCGACCCTGCGGGAGTACATGAACCGGGTGCAGCGCAACCAGCAGCGGCTGCTGCTGGAGATCAAGAAGCCGGAGCTCTACCCGGGCATCGAGGAGCAGACCCTGCAGCTGCTGGGCGAGCTGGGCTGGCTCGACGAGCGCCACGTGACGGAGCGCCTGGTGGTGCAGAGCTTCAGCGCCGACAGCGTACGCATCGTGCACGGTCTGCGACCGGAGCTCGTGACGGCCTTCCTGGGCACCCCGACGGTGGCGGACCTGCCGAAGTACGCGCAGTTCACCGACCGGATCAACCCGTGGCACACGACGATCTCGGAGGAGTGGGTCACGGCGGTGCACGACCTGCTGGGCGCCCACGGCAAGGCCATGGAGGTGGACACCTGGATCGTGGACGACGCCGCGACCGCCCGGAAGGTGCAGGCGATGGGGGTGGACGGGATCATCACCAACGCCCCGGACGTCGTGCAGGAGGCGGTCGGCGGGTTCTGAGCCCGCCGGCGGCCACCGCCGCGGGGTCGCTGTCGGTCCTCCGCCGTACGGTGGACGGGTGGACAGCACCGAGCGGCCGCGCGGGCCGCACCTCGAATGGACCGTCGTCGCCTCCGGCGTCGGGCCCCTCCTCCTGGCGGCGACCCCCGAGGGTCTGGTCCGGGTCGAGTTCCATGCCGGGCCGGAGCGGGTCGAGGCCATGATCGGCCCGCTCGTCTCCCGGCTCGGCGCCGACGCCGTACGGCCCGCGCCGGGCGAGGAGGTGCTGCTGGCCGAGCCCATACGCCAGCTGGCCGCGTACTTCTCCGGTGCGCTGCGGCGCTTCGACCTGCCGCTGGACTGGCGGCTCAGCTCCGGCTTCAACCGGCAGGTGCTCCAGGAGCTCGACCGCTCCGTGCCGTACGGAGCGGTTGTCGGCTACGGGGAGCTGGCCGCCCGCGTCGGCCAGCCGGGCGCCGCGCAGGCCGTCGGCAACGCCATGGGGTCCAATCCGCTGCCGCTGGTGGTGGCCTGCCACCGGGTCGTGGAGAACGACGGGGGCATCGGCGGCTTCGGCGGCGGCATCGAGACCAAGCGGCTGCTGCTCGCCCTGGAGGGCGTGCTTCCGCAGCCGCTGTTCTGAGGGGTGCCGAGTGCGCGGCGCGAGCGGCAGGGTGCGGGCGGGCCGGGGTGCACGGCCTGCGCGGGCGGCGGGCCGGACCGCCCCGCGGGCACCTTCCGCCCCGGCGGCGGCCGAGGCGCGCAGCCGCGGGCGCCGAATTCCGGTTCCGCCACGCGGTAAGGGGTGGCACACTGCCGCGGTGACTACCTCCGCCGCACCGCCCGGTCCGCCCTCCCGCGCCCCCCAGGCGCCCCCGCAGAGGAGGTGTACGGCGTGACCGCCACACCCGGCACGGACCGGACCGCTCCGCCGTCCGGCCTCCCGGACCTGGCCCGGCTGCAGCGCCGCACCTCCGCGGTGCTCATCGCCAGCCAGATCCTCGGCGGGCTGGGCGTGCCCATCAGCATCGCCCTGGCCCCCGTCCTCGCGACCGAGATCAGCGGCACCGAGGCCATGTCCGGCCTCGCCTCCACCGCCGCTGTGATCGGCACCGCCCTGGTCTCGCTGCCGCTCGCCGCGCTGATGACCGCCCGCGGCCGCCGCCCCGGGCTGGTCCTGGCGTACGCGATCGGGGCCACCGGCGCGGCCCTGGTCGTCCTCGCCGCCACCGTCAAGAGCCTCCCGCTGCTCCTGCTCGGCATGGCCGCCTTCGGCGCCGCCTCCTCCGCCAACCTCCAGGCCCGGTTCGCCGCCGCCGACCTCGCCGCCCCGGACCGCCGGGCGCGGGCCATCTCCGTCGTCGTGTGGGCGTCCACCATCGGCGCGGTGCTCGGGCCCAACCTGTCCGCCCCGGCCAGCCGCAGCTTCGCCGGGACCTCCATACCCGAGACGGCGGGCCCCTTCGTGTGGGCCGCCGCCGTCTTCGTCCTCACCGGCACGCTGATCGGCGTGCTCCTGCGGCCGGACCCGCTGCTGACCGCCCGTGCGCTGGCGGCGCCCGAGGAGCAGACCCGCGAGGGCCGCTCGCTGCGCGCGGGGTTCGCCGCCGTGAAGGCCTCCCCGCGCGCTCGGCTGGCCCTCGTCACCGTCGCCGTGTCCCACACCACCATGGTCTCGATCATGGTCATGACCCCGATGGACCTGGGCCACCACGGCGCCGGCCTGCAGCTCATCGGGCTGGTCATCAGCGTGCACATCGCCGGCATGTTCGCCTTCTCGCCGGTCATGGGCTGGCTCGCCGACCGGCTCGGCAGGCTGTCCGTCATCGGCCTCGCCGCCGGGCTCCTGTCGCTCGCCGCGCTGCTCGCCGGGACCGCCTCCGGGAACCATGCGCAGAGCGGCGCCGGGCTGTTCCTGCTCGGCCTCGGCTGGTCCGCGGGGATGGTGTCCGGTTCGGCGCTGCTGACCGACTCGGTCCCGCAGCCCGCCCGCGCCGCCGTACAGGGCCTGAGCGACCTGACCATGAACACGGCCGCGGGCGTGGGCGGCGCCTCCGCCGGCCTGGTGATGGCCCAGGCGGGCTACGGCTGGCTGAACGCCATCGGCGCCGGCCTGCTGCTGCCGCTGGCGGCGCTCGCGCTGTTCACCGCCCGCCGCCACCCCGCGACGCCGCCCGCGCCCGCGAAGGGGGTCAGTAGCTGATGTGGTAGGCCTTGCGGAGCGTCTCGTGCACGGTCCAGGTCGTCCTGTCGCCCTCCCGGAGCACGCACGCGCTGCCGGGGCCCACCTCCAGGGTCGCGCCGCCCTCGACCTCGATCGTGGCGCGGCCGCTGACCACCACGAACAGCTCGTTGGCCTCGACGTCGGTGACCACGCCCGGGGTGATCTGCCAGATCCCGCGCACCTGCCTGCCGTCTGCCGACTCCCACAGCACCCTGCCCGTCACCACGGGCTCGCCGGAGACGATCTGGTCGGGGTCGAGGTCTTCGGCCTCCAGCTCGGAGTCGGGGAGGTCGGGTACGGAGACGGCGAAGGAGGCGGGGGCCGGCCCGGCAGCCGCTGCCTGTGCTGCGTGATCACTGGTGCTCATGGCGCGCCAGCCTAATCCGGCCCGGCCGCGCGGCGCGGTGAGCGGAGCGTCCAGCAACCGCCCCGCCGGGGAGTCACCCTGTCCAGTCCGCCCGCCCGCCTCGGTCGGGCCGCCTGGCGGCGAGGACCGGCTGGTGGAACCCGGTGTCCTCCGGCGCGTGCCAGACCGTGTCCCGGAAGCCCTCCTGCCGGGCGAACTCCGCGGTCCGCTCCTCCGGCAGCGCCCAGTACGTCGCGCTCGACGTCCGCGTGGTCCAGGTGTCGCCGGTCGGCAGCAGCTGGAAGAGCTCCAGGTCGTACCGTTCCCCGTCGGCGTGCCAGTGCCACAGCTGGAAGGTGACCGTCCGCCCCTCGGGCCCCTTGCGCACGTGCGGGGCCTCGCTCTGCGGCCGGGCCCGGCGCAGCTGGGTGTACGGGCGGGTGGAGAGCAGGAGCAGGCCGCCGGGGCGCAGGACCCGCAGGGTTTCGGCCAGTGCGGCGCGGACGTCCGTGGCCGTCAGGAGGTGCGGCAGGGCGTTGTCGGCGCAGACCACGGCGTCGAAGGAGGCGTCCGCGAAGGGCATGGCCCGCATGTCGGCGGCCGCGACGGGCAGGGTGAGCCCCCGCCCCGCGGCCTCCCGCGCGGCGCGTGCGGCCGAGACGGGACTGAGGTCGGCCCCCGTGACCCGGTGGCCCAGTGCCGCGAGGCCCAGGGCCTGGGTGCCGATTCCGCAGGCGCTGTCGAGGACCGTGTGCGGGCCCGGGCCCAGTGCGGCGGTGAGCAGGGCGTCGAGGGCCCTGCCCTGACGGGCCGTGCCCGCGTCCCAGTCCGCGTACAGGAGGTCGTACCGGTCGGCCAGTTCGTCGTAGAAGCCCCGCGTGTCCATGGGGGAACGCTACTCGGACAGGTTGGGGCGGCTGGGGCGGGAGCGCGTTTGGGGGCGTCAATCCCGTGCCATGGATGGGGACATGTCACAGCACACAGCAGCAACTGCATCCCTGTCCGGCGGACCGGTGGCCCTGTCCGAAGAGGTGCGCGAGGCGCTCGCCCGGCGCAGGCCCGTGGTGGCCCTGGAGTCGACGATCATCGCGCACGGTCTGCCGCGCCCCCGCAATCTGGCGGTGGGCCTCGAACTGGAGGATCTGGTCCGGTCGGAGGGTGCGGTTCCGGCGACGATCGCGGTCCTCGACGGGGTCGCGTACGCGGGCCTGGACAAGGCGCAGCTGGAGCGGATCGCGGGCGGGGAGGGGGTGCGCAAGCTCGGCCACAGGGATCTGGCGCCCGCGCTGGCGGCCGGGGCTACGGGGGCGACGACCGTGTCCGCGACGGCCTTCCTGGCGGCGCGGGCGGGCCTGCGGGTCTTCGCGACGGGCGGGCTGGGCGGCGTACACCGGGAGTGGACGCAGACGCAGGACGAGTCGGCGGACCTCTCGCTGCTGGCACGGACGCGGATCACGGTGGTGTGCGCGGGGGTGAAGTCGATCCTGGACGTGCCGGCCACGCTGCAGCGGCTGGAGACGCTCGGGGTGGGGGTGCTGGGGTACCGGACGCAGCGCTTCCCCGGGTTCTACCTGGCCGATTCGGGCGAGCCGGTGGACTGGACCGCGCAGGGGCCGGAGGAGGTCGCGGCGGTGATGGCCGCTCAGGACGCGCTGGGCGGACCGGAGTCGGCGCTGCTGGTGGCCAATCCGGTGGCGGAGGCGGAGCAGCTGGATCCGGAGCTGCACGACCGGGTGCTGGCGCAGGCGCTGGCGGAGTGCCGGGAGCGGGGGATCACCGGGCAGGCGGTGACCCCGTTCCTGCTGGGGTTCCTGGTACGGGCGACGGGCGGGGCCTCGCTGGAGGCGAACCTGGCGGCCGTACGGGGCAACGTGCGGCTCGGGGCCGGGATCGCGGGGGCCTGGGCGGCGCGGGCATGAGCGGGACGGGCCGCGCCGACGGGCACGGGACCGGCCGGGGCGCGGCAGACGGAGGGGACGACTCCGGCACGGGCGGCGCGGGCACCACGGGCCGCCCCGGCGGGCCGGGGGCGCTGCTGATCGTCGGGGACGTGGTGACCGACGTGGTGGCGGTGCACCCGGAACCACTGGCTCCGGCCACTGACACGGCCGCCCGGATCCGGACCCTGCCCGGCGGCGCCGGGGCGAACGCGGCCTGCTGGGCGGCGCAGACGGGGGCCGCGGAGGTACGGCTCCTCGCCCGCGTGGGCACCGAGTCCGCGCGCTGGCACGAGCGGGCGCTGGTGGACGCGGGGGTGCGGCCGCGGCTGGTGGTCGACCGCGAGGAGCCGACCGGGACGGTGGTCGCGCTGGTCGGCAAGGACGCGGAGCGGACCTTCCTGACGGACAGCGGGGCCGCGCTGCGGCTGTGCCCCGCCGACTGGCATCCCTCCCTGCTCGACGGGGTGGCCCATCTCCACCTGTCCGGCTACCTCTTCTTCGCCGACAGCAGCCGGGAGCTGGCCCTGATCGCGCTGCGGGCGGCCCGGAGCCGGGGGATACCGGTGAGCGTGGACCCCGCCTCGGCCGGATTCCTGATCACGCTGGGCCCGCGCCGGTTCCTCGACGCCGTGGCGGGGGCCGACGTACTGCTGCCGAACGAGGACGAGGCGCGGCTGCTCGCCGGGCTGCCGGAGCCCGCCGGACTGGCCCGGGCGGCGGCGGAGCTGAGCCGCCGGATACCGCTGGTGGTGGTCACGCGGGGCGCGGCCGGGGCGCTGGTCGCCGAGCGGGGCCGGATCACCGCCGAGGTCGCCGCGGAGGCGGCCGACGCGGTGGACTCCACCGGCGCCGGGGACGCGTTCACCGGCGGCTTCCTCGCGGCCCGCCTGGCGGGTGCGGACCCGGCGGAGGCCGCCCGCGCCGGCTGCCACACCGCGGCGCTGGCCGTCACCCGGCTGGGTGGCAGGCCCTGACACGCCGGCCCCGGGTGGGTCACCCGCCCCCGCGGATGCCGGTCCAGGCGGGATGGCGGGGGTCGTCGGCCCGGACCAGTACGTCGGCGGCCGATGACGGGTCGGTGTCCGCCTCGTAGCGGGCGAAGGCGGGCAGGGTCCAGCGTGCGGACTCCTCGGTGCGGCGGGCGAGCGCGCCCGGGGAGAGCCGGATGTGGACGCTGAGGTCGAAGGGGAACCAGTGGCCCAGCAGGAGCGGGCCGTGCACGATCACCACGCCGCCGGGCGGGAGTTCGGTGTACGGGCTGCGGGTGGCCCGGTCGGTCGCCGGGTCCCACAGGTCGGGCAGCACCCGCCCGGTGCCGCCGGGGTCCGTGGGGCCGAACACCTCCCGCCAGAGCGCGGCGGTGTCGTACCAGCCGCCGAGGTACGAGTGCACGTCCTCGCGGCCGAACTCGAAGCGGAGGGAGGCCGGCCGCAGGAAGCCCTCGGCCTGCACCACCAGGACCGACCGACCGCGCGCCCGCAGGGCGTCGGCGAGCTCCCCGGCGAGCGTGCCGGTGCCGGCGGCCGGGGCTCCGTCGATGCCCACCCGCTGCCAACCTCCCTGTTCGGGGCGGGTGCCGGGGTCGTCGAGGTGACCGGCGAGCCGCTCGGCCATCCGCTGCCATGTGATCGCTTCCAGCTGCACCAGCCCATTGTCAGTGGTGGCCCGTAGCGTTTTTCACGAGGGATCACCGGCGGAACGGAAGCCGGTGGCCCGGCCTTTGGGGAGGGGTCTGTCATGGCTCGGGAGACGACGTATCTGGAGCTGTCGCAGGACGACGGCGCGGCGCACAAGTTCTACGAGGTGACGCTCGACGGCACCGCCGTCTCGGTGCGGTACGGGCGCATCGGCGCGGCCGGCCAGCTGCAGAGCTCCTCGTTCCCGACCACCGACAAGGCCCGGGCGGCGGCCGCGAAGAAGATCGGGGAGAAGGTCCGCAAGGGGTACGCGCCGGCGGTGCCCGGGCAGCGCGCCGCGCGGTCGGTGACCCGCCGCCAGGTCACCTCGGCTCCGTCGACGGCGCGGGCCGTGGCGCCGGTGCTGTGGCGCTTCCGGACGGGCTCGTCGGCGTTCGGGATCCACGTGGACGAGGACCGCTGCTGGGTCGGCAACCAGGCGGGCGATGTGTACACGCTGAGCCACGGCGGTGAGGTGCTGGCCCGCTACTCCCTGCCGGACGGGGTGAAGTGCCTGGTGGCGGACGAGTTCTGGATATACGCGGGCTGTGACGACGGCACGGTGTACGACCTGTCGTCGAAGGTGCCGTTCGGGGCGTACGACATAGCGGCGGATGTGGACATCTTCTGGCTCGACATCCGCGAGGGCGTGCTGAACGTGTCCGACCGCAGCGGCGGTCTGACGGTCATCGACCACGAGGACGAGTTCCAGTGGTCGCGCCGCTCGGCCGGCACCAACGCCTGGATGGTCCGGGCGGACGAGCGGGCCGTCTACCACGGGCACAGCAAGGGGGTCACGGCGTACGCCCCGGACGGCGGGCGGGAGTTGTGGCACGCCGAGACCGACGGCAACGTGCTGTTCGGCTGGCAGGAGGAGCACGCGGTGTATGCGGGCACCGGGCGCAAGACCGTACAGCGGCTGTCGAAGGCGACCGGCGCGGTGGAGGCGACGTACCGGTGCGATGCGGCGGTGTACTCGTGCGCGACCTCCCCGGACGGCCGGCACGTCTTCGCGGGCGACCTCGCCTCGTCGGTGTACTGCTTCGACGCGCAGGGGCGCCGGCTGTGGAAGCTGGGTACGGGCAGCGGGGCGGCCCTGTCCATGCAGTATCTCGACGAGCGGCTGTACCTGGTCACCACGGACGGTTCGCTGGTCTGCGTGGACGCGAGCGAGCAGGCGATCGCGGCGGCCCGGCAGGGATCGGTGCCGGCCGCGGTGGACGTGAAGTCGGCGGCCGCGCTGCCCGTGTACACCCCTGCGGCCTCGCCCGCGGCGGTGGCGACCGTCTCGGTGGCCTCGGCTCCGGCGGGCGGTGTGGTGGTGGAGTGCGTCCAGCAGGGCGGCCGGATGCGGGTGCAGGTGGTGTCGGGGGGCTTCGAGCCCGGCTGGAACGTGCAGTTCCCGCGCGGGATACGGGAGGTGGGCGCCCGGTACGTGGTCGACGGGCTGCACGCTGCCTCAGGAGGCTTCTACCGGGTGCGCGGGGAGATACGCCGGCTGGTGTGAGCCGCACCTGCACCTGCGGGCGGGGGCGGGTATGGACAGGGGGTCGTCCTCGGCCAGGGCGCAGGTCACGTAGAGCACGACGGGCTCGGTGCCCAGGTTGCGCCCGAGGTGGATGTGCCGGAGGCCGGCCGGCTCGACGAAGCTGGAGCCGGCGTCGTGCACCACGACCGTGCGGTCGCGCAGGATCCGGGTCAGCGTCCCGGATTTGACCAAGGCAATCAGCGGCACCCTGTGGTAGTGCCAGCCGGTGCATCCGCCGGGTTCTATGACGATCTCCCGGCCCACGAGATCGCCCGAGGCCACCGCCCCCGGAGGTCGTGCCGTCGCCTGCCGTCCACCCATGTCCCCCTCCTCCACGGGCCGACCGTGCCGCCCGCTGGCGCCACGGTAGGTGGGCATCCGGCCATCCAGGGGAAGTTGGTCAAACAGCAACCTCCGCCCGGCTCCAGGTGATAGACGGCCCGGGCGGCGGTATCACACCGGTATGAGCCTGGTGGTGTTCGAGTCCCAGAAGCAGATCCACTGCGCGGAGTGCCGGCAGGGCCCGCTCCGGCACCTGGTGCGCGAGGCGGGCGTGCCGCGCTGCCTGGACTGCGCCGATCTCGGGCACCTGGTCTACCTCCCGCGCGGGGACGCGGCGCTGACCCGCCGTTCCCGCGAGGGGAGTTCGCTCTGCGCCGTCGTCCTGCGCTTCAACCGGCGCCGCCGCCGCTACGAACGCCTGGGCCTCCTCGTCGAGGATGCCGCCCTGGCCCGGGCGGAGCGCGCCTGCCTCGCGGACGCCGAGGCGCGGGCGCGGCGCCGGGAGCGTGACCGGCTGCGCCGCGCGGCCGAGGACACCCGGTTCACGGCGGCCTTCGCCGCCGAGATCGTGCGGCTGTTCCCCGGGTGTCCGGCCGACCGGGCCGTGGCGATAGCCACCCACGCCTCGGTGCGCGGCAGCGGGCGGGTGGGCCGTACGGCGGCCGGCCGGGCCCTCGACGAACTGGCGGTCTCGGTCGCGGTACGGGCTGCCGTGCGCCACACCGACACCGAGTACGACGCCCTGCTGATGGCCGGCGTCCCGCGCTTCGCGGCCCGGGCCCGGCTGGCGGCGCAGATCGACGCCGTCCTGGACGGCTGGCGCGCCCTGCCGGAAACGGCCTAGGCGATCCGGAAGCGGCGGTAGAGGAGCACGCCGCCCAGGAGCAGGGCTCCCCCGCCGGGGATCAGGTAGCCGACGCCGTCGGCTCCGGTGTGCGCGAGGGACCCGCCGGGCCGCGGCGGGGCGGGCGGCGGGGTCACCGGCCGCTCGGTGACCGACGGCTGGGGCGGCTTGCCGCCGGTGGGGGGCTGCCCGTTGACGGAGGTGTTCCCGTGGGAGCCGTTGCCGACGCCGACGACGCTCACCGCATTGCCGCTGATGTTCACGGGCACGTCGACCGGCAGCTGGAGGCCGTTGCCCGACAGCAGCCCGGGCGAATCCTTTCCGCGCCCGTCCGCGACGGCTCCGCCGCCGTTGCCGGCCCCGGGTTTCGCCTGGTGCGAGGGATGGGGCGACGGTTGCGAGGGCCCCGGCTCCGGACTCCCGTTCGTACAGCGGTTCCCTGCGGCAGAGTTGAGCACGCCGACCACGCTCACGGTGTTCCCGCACACGTTCACCGGGACGTGCACCGGCAGTTGCACCAGATTCCCGGACAGCAGTCCCGGAGACCGTTCGGCCCGCCCGCTCGCGTCCGCGTCGGCGTGAGCCAGTCCGCCCACACCCGCGACCGCCAGCCCGCCTCCCGCAACCACCGCCGCGATCAAGCCATTCCGACGACTGTGACGCATCAGTTTTCCTGCCTTCCGGAGGGTTTCGCGGGCGTCGCGCCCGCACCGGAAACAACGCGCCCAACCCATTCGGGTTATAGAGCCGGTAGGCATTTCACTCCATCGTGTACTGGGTAGTGCGTACTTCATGACTGAACGACCGCTGCTCCTCCTCGACGTGGACGGCCCGCTCAACCCCTTCCGCGCACCCTTCGCCCGCCTGCGCGGCTACACGAGCCACCGGATGAAACCGGACGTCTGGCTCTCCTACCGCGACCCGGAATCCCGCAGCGCCCGCCGCGGCGCACTGGTCCGGCTCCACCCCTCCCACGGACCCCGGCTGCTGGCCCTGCCCTTCGAACTCGCCTGGGCCACCGCCTGGACGCACCAGGCCAATACGCTGATCGCCCCGCACATCGGACTACCGGGTGATCTGCCCGTCGTCGAATGGCCGGAACTCTTCGCCCGCGACCCGGACGGCCTCTCCTGGAAGACCCGCGCCCTCCTCGACTGGGCGGGCGGCCGTCCCTTCGCCTGGGTCGACGACATGATCACCCCGGCCGACCGGGCCTGGGTCGCCGCCCACCACCCGGCCCCGGCCCTCCTCCTGCGCATCCATCCCCGCCACGGCCTGCGCGACCGCGACTTCGGCACTTTGACCCGCTGGGCGGCCGGACTGGCCGGATAGCGAGGGTCCGTACCGGAAGATCAAGATTCGCCCCTGGGGGTCCCCGCCGTCGCCCTAACATCGCCCGTGGGGGATCTCGGCACGCGTGCCGGCCGGTGTGACGTCGGGTCCCCCGCCGGAACGACCCCTTCGCCACCTCGTCAGGAGTTCCAGGTGCCCTACACCGCCGAGATCAGCCGCAGCAATCCGACGAGCATCATCTTCCTTGTCGACCAGTCGACATCGATGAGCGACCCCATCGGTGGCGAGGTCCCCCAGCAGAAGGCCGATGTCGTCGCCGATGCGATCAACCGGCTGCTGACGGAACTGTCCATCAAGTGCGCCAAGGAAGAGGGCGTGCGCGACTACTTCCACGTCGCGGTGATCGGGTACGGCGCGAACGTCGGCTCGGCCTTCGCCGGCTCGCTGGCGGGCCGGGACATCGTGCCGCTGAGCGAGGTCGCGGACCATCCCGCCCGCGTCGACCAGCGCAGCAAGAAGGTCCCGGACGGCGCCGGCGGCCTCGTCGAGACCAGCGTCAACTTCCCCCTGTGGATGGACCCGGTCGCCCACGGCGGCACCCCCATGAACCGCGCCCTGAAGTACGCCGAGAACCTGGTCGCCGGCTGGACCGAGCGCTACCCCGCGAGCTTCCCGCCCATCGTCATCAACCTGACCGACGGCGAGTCCACCGACGGCGACCCCTCCGCCGCGGCCGATGCCATCACCTCCCACGCCACCGCCGACGGCGCCGCCCTCCTGTTCAACCTGCACGTCTCGGCCGCGGGCGGGACTCCGACCGCGTTCCCCGACAGCGCCGACGGTCTGCCCGACAGCTACGCCCGCACCCTCTTCGGCATGTCGAGCCCGCTGCCGAGCCACATGCGCTCGTACGCCGCCTCGCAGGGGCAGCGGGTGAGCGAGACGACCCGCGGGTTCGTCTACAACGCGGACATCACCACGATCGTCCAGTTCCTGGACATCGGCACCCGCGCCACCGAGCTGCGGTGAACGCGGCGCCACCACCCTGCATGTACGTCACGCGCCTGGTGGTGCCCAAGCACGGGAGCTCGGAAGCGGAGTGCGAGGACGCCGTCGCCGTGCTCCCGGCCTGCACCCATGACGACATGCTCCGCACTCCCCTGACCGCGGGCGTCTGCGACGGCGCCACGGAGAGCGTGCTGGCCAAGGACTGGGCCCGGATCCTGTCCCGGGCGGCGGCCGCGGCGGCCCTGGACCGGCCCGAGGTCATGGCGGGCGGTGCGGCGTTCGAGGAGTTCGCGGCGGGCGCCGTGGCGCAGTGGGAGCCGTGGCTGGAGACGTACACGCTGGCCCGTGCCGAGGAGGGCCGGCCGCTGAAGTGGTACGAGCAGGCGAAGCTGGGCGCGGGCGCGTTCGCGACGCTCCTGGCCGTCCGCGTCGACCCCGGGCCCGGGCCCGCGGCGGCCTGGCGCTGGCGGGCGGCCGCCCTGGGCGACAGCTGCCTGTTCCACATGCGCGAGAACCGGCTGCTGAGCTCGTTCCCGGTGCAGCGGCCGGAGGAGTTCGGCACCACGCCCGACCTGTTCGGCAGCCGCAACCACGACACCGTGCTGCTGAGGGAGCGCACCCGGTTCACCGCGGGCGACGCCCGGCCCGGCGACCGGCTGCTGCTGATGACCGACGCCCTGGCGGCCTGGTTCCTCACGGCCCCGGACCCCACCTCAGCCCTCTACGAACTGCAGGAATTCTCCGGGCCGGACGACCTGGAACGGTTCACGGAGTGGATCACGGGGCTGCGGGAGCGCCAGGTCCTGCGCAACGACGACGTGGCCGTCGTACGGATCGACTTCGAAGGGCGGTGAACCGTGGGCGCGCCCACCGGTCCGCACAGGCAGTTCCCCAGCGGCGCGGCCTACGCGGAGGCTCTGCAGCACACGGAGCTCTGCTTCCTGCACCCCGAGCTGAAGGGTGCCAGGCCCGAACTCACCCGGCTCGGACTGCCCCGCGCCATCTCGGGTGCGTTCGCGAGCGTGTTCTCGCTGACCTCCGCCGTGTCCGGCCGGCGGTACGCCGTCAAGTGCTTCACCCGGCACGTCCCGGACCAGGAACTCCGGTACCAGGAGATCAGCTCCGAGCTCGCCGGGCTCGATCCCGGCGAGCTGTCGCAGCCGTGGAAGCTCGGCTTCGAGTACCTCCCGGATGCCATCCGGGTGGGCCGGGACCTCTTTCCCGTCCTGAAGATGGACTGGATCGAGGCCGTCACCCTCTCCGCCTGGCTGGACGCGCACCACACCGACAGCGCCGCCGTCGACCGCCTCGCGAGCCGCTTCTCGGAGCTGACGGGGGACCTCTCCGCCCACGGGATCGCCCACGGCGACCTCCAGCACGGCAACCTCCTCGTCGCCGCGGACGGCACCTTCCGGCTCGTGGACTACGACGGGATGTACGTACCGGCGCTGGCCGGTCACGGCGGAACGGAACGGGGCCACCGCAACTACCAGTCGCCCGCCCGCGGCAACGACGACTTCGGGGCCGACCTCGACCGGTTCTCCTCGTGGGTCATCTTCCTCGCGCTGAAGGCCGTGGCCGCCGATCCCGGCCTGTGGGTGCGCCTGCACGAACCCAGCGGAGAGTTCCTGCTGCTCACCGAGGAGGACTTCAAGAGTCCTTCGACATCGAGCGGTCTGCTCACTCTGCTCGCCCACCCCGACCGGACCGTGAGCGGTCTCGCCGAGCACGTGAAGTCGCTCGCGTACCAGCCGCTCTCGGCCCTGCCCCCGCTCGCCCCCGCGATCCCCGCCATCCCCTCCATCCCCGCGCAGACCACCGCGGGCCGGATCAACACGGCCACGGCGCCCGTCACTCCCCCGCCCGCGCACACCGCCGCCGGCGCGGGCCCGCTCCCCTCCTGGATGGCCGGCCATCTCGCGGCGTCCTCGCCCGCGGCTCCCCTGCCCGGAGCCGCCGGGATGCCGGGCGGCTTCCGCCGGCGGCGGCTGCTCGACGTGGTCGGCGCCGCCCTGCTGCCGCTCTCGCTCGCCGCGTCCGTGCTGATGGTGCTCGCCGACCTGCTCGTACCGATGGGCACCCAGGCGGCGCCGCTCGCCTTCGCGGCCCTGGTCACCGCCTTCGCCCGGCGCCGCAGGACGGAGACCAGGACGGCCCTCGCGATCCTGGGCGGCCTGCAGCGCGGCATCCGGCAGCTCGACAGCCCCGAGAAGAGCGCCGAGAAGCTCCGCAAGGAGCGCGCGAGGTTCGACACCGCCGAGGCGAACCGGAAGGTCCGCCTCCCCCAGGATCAGCAGAAGCTGACCGCCCGCTACCACAAGGAACTGAAGTCGGCGGAGGAGTCCAAGGTCAGGACCCAACGCGAGATCGACCGGAAGATCGCCGCGATCGACGGCGATGTCGGCAAGGCCCTCGCCCGGGCGCTCACCCGCCGCCAGGCGGACTTCGTACAGAACCGGCTGAACGGCAAGCCGGTCAGCCACGCGCGGGTGCGCGGCATCGGGGAGGCGCTCACCCGGCAGCTGGCCATGGCGGGCATCCGCACGGCCGCGGACTTCACCGGCTACCGCACCTTCCAGAACACCGCGCACAACACCGCCGGTGTGGTGCTCGTCCTGCGCAACGGCGCCTCGGTGAAGGTCCCCGGCATCGGCGAGGCCAAGGCCAAGGCCCTCGTCGCCTGGCGCCAGGCCGAGGCCGCCGCGGCAGCGGCGAGCCAGCCCACCCGGCTCACCTCCGCGGAACGGAGGGCGGTCGAGCAGGACTTCGAGCGGCGGCGCTCCCTCCTGGCCGACCAGCGCAAGGCGGCGCAGACCGTGGCCGACACCGAGCGGGCACAGGCGAAGACCCGCCTGGAGGACGGCCGGGCCCGGCTGGTACGGGAGGACGCCGCCGCCAACGCCCGGGCCCAGCAGCAGCGTCAGGAGTTCAGCCGCAGGACCGTCGAGCTCCAGCAGGACAAGACCCGGTACGAGGCGCTGCGCGACTCCCTCGAAGAAGCGCAGCGCCACGGCCGCGAGCTCTCCTACGCCCGCTACCTCCGTTTCCTCTACACCGGCCGCTGAGCGGCGGCGGTGATCCGGCGGGTACGGCCGTCCCACACCTCCCAGGCCGGCACCCTGATCCCGCCCGGCACCAGCCGCGTCCTGGTCAGCGCCAGCCGCACATGGCGCGTCGCGTTCCCGTCCTCCGGGACTCCGTGGTCCAGGAGCATCGGGACGGTCCTGTCGCCCAGCCTGAGTTCGAAGTCGCAGCGGTACCCGTCGCGGACCACGTCCCGGTCGGTGAGCGCTCCGGGGACGGCATCGCCGAGCAGCTTCTGGAGGCGGTCGCCCACGAGCAGGGGCCAGGGCTCCTGCTCCACCGCCGCCGCGGGATCCAGCCGCGCGTGGCCGGCCGCCGCGTCCTGAAGGGCTCCGGCCATGCCGCCCTGCCCGGACCAGAACTCGCGGTCGCCGAGGACGATCAGGTGGGAGCGCGCACGGGTGATGGCGACGTTCCAGAGGTTGGTCTCGCGCGTCAGCCAGCCGACGGCACTCGCCCGCATCTGCGGGCCGGCCACGAGCGACAGGAGCATCACGTCCTGCTGTCCGCCCTGGAAGGTGTGGACCGTGCCGACCCGGACCCGCTGTTCACGGGCCCACCGCCGCGCGATGAGCTCCTTCTGGGCGCGGAACGGCGTCACGACGCCGATGGTCGAGCCGGCGGGGAGCCTGGTCAGCAGCCGCTCGATGGCGACGTGCACCCGGTCCGCCTCCTCCGAGTTGATCCACGAGCCGCCGCGTCCGGCCCGGGCACGGCCCGGTACGTCCAGCCACTGCACCGCGCCCACCCCGTCGAGGCGGCGCAGCGTGCGCGGGTCGGTGAGCACGGTCAGCCGGCCGGCGTAGCAGTAGCGGTTGGAGATCTCGGCGATGTCGGGGTGGCAGCGGAAGTGCTCGTCCAGGAGCAGCGGGCCGCCCGACGCGTGGGCGGCGGCGTGGAAGGAGGAGTACGAACGGTGTGCGAGGCGGTGTTCCTCCAGCCAGCTCGCGCGCACGGAGGCCGCGTCACGGGCCTCGGCCTCCTGCGGTGCCTGCAGCTGGGTGATGTGCGGCAGCTGCATGGGGTCGCCGATGACCAGGGCGCGCTTCGCCCTGAAGAGCAGCGGCAGCACGTCGGTGGTGGAGCACTGGCTGGCTTCGTCGATGATCACCAGGTCGAAGAGGCCGGGGCGGTCCCGGAATCTGCGGACGGAGCGTGCGGTGACGGCCCAGCCGGAGACCGACGGCAGCAGGCTGTCCAGCGTCGCCCACTGGCGCGGCGAGGTGGACCGGACGGCCTCGATCCGGTCGTGGAGCAACTGCCGGGCCCCTGCGGCCCTTTCGTCGACCAGTGCCCCCAGCAGTCCTTGCGCCATGTCGCGCACCCGCTGCTCCGCCGCCCGCAGCGCCTCCGACAGGTCCGCGTCGCCGGGCTGCCCCTCGGCGAGCGCGCGGTGGTGACGCCAGCTCGCCTCGTCGTCCGCGAAGGCCAGCAGCTCCGCGAAGTCCTCGGGGCCGTCCACCTGAACGGGCAGGTCGGGCAGCCTGCCCACCGCACGGCGCCGCCGGAACCCCTTGAAGAACGCGGCGCGTGCCACGCGGTGCGCCGCGCCGCGCCACCGTTCGAGGGCCGTGTCGTCGCCGAAGGCCGCCGCGAGGACGGCCACCTCGGAGCGGCAGGTCTCGGCGTACGTGTGCCGGCGTTGCGCGGCCGCCGACAGGAGGCGTTCGCGTTCCGCGACATCGGCCAGCCGCCGGCGCACCTCCTCCAGCTCGCGCGTGGCATTGCGCAGTTCGCCGCCGTGGGCCTGCGAGGAGCGGGGCGGCCGGGTCACGCCCGTCAGCCGGGTCAGGCCTTCGAGTTCGTCCTCCACGTTGTCGCGTTCACCGCTGCGGCTGCCGGTGCGCACGAGCAGGCCGGGGGCGAGCTCTTCGGCACGCTCCCAGACCTCGTCCACGGCCTTGTTGTTGGTCGAGGCGACCAGGACGGTCAGGCCGGCCGCGCGGGCGGTGGCGACCGCGTTGACGATCAGCTGGCTCTTTCCGGTGCCGGGCGGTCCGGTGGCCACGGTGAGCCTGCGGGTCATGGCCGCCCTGATCACGGCTTCCTGGCCCTCGTTGACCGCCAGCGGTGCCACGATCCGGACGGCTTCCTCTGCTGCCGGATCCGGCTCCTCCCTGCGGGCGAGGGCCCCGAGGGCGGTGCCGGAAAGCTCCGCGACCGAGGACCTCATCTTCTGGTAGTCCTTGACGAGCTGCTTCGACGAGCCGCCCTGCTCGCTGCGCGCGGCGAAGACCAGCGCGAGGTTGCGGGCGCCCTCGTGCGGGGCCCGCAGGGTCGCGCCGTCGCCGAGCGCCCCGGGATCGAGGTGCTCGGTGTCGGGCAGCGCCAGTTCGTCCAGGAGGACCCGCAGGTCCCGCACCATCTCGTCCCTGAACCCGGGCCGCCAGCTCGGCCGGTACGTGGCCAGCAGCTCGAGCCCCTCGTCCTTGCCGAGCCGTTCGAGGACCAGCTGGGCGTGCGGGACCGCCGGCCCCGCCGCGACCACCATCGGAACGCCCCCGGCGTCCTCCGCGACCTCGATCTGCCGCATGAACAGGGGTGCGCACTTCTGCTTGTTGCCGTCGAACAGGACCACGGTCGGGTAGCCGTACCAGAGTTCGGCGCCGTCCTTGCGGGCCTGGGCCGCCAGGCGCACGACGCCCTCGGGGGCGGGCACCGTGTCCGACGCGCCGCTGAGGAGGGACTCCTGGCCGCCGGGCCAGAGCGCTCGCGCCGGGGTCGATCCGGGCAGCGGCAGGAAAGCGCCGCTCGCCTCTTCCTGCCGCAGGCAGGCGAGGTAGTAGTCGAACAGCTTCGGCCAGTCCGCCTCGCCGAAGGCCGTGTCGTCGTGTGCGGCCACCGCCGGTACGACGGATTCGGGGACGGCCACGCCCTTCCCCTCCGCGTCCACCGCGAAGGTTCCCGGATCCAGGGGCTTGAGGGCGGGGATCTGGCGGCCGACGGCGGCCTTCGCCAGGAAGATGTCGCCCGTCACGGACAGGCTCGACTTCGTGGGCGTCTGCTGTCTGTCCGCCGGGGCGTTCTTCAGCTCCCTGCTGACGTAGCGGAACAGGTCGTCGGCCGAGACCTGCCCGTCGCCGTCGAGATCCGCCTGCCCGGTGTGCAGTCCGCGCACCAGGGCCTGGGTGAACTGGGAGGGGTCACCCGGTGTGGAGGTGAAGGACTCCTCCCAGTGGTGCGAGGCGGTGATGACGTAGACGCCGCTCGCCTCGACCGCGGGCAGGTCCGCGCCGGCCTTCTGTGACGTCCCGCCCTTGCTGCGGAAGCCCTGGACGGCCGCGCCGCTGAAGCAGCAGTCAAGGAGCAGTACTTTGCGCCGGGCCGCGCAGGCTTCGAGCTGCTCGGTGATGAAGGAGGCCTTCACTCCGGTGCGCTGCACCTCGTCGGCCCGGGTATCGGCGGCCACGTAGTACAGCTGGCCGTCCTCCCGCTCGTAGGCGCCGTGGCCGCTGAGGTAGAGGACGACCAGTTCGTCGCCCTCGCGGTCCGCCAGGAAGTCCTCGACGGCCTGGGTGATGGCCGCCTTGGTGGAATCCTCCACGCGGACGCTTTCCTCGAACCGTCCGACGGACGGCATCTCCAGGACCTGGCTCAGGTAGTGCACGTCGGCCCGTACCGCGGCGAGGGGCGCGTAGGCGGGGTCCTCGTAGTTCGCCGTGCCGATGAGGAGCGCGTGGTTACGGCTCACGGACCCACCTCGGGCTTGGGCTGCCGCTCCTCTTGGATCTTCTTCAGCTCCCGGCCGGAGACTCCGCCGCGCAGTTCGGCGACGGTGCCGTCGCTGAACTCCACGCGTGCGTGGCGGCTCTTGCGGACCTCGGCCCAGGCCCGGATCGCCGCGCGGACGACCGCGAACGAGCCGCCGCTGAGCAGCAGCACCACCTCGGGAGTCAGCAGCTCCCCCTTCGCGCCGTCGGTGCCGCCGGACGGGCTGCGGCCTTCGGCGAAGCGGGCCTCGACACCGTCGAGCCCGCGTAACACGTCGCGTAACTGGCGTGCTTCACGCTCGGCATGTGCGGGATCCGCTCCGAACACCTGCACCCGCCGGATGGTCACGTCCTGTTCCATGTACCCCTCCCCGTGGCCGGCTGCCGGTCTCTCCCCGAGACGCGGCGCCGATTGCCCAGATGGGGTCCATTGTCCGCGCCGGACACGTTCACGGGGCGAGGATCACGAGATCCCCCCGGGGTGTCGGCGGCCGGGGGCCGGGGGCCTCAGCCCAGCAGGGCGGTGACCGGGTCCGGGGAGGGGTGGCCCGTGGGCCACCAGTCCTCGTCGCCCAAGCGGTCCTCGTAGGCGTACCAGAGGCCCTCGCGGCCGAGGCGGAGCTGGCGGTTGCGGGCCGTGAGGCGGTTGCGTTCGGGGCGGAAGGCGCCCTGGGCTGCGGCGATCAGGGCCGGTCGGGCGCGGTCGAAGGGGCCGGCCGGCGGGTCCCAGGGGTCTTCGAGCGCGGCGAGGGCGGGGCGGCCGCCCTGACGCCAGGCCGCCGCGGCCCGGGCCAGATCGGTGGTGCTGCGGCCCGTGGCACGGGCCAGGTCGCGGTAGAGGGTGCGGGCCGCGCCCGTCAGGCCGGCCGTGGGATGCGCGGAGGCCAGCCGGACGGCGTCCTGCCAGAGGTCGAGCCCGGCGATCGGATCCTCGGCGGTGGTCAGGACGGCGAGGGCGCGGGCCGCGGCGTCGGAGGCGAGCTGGTCCAGGACGAGCGGGTCCGGGGCCGCGGGGTCGGCGGGGTAGGCCGGCGGGAGTCCGGCCGCGGCGGGCGCGGCGAGCGGCGCGGGCAGCAGCGGCAGGCCGGTGCGGGCGATCGCCACCCGGGCCGGGACGCCGGGGAAACCGGGCGCGGCGTCGGGCTGTTCACGCGCGGCGTGGGCGGCGTTGCGGCGGGCGAGTTCGTCGAGGAGCTCCCGCTCGCCGCGGCCGCGCAGGAGCAGCAGCACGAAGGGGTCCGCATCGAGGAGGCGGGCCGCCCGGTAGCAGAGGGCGGCCGCGTGCTTGCAGGGCGGACGTCCGACGTCGGGGCAGGAGCAGTGCGGGCGCAGCTCGCCCGCGCCGGGCAGGATCGTCCCCGCGAGCGACTGCGGGACCTCCCGCTCCAGCAGCGCGGCCAGGGCCCCCGGGTCGGCGGCGACCTCCTCCAGCAGTTCGGTCCACTCGGCGTCCGCGAAGGCGGGCAGGGTCAGCTCGGTGCGGTACGGGCGCGGCCGGCTGCCCCGCACGTAGGCCACGATCCGGCCGGGCGTGACGGTGACCGCGTCGACGTGTCCCTCGGCGGCGTACGTACGCCCCCGGGCCAGGCGGGCCGTGTCGTGGGAGACCTCCTCCAGCGCCGACACCCAGGCCCGGCCCCACCAGCTGACCGCCTCCACCCCGGCGGGCACCGTCTCGAAGGTGCGCCGGCGGTCCTCCCGCGCGGTGATCATGCGGGCCTCCGCAGGGAGACGAGGTCGGCCAGCTCGCGGTCGGTCAGCTCGGTCAGCGCCGACTCCCCGGAGCCGAGCACCGCATCGGCCAGGGCCCGCTTCGCCTCCAGCATCTCGGCGATCCGGTCCTCCACGGTCCCCTCGGCGATGATCCGGTGGACCTGGACGGGCTGGGTCTGGCCGATGCGGTAGGCGCGGTCGGTGGCCTGCTCCTCGACGGCCGGGTTCCACCAGCGGTCGAAGTGGATGACGTGCCCGGCGCGGGTGAGGTTCAGGCCGGTGCCCGCCGCCTTCAGCGACAGCAGGAATACGGGCACCTCGCCCGCCTGGAACCGGTCGACGAGCTCCTCGCGGCGCGCCACCGGCGTCCCGCCGTGCAGGAGCTGGTGGGAGATGCCGCGGGCCGACAGATGGCGTTCGATGAGGCGGGCCATCGTCACGTACTGCGTGAAGACCAGCACGGAGCCGCCCTCGGCCAGGATCGTGTCCAGCAGTTCGTCGAGCAGCGCCAGCTTGCCGGAGCGGTGCGGGATCCGGGGCGCCTCTTCCTTGAGGTACTGGGCGGGGTGGTTGCAGATCTGCTTGAGCGAGGCCAGCAGCTTCATGATCATGCCGCGCCGCTCCATGCCCTCACTGGACTCGATCACGGCCATCGCCTCCTCCACCGCCGCCTGGTAGAGGGAGGCCTGCTCGCGCGTGAGGGAGACGGGGTGGTCGGTCTCGGTCTTCGGCGGCAGTTCGGGCGCGATCCCCGGATCGGACTTCTTGCGGCGCAGCAGGAACGGCCGGACGAGCGCGGACAGCCGGGCCACCGCCGCCTCGTTGCCGCCGTCCTCCTCCTGCTGGTGCTCCACCGGGCGGGCGTGGCGCGCCCGGAACGTGGTCAGCGGGCCCAGCAGCCCGGGCGTGGTCCAGTCGAGCAGCGCCCACAGCTCGGAGAGGTTGTTCTCGACGGGCGTGCCCGTCAGCGCCACCCGGGCCGGCGCGGGGACGGTGCGCAGTGCCTTCGCCGTCGCCGAGTGCGGATTCTTGACGTGCTGGGCCTCATCGGCGACGACCATGCCCCAGCTCTGCTCGGCCAGCAGGGGGGCGCTGGCGCGCATCGTGGCGTACGTGGTGAGCACGAACCCGCCGGCGCAGGACGTCAGGTCGTCGAGGCTGCGGCTGCCGCCGTGGAAGCGGCGCACCGGCGTGCCGGGGGCGAACTTCTCGATCTCCCGCTGCCAGTTGCCCAGCAGGGAAGCCGGGCACACCACGAGCGTCGGCTCGGGACGGTCCCGGTGCAGGTGCAGCGCGATCAGGGTGACGGTCTTGCCCAGGCCCATGTCGTCGGCGAGGCAGCCGCCGAGCCCGAGGGAGGTCATCAGGTCCAGCCAGGCCAGGCCGCGCGCCTGGTAGTCGCGCAGGGTGGCCTTGAGGGCGGCGGGCTGCGGCAGCGGGGCCAACTCCCCGGTCAGCCGCTCCCGCAGGGCGGCCAGCGCCCCGACCGGAACCGCCTCGACCGGCTCCCCCTCGACCTCGGCCGTCCCCGACAGTACGGCGGCCAGCGCGTCCACCGGCTCCAGCAGACCCAGGTCCCGCTTGCGTGCCTTGCGCACCAGCTCCGGATCGACCCGCACCCACTGGTCGCGCAGCCTCACCACGGGCCGGTGGGCCTGCGCGAGGGCGTCCATCTCCCCCGGGGTGAGCCGGTCGCCGCCCAGCGCCAGCTCCCAGGAGAAGGCGAAGAGGTGCTCGGCGTCGAAGAAGGCGGTGCCGTCGGTGGCGGACCCGGGGGCGGTGGACCGTACGACGGCGGTCGCGGAGAGCGTACGGGCCAACTCGCGCGGCCAGTGGACCAGGACCCCGGCGGCCGCCAGCCGGCTCGCGGCCACGCCCAGCAGGTCTTCGAGCTCCGGGTCGGACAGCGCGAGCGCGTCGGGGACCGGCTGGTCCAGCAGCCGCAGCAGGGGTGGCCAGACCCGCGCGGCCCTGCGCAGCGCGAGCACGGCATCGATCCGGGCGCGCGGTCCGAAGCCGGCCGCGGCCGCACCCGCCCACAGCTGTGCGGCGTCGGCGACGAGGGTGGGGTCGGCGAGGCTGTGCACCTGGACGACGGCGGCCCCGGCACGGCGGGCGTCCTCCAGTGCGCCGGTGTCGTCCTCCGCCCCGTCGAAGAGGCTGAAGGAGGACAGGTCGAGCCGCAGCGAGATCCCGACGCCCGTATCGGCTCCGGCGGCGACCTGCGCGGCCCATTCCCGTATCGCCGGGATCCGCTGGGGTTCCCGGGCGGCGAAGGGCCGGCCGGCGGCCACGGCGGCGGCCGGGGTCCGGGGCAGGCTGTCGGCGACGGCGTCGAGGAAGGCGCGGACCAGCGCCTCCGGTTCGGGCAGGTGCAGGGGGCGGCGGCCGGTCAGGGGGGTGGCGTACCCCTCGTACGGCAGCGCGGCCGCGACGGCCCGCAGGTGGTCGACATCGGCGGCGTCGAGCGGCCCGGCCCGCCAGGCGTCGACCCCTTCGGGGGTGAGCCCGGGGAGCATCCGGCCCCGGGCTACCAGGGTGAGCGCCTGCGTGGCGGCGGTGCCCCAGGCGCGGGTGGCGGGGTGCGCGGCGGGGCTGCGGGCGGCCTGGGCGAGGAGGGGCAGGGCGGAGGTGACGGAGAAGGTCACGGCGGGCACGGTCCGGCTGCGGACCCGCTCGCCGTGCGGGCGCACGACCGTAAGCGGCGTGGGGGTACCCGCCTCGGGCAGGGCGTCCCCCTCGGGCGCCCAGAAGGCGACGCGGCCCTCGCGGGGGACGGCGGCGGGCAGGAAGACGGCGGCGTGCCGCAGCAGGGCGCGGGCCTGCTCCGACTGCGGTGGTGTCACCACGGTGTCCCCCCTCCCTGCTGCCCGGCCGATTCGGACTACCTCTCATTACCTCTGTCGCCGAGTCTAGGCGCGCCCACTGACAACGCCGCTGACCTGCTCTTATGCGCTGGTTTCGGGTCAGCGGCCCCAGCGGCCGAGTTCCGTCGCGTAGCCGTACATGGGCCGGCCACCGGCGGCGCTCGTGCGCAGCGGGCGGCCGCCGTCGTCGATGCGCAGGACGCCGGAGCCGGCCGGTCCGCTCCAGCGGAGGTCCAGGGACCAGTCGCAGTCGCAGCCCGTGGTGGTGGCCTCCACCCTCAGGACGGCCGGCTCGGACGCCGAGACGCGCAGGGGGAAGGAGGGGGCGGGGATCGCACCGCCCCCGTCGTTCCCCGCGACCGGCCGGGCCAGGGGGCGCGGCGCGTCCAGGTTCACCGCGAAGGCCGCCGGGGTGAGCGCGCCGCCGCAGCCCTGCGACATCTGGAAGAGGTTCCAGGCCGGCGGGGTGCGCCGCGCGGCCACCCGTACCTCCAGGTCCTCCAGCACCACGCTGCCCGGGCCCGTGCCGTGCAGCGTGACCTCCACGATCTGTGTCCCGGCGTGCACGGCGCCCTGGGCCGCGGCCCAGGCGGGCGCGTCCGCCTCCACCGGCGGCGGGGGCACCGAGCCGGGGGCCCGGTCGGCGAGGTAGGCGTGGTCGCAGCCGTTGGCCCACACGTGCGACCGTACCGCCGCCCTCAGCGGCACGGCGGGGACCGACGGCTCCTGCCGCCGCGCGGAGGGCGAGGCCTCGGCGCTCGACGCCGGCGCCCCCGACGGTACGGGGCTTGCGGCGGGCCCGGCCGGCGGCGACGCGGCGGGGGCCCCGGGCGTCGGGGTGGCCGCGGACGGGACCGGCGGGGCGGTGATGCCCGCGGCGCCCGGCGGAGTGCCGCGCTCCGGCGCAGCCGCCGCCAGCACCGCCACGGCAACCGCACCCGCTGCCACCCCCGCGGCGCCGACCACGGCCACCCGCCTCCGCCGGTACCACGGCGACCGCGCCCCCACGCCGGCCCCACCCCCCGGCTCCGGCCCCTGCCCCGGCGGGGGCGGAAGCGGCTCCGCCCGGGCCGCCGCCCGTTTCCGCGCGTCCGCCAGGAGCCACGCCCGGTGCAGCTCCACCGCCTCCCCCGCCGTCGCCCCGCAGACCCGCGCGAACCGGTCCACCACCGCGAACTCCGCCGGCACCGCCTCCCCGTTGCAGTAGCGATGCAGGGTCGAGGTACTCGTGTGCAGCTTGCGCGCCAGCACCCCGTAACTCAGCCCGGCACGCTCCTTCAGCCCCCGCATCAGCAGCGCGAACCGCTCCGCCTCGCCCGCGCCCTCGCCGTCACCCTCGCTCGCGCCCACGGCGTTCCCCCGTCCCACGACTGCGTTCCATGCAGGGGGTGTTCCCCCAGGTGGCAGCACGTACGGCCGTTCCAGTGTCCCGAATCCGCCCCGATCCGTCGCCCGACACCCCGCTCCGGGGCAAGGCTCTCGGCGTACGACCACACACCGATGGAAACGGGGAGTACCGACCATGTTCCGACGCACCGCCACCGCCACCGCCACCACCGCCCTCGCCGCCCTCGCGGCGGCCACCGCCCTCGTCCTGACGGGATCGGCCACGGCCACGGCCGCCACCGCCCCCGGGTTCCTCACGGGCGCCGACCTGCCGCCGCACCCCGGCTCCGCCTGGTACACCGGCGAGGTCACCAAGGGGCTCCCCGAGTTCGCGCCGTTCTGCGTGGAGGACGTGCTTCCGGCGACGGGCGCATGGCACCGCACCTTCGGCACCGAGTTCGACACCGGCGCCGTGCAGATCTCCGTACGGTCCTCCTCGGCCTCCGCGGCCGCCAAGCTGGCCGCCGCGATCGAGCGCAAGGTCGCGGCGTGCGCCGCCGACTGGCTGCGCGCCACCCCGGGCGGCACCGCCTCCTGGCAGGACTACGGCAAGCTCCCCGTCGAGGAGGGCGCGCACGTCTACGGGGTGCACACCTCGGTCCCCGACTCCGAGCCCGGCGTGCACCTGTACGGCATCGGACGCGACGGCTCCACCGTGACGGTCGTGAAGTGGGGGCAGATGGGCAACCTCTCCGACGCCCCCGTACCCGCCTTCAAGAAGACGACCACCACGGCCGTGAACAAGCTCAACCCGTAGGGCTCTCCTGCGCGGCCGCCCCCGACCGCCCCCACGGTGGGACCATGGACGTGAGGCGAGGCGAGGCGATGGCCATGCGTTCCGGAAACGAGCCCGTGACCGCGCGCAGTCCGTTGCGGCTGCGGTTCTGGCTGGGCATGTGGGGGCTGCTCTGGGCTGTCGCCGGGACGGCGGCCTTCTCGCTGGCGGGCCGTCCCGGCTGGGCGGCCGCCTGCGGGGTCCTTGCCGTCATCGTGACCGTGGACGTGGCCGTCGTCCTGCACCACATCCACCAGGGCCCGCACTACCAGCCCGGCCCGGACATCCCCCCGTACGAGCCGCCCCGCCGGCGGTGAGGCTCAGTCCTCGAAGCGGGCGGCCCGGAGGTACTCGGGCTGCGGGTCCAGCGCGGCGGCCAGCCGGAAGTGCTTGCGGGCCTGCTCGGGCCGGCCCGAGCGCTGATGGGTGCGGGCCAGCGCGAAGTGGGCGAAGGCGTTGTCCGGCTCCCGTTCCAGCACGAGCTCGAACTCCAGCTCCGCCGGACGCAGTTGGGCGGCGGCGAAGAACGCCCGGGCGCGCAGCAGCCGGGCCGCCGTGTTCTCCGGGTGGGCGGCTATGACCGAGTCGAGGAGCTTGACCGCACCGCGCGGGTCGCGTGCGGCGAGCAGCTGCTCGGCGGCCCGGTAGTCGATGACGTGCGTCTCGGGGCTCGCCGCGCCGGACGACGAGGACGGCGAGGAGTGCGGCGTGGTGTCGGACACGGTCTGTTCCTTCCCTCTACGGCCGCGTTCAACGCCCTGCGGCGCGCCCGCTATTCCATGGCGCGCCAGACCTGACGATCCATCCGCCCGGCCACCCGCCCCGCGGCCCGCTTCACGGCTACTCCGCCGCCTGTTCCACAGCCCGCTTCGCCGCCCGCGCCGTGAGCTCCTCCCACACCCCGCGCACCTGCGGCTCCAGTGCCTCCAGCGGCCCGTCGTTGTCGATCACGAGGGTCGCCACCGCCAGCCGCTGCTCCCGGGTGGCCTGCGCGGCCATCCGGGCCCGCGCCTCCTCCTCGGCCATCCCGCGCAGCGCGGTCAGCCGCGCCAGCTGCGTCCCCGGCGCCGCGTCCACCACGACCACCAGGTCGTAGAGGGGCGCCAGGCCGTTCTCCGTGAGCAGCGGTACGTCGTGCACCACGATCGCGTCGGCGCCGGCGGCGGCCTCCAGCTCGGCCGACCGGGCCCCGACCAGCGGGTGGACGATCGCGTTGAGGGTCCGGAGCTTCTCGGGATCGGCGAAGACGATCGACCCCAGCTTCGGCCGGTCCAGGGCCCCCTCAGCGGTCAGCACCGCCTCCCCGAAGGCCGCCACGACGGCCGCGAGCCCCGGCGTACCGGGCTCGACGACCTCCCGCGCGATCCGGTCGGCATCCACGATGACCGCCCCGTACCCCGCCAGCAGCCGCGAGACCTCGCTCTTGCCGGCACCGATTCCGCCCGTCAGGCCCACTTTCAGCATGCCCGCAGCCTAGACCCCGCCCCTGACCGCCCTACAGCCCCCTCGGCTCAGTTCTCGCCCTCGCGCTCCGCGAGGAACCGCTCGAACTCGCGGCCGATCTCGTCCGCCGACGGGATCTCCGCCGGCTCGGCGATCATGTTCCCCCGGGTTTCGGCGCCGGCGGCCGCGTCGTACTGGTGCTCCAGCCCCTGCACCAGGGCGACCAGCTCCTCGTCGCCCTCCCGGATCTGCCGGTCGATCTCCGTCTGCGTGCGGTGCGCCTCGGTCCGCAGCGCGTGCGCCACGGCCGGCAGCACCAGCCCCGTCGCCGCCGTGATCGCCTCCAGCACCGTCAGCGCGGCGTCCGGATACGGGGAGCGGGCGACGTAGTGCGGGACGTGCGCGGCGACACCCAGGACGTCGTGCCCGGCCTGGGCCAGGCGGAACTCCACCAGCGACTCCGCACTGCCCGGCACCTGCGCCTCGTCGAAGGGGCTGCGGTGCCCCGGCATGAGGTCGGTCCGGTTGCCGTGCGGGGTGATGCCGACGGGCCGCGTGTGCGGGACGCCCATGGGGATGCCGTGGAAGTTGACCGAGAGCCGGACACCGAGGCGCTCGACGATCTGCCGGACGGCCACCGCGAACCGCTCCCACTCCACATCCGGCTCGGGACCGGAGAGCAGCAGGAAGGGCGCTCCGGTGGCGTCCTGGACGAGGCGGACCTCCAGGCGGGGCTCCTCGAACTCCGTCCAGTGGTCGCGCTGGAAGGTCAGCAGCGGCCGGCGCGCCCGGTAGTCCACCAGCCGGTCCGCGTCGAAGCGGGCGACGACCTGGTGGGGCAGGGTGTCCAGGAGCCGCTCGACGATCTGCTCCCCGGCCTCACCCGCGTCGATGTACCCCTCGAAGTGGTACAGCATGACCAGCCCGGCCGAGTCCTGGGCGAGCGCCAGGTCGGCCACCGCCAGGCCCTTGGCGTCCCATTCGTACAAACCCTGTGGATCAAGCACCGTCACCACTCCTCCTCGCCGCGTTCTCTGCCAAGAACGTCCAAGGAGCCCCCACCATTCCCCAGTTGGCCGCATTCACGAGAACGCAACGGATCACGGGAAAACGCGGTGAGGCCCGCCCCCCGAAGGGGACGGGCCTCACCGTTCAACTCAACCAGCTCGGCTCACACCGGAGTGTGATGCGCGCTGCGATCAGCTCTGGCCGCCGGCCAGCTTCTCGCGGAGCGCGGCCAGGGCCTCGTCCGACGCCAGGGCGCCGGAGGTCTCGTCCGACTCCGAGGAGTACGAACCGCCCGAGATGCCCGCACCGGCGTTGCCACCGGCGGCCGGGGCGGCAGCACCCTCGGCGGCAGCGGCCTCGTCGGCCTCGCGGCTCTTGATGACCTGCGCCTGGTGCTGCTCGAAGCGCTGCTGCGCCTCGGCGTACTGGGTCTCCCAGGCCTCGCGCTGCTTGTCGAAGCCCTCGAGCCAGTCGTTGGTCTCGGGGTCGAAGCCCTCGGGGTAGATGTAGTTGCCCTGGTCGTCGTAGGACGCGGCCATGCCGTACAGGGTCGGGTCGAACTCGACCGACGCCGGGTCGGCACCGAAGGACTCGTTGGCCTGCTTCAGGGACAGCGAGATCCGGCGACGCTCGAGGTCGATGTCGATGACCTTGACGAAGATCTCGTCGTTGACCTGGACGACCTGCTCCGGGATCTCCACGTGGCGCTCGGCCAGCTCGGAGATGTGGACCAGACCCTCGATGCCCTCGTCCACGCGGACGAACGCACCGAACGGAACCAGCTTGGTGACCTTACCCGGGACGACCTGACCGATCTGGTGGGTCCGGGCGAACTGCTGCCACGGGTCCTCCTGCGTCGCCTTCAGCGACAGGGAGACACGCTCGCGGTCCATGTCGACGTCGAGGACCTCGACGGTGACTTCCTGGCCGACCTCGACAACCTCGGACGGGTGGTCGATGTGCTTCCAGGACAGCTCGGAGACGTGGACGAGACCGTCGACGCCACCCAGGTCCACGAAGGCACCGAAGTTGACGATCGAGGAAACGACGCCGGAGCGGACCTGACCCTTCTGCAGGGTGGTGAGGAACGTCTGGCGGACCTCGGACTGGGTCTGCTCGAGCCAGGCGCGGCGGGACAGGACCACGTTGTTGCGGTTCTTGTCCAGCTCGATGATCTTCGCCTCGAGCTCCTTGCCCACGTAGGGCTGGAGGTCGCGGACGCGACGCATCTCGACGAGGGAGGCCGGCAGGAAGCCACGGAGGCCGATGTCGAGGATGAGACCACCCTTGACGACCTCGATGACGGTACCGGTGACGATGCCGTCCTCTTCCTTGATCTTCTCGATCGTGCCCCAGGCGCGCTCGTACTGGGCGCGCTTCTTGGACAGGATCAGGCGGCCTTCCTTGTCCTCCTTCTGGAGAACCAGGGCCTCGATCTCGTCGCCGACCTTGACGACCTCGTTCGGGTCGACGTCGTGCTTGATCGAGAGCTCACGGCTCGGGATCACGCCTTCGGTCTTGTAACCGATGTCGAGCAGGACCTCGTCCCGGTCGACCTTCACGATGACGCCGTCGACGATGTCGCCGTCGTTGAAGTACTTGATCGTCTCGTCGATCGCGGCGAGGAAGGCTTCCTCGTTACCGATGTCGTTGACCGCTACCTGCGGAGTGGTAGAGGTGGTCTCGGTGCTGCTCGTCATGTGGGAAAGGGCTCCGGTTACGGACAGAAAGTCGTAGGTACTGCTACGCCGGGAGCCCTTATCGGCATCTGCCGAAGAAGCCGGACAGCCAGGAGACCCCCATTCCGCGAAGTGCGGAGGGGCCCCGAAAACCGAGGGGACATCAACAGATGCAAGCGCAGCCTGCTAGGTCTGAGGAGCACAGGCTCGCAGCGCAACTTGTAGCATACGGGGGCGGCCGGACAGGGTCAATGCGCGAACGCGGGCACCCCCGGCGGATCGCCGTATAACCGGCACAATTCGTGGGCGGGGAGGCCCTGATGGCGCTTCCCTGCTCCGCTCCGCAGACATTCGCAGACTACGACGACGGGCCCCATGAACCAAGAGGACTACGCCCCCGAAGACGCGTACGAGGCCGATTCCTCCTTCGGGGACGACGCCGAGGCCACACGGCGTGACGCCGGCGAAGCGGAGAGCAGCCGCGCGAGCCGCGGCTGGTGGGACCGCAACGCCGACGAGTACCAGACCGAGCACGGTGCCTTCCTCGGCGACGACCGTTTCGTGTGGGGGCCGGAAGGCCTCGACGAGGCGGAGGCAGCCCTCCTCGGCCCCGCCGCCTCCCTCAAGGGCAAGGACGTCCTGGAGATCGGCGCCGGCGCCGCCCAGTGCTCGCGCTGGCTGGCCGCCCAGGGCGCCCGCCCCGTCGCCCTCGACCTCTCCCACCGCCAGCTCCAGCACGCCCTGCGCATCGGCGATGACGTCCCGCTGGTCGAGGCCGACGCCGGGCGGCTGCCCTTCCGCGACGCCTCCTTCGACCTCGCCTGCTCCGCCTACGGCGCCGTCCCCTTCGTGGCCGACCCCGTGAACGTGATGCGCGAGGTGCACCGCGTGCTGCGCCCCGGCGGCCGCTGGGTCTTCTCCGTCACCCACCCCATCCGCTGGGCCTTCCCCGACGAGCCCGGCCCCGAGGGGCTGTCCGTCTCCGCCTCCTACTTCGACCGGACCCCGTACGTCGAACAGGACGAGCAGGGCCGCGCCGTGTACGTGGAGCACCACCGCACCATCGGCGACCGGGTCCGCGACGTGGTGGCGGGCGGCTTCCGCCTGCTCGACCTGGTCGAGCCGGAGTGGCCCGAGTGGAACAGCCAGGAGTGGGGCGGCTGGTCCCCGCTGCGCGGCAACCTGATCCCGGGCACCGCGATCTTCGTGTGCGAGAGGGACTGATCCCTTGATCCGCCAGGCCGCCCTCGACTCCCTCCCCGTACGGGAAGCCGTGCCCGCGCTCGTCTCGGCGCTGGACGCCCACGGCACCGCCGTGCTCTGCGCCCCGCCCGGCACCGGCAAGACCACGCTGGTGCCGCTGCTCCTGGCCGGGCTGGTCGGCGGCGGGCCGCGGCGCCGGGTCGTGGTGGCCGAGCCGCGGCGGATCGCGGCACGGGCGGCGGCGCGGCGCATGGCATGGCTGCTGGGCGAGGCCGTCGGCGACTCGGTGGGCTTCACGGTGCGCGGCGAGCGGGTCGTGGGCGCCGGGGCGGTGGTCGAGGTGGTCACCACCGGCGTCCTCCTCCAGCGGCTCCAGCGGGACCAGGAGCTGTCCGGCGTCGACCTGGTGGTCCTGGACGAGTGCCACGAGCGGCACCTCGACGCCGATACGGTCGCCGCCTTCCTCCTGGACGTACGGGAAACCCTGCGCCCGGAGCTGGGACTGGTGGCGGCTTCGGCGACGACCGACGCGGCCGGCTGGTCGCACCTCCTTGGTCAGGGCAGTCCGGGCGGTGCGCCGGTGGTGGAGGCCGCCGGGGTCTCCCACCCGGTGGAGACGGTCTGGGCCCCGCCGGCCCGGCCGGTGCGGCCTCCGCACGGGATGCGGGTGGATCCGGCGCAGCTGACGCACGTGGCCGCCGTGGTGCGGCGGGCGCTGGCGGAACGTTCCGGCGATGTCCTGTGCTTCCTGCCCGGCGTCGGGGAGATCGCCCGGGTCGCCGGGCAGCTGGGCGGGGTGGACGCCGAGGTGCTGCAGGTCCACGGCCGGGCCCCGGCGGCGGTGCAGGACGCGGCGCTGACGCCGGCCGCGCACCGGCGCGTCATCCTCGCCACCGCCGTGGCCGAGTCCAGCCTGACCGTGCCGGGCGTGCGGGTGGTCGTGGACTCCGGGCTGGCCCGCGAGCCCCGCGTGGACCATGCGCGGGGGCTGGGCGCGCTGGCGACCGTACGGGCCTCCCGCGCGGCCGGGCGCCAGCGGGCGGGGCGGGCCGGGCGTGAGGCACCGGGCGCGGTGTACCGCTGCTGGACGGAGGCGGAGGACGCCCGCCTGCCCGCCTTCCCCTCCCCCGAGATCCGCATCGCCGACCTGGCGCAGTTCGCCCTGCAGGCCGCGTGCTGGGGCGACCCGGACGCCTCCGGGCTGGCGCTGCTCGACCCGCCGGCGGCCGGGGCGATGGCCGCGGCGCGGGAGGTCCTGCGGGCCGTGGCCGCGGTGGACGACGCGGGCCGTCCCACGCGGCGGGGGCTGCGGATGGCCCGGCTGGGCCTGCACCCGCGGCTGGCCCGTGCCCTGCTGGACGGCTCCGCGGCCCTCGGCACGCGGCGGGCCGCGGAGGTGGTGGCGCTGCTCAGCGAGGAGCCGCCGCGGGAGTACGGGGACGACCTGGCCGCCGCCTGGCGCCGGGCCCTCCGGGGCGGCGACCCCTACGCGTCCCGCTGGCGCGCGGAAGCCCGCCGCCTGGCGCGTGCCGCCGGTGACCCCGCGGGGCTCTCCCCCACCCCGCCCCTTCCCGAAACCGGGTCTCGCGCCCCCGGCCCCCGCTCCCGGCGGCTCCGCCCCGGACCCCGCGGGGGCTCCGCCCCCGTACCCCCGCGCCTCAAACGCCGGCGAGGCTGGATATGCCGCGCCCGGCGGGGGTGGAGATGCCCGCCCGGAGGGCTGGATGGCGCAGGGCGCCACTTCAGCCTCGCCGGCGTTTGAGGCGCGGGTCCGGGCAGAGCCCGGCGGGGGTCCGGGGGCGGAGCCCACGGTTTCGGGAAGGGGCGGGGTGGGGGAGATCTCCGACGATGCCGCCGCCGGGCTCGTGGCGGCCCTGGCGTTCCCCGAGCGGGTGGCCAGGGCCAAGAACGAGGCGGCCTTCCTCATGGCCAACGGCACGGCCGCCGAGCTCGGAGACGGGTCACCGCTGCGCCGCGCGCCCTGGCTGGCCGTGGCCGTCGCCGACCGGGCCCCGCACTCCGCCTCCGCCCGCGTCCGACTGGCCGCCGTCATCGACGAGGACACCGCCCTGGCCGCGGCCGCCCATCTGCGCAGCCGGGGCGAAGAGGTGCACTGGGAGAACGGGGACCTCGTCGCCCGCGCAGCGGACCGGCTGGGGGCGATCGAGCTCGCGGCACGCCCCCTCCGCACCCCCGACCCAACCCTCGTGAGGGCCGCCCTGCTCGACGGCCTCCGCACCGAGGGCCTCGGCCTGCTGCGCTGGTCCCCCGACGCGCAGGCCCTCCGGGCCCGCCTCGCCTTCCTGCACCGCACCCTCGGCGGCGCCTGGCCCGACGTCGCGGACGACGCCGCCCTGCTGGACCGCGCCGACGACTGGCTGGAGCCCGAGCTGTCCCGGGCCCGCCGCCGCGCGGACCTCGGCCGCATCGATGCCGGGCAGGCCCTGAACCGGCTGCTGCCCTGGGCCACCGGCGAGGCCGCCCGGCTGGACGAGCTGGCTCCCGAACGGCTGGAGGTGCCCAGCGGCTCCCGGATCCGGGTGGACTACTCCGCCGAGCACGGGCAGCCGGTGCTCGCCGTGAAGCTCCAGGAGCTGTTCGGGCTGGCCGAGACCCCCCGGGTGGCGGGGGTACCCGTACTCGTCCATCTCCTCTCGCCCGCCGGCCGCCCCGCCGCCGTCACCGCCGACCTCGCCTCCTTCTGGCAGGGCGGCTACCGGGCCGTCCGCGCCGAGCTGCGCGGCCGCTATCCCAAGCACCCCTGGCCGGAGGACCCGGCCACCGCCGAGCCGACCCGGCACACCAGCGCCCGCCTCAGGCAGCGCTGAGCTCCTCCGGTCCCGCCCCCGGCCGCCGCCGCCCGCGCGCCTCCAGCCACAGCGCCACCCCCAGGAGCGCCAGCCCACCGGCGGCCAGGCCGATCGGCGCGTAGGTGTGCAGCGCGAGGACCTTCGTACGGTTCGACTTGACCAGGTCGACGGTGTAGTCGCTGTAGTCCTCGCGCATCTTCACGTGCCCGGCGAACGCGGTGAGCTTGCCGTCGGGGCCGCCGGCCGCGATCCCGCCGCGCATCTCCTGCTGGATCTCCTGCTCGGCGTTGACGGGCGCCCCGGTCACCGGGTCGACCCAGAACATCGCCTTCGTCGTGTACCAGAGGGTGGTGCCGGTGGTCGCCTCGATCGTCGCCGGGTCGATGCCCTCGATCGGCATCTTCTTCGGCATGGGCACCTTGGTCCAGGGGACGGTCTGCTCGAAGTAGTAGACGTCCATGCCCTTGAACTTGCGGGGTCCGACGTAGTGGATCGGCGAGGAGGTACGGGTCTGCGCGTCGAAGTAGAGGTAGTCGCGCGGCTCGGTGAAGAACGGCCACTTGAACTCGATGCCCTCGCGTTTGACGGCGTCCCCGTCGACCATCTCGCCCGTGGCGTGCACCGGGTCCTGGGTGTGCGCGTCGAAGATGTAGCGCTCGGGGATCTGGGAGACCATCTTCCCGTCGGGGTCGATGATGTGGGTCAGCGTGTCCCAGACGACGACGTCCTTGCCGGCGCTGGCCTCGATCTCCTTCGACGCCTCCACGTTGCCCTTGAGGGTCTGGACGATCGTGACCTTGTCGACCTTCTTGGGCTGCATGCCGTTGAAGTAGTCGAGGAGGGTGGCGTCCTTCGCCTCCAGGACCACCTCCTGGTACTGGTTCGGCGGGATCTTCGCGAGCCGCGGGTACGCGTACCAGCGCAGCAGCGGCGCGAGGGCCGCGAAGAAGACGGCCAGTGCCAGCAGGACGAGGCTCGCTCTGCGTCGCATCGCCGGGCCTCCTCTACTTTCCGGGCGCGGCGGGCGCGGTGGTGAGCAGGGGCTTGGGCGAGGTCTTGCCTTCGGGCGCCCCGAACGCCGTGATGGCGAGGACGAGGAGCACCGCGAGGACGAGCCCGCCGGCGGCGGCGATGAATGCGCGCATGCCGGGCCTCCGGAATCTGATAGGGCGTCAGGGCGGAGGCACCGTAGCAATGCGGACGCGAGATGAGAACCGTTTGACTACGGGGTTTCCCCCGCGGTGGTCGCCTCCGGCGCGGGGGCGGGCGATGCGGACGGCCTGGGCTTCGGCGCCGCCGTCGGAGTGGGGCGGGGGCCGGGCGCGGCCGTGGGCTTGGGACTCGGCGTCGGGGTCGGGGTCGGACTCGGCGTCGGGGTGGGCGTGGGGCTCGGCTTCGGTGTGGGGGTGGGCGACGGCGTCGGCGTGGGGCTCGGCGTCGGCGTGGGGCTCGGCGTCGGGGTGGGCGTGGGGGTCGGCGTCGGGGTGGGCGTGGGCGACGGCGTCGGCGCCGGAGTCGGGCTCGGCGTCGGGGTGGGCGTGGGCGACGGCGTCGGGGTCGGGGTCGGGCGGGTCGGTGCCGGGGTCGGGCGGGTCGGTGCCGGTGTGACCGCGCCTGTGCCGCCCGTGTCCGGGACCCCGTGCGCCCCCTGGAGGTAGTACGTGAACCAGGACCGCACCGTCCGCAGGTACTCCGCGGACTGGTTGTAGGAGAGCACGGCCCGGTCCAGGTCCGCGTCCACCCGGAGGTTCCGGGTCCCCGCGCACAGGTAGCGCCCGGCCGCGAGGGCCGCGTCGTACACGTTGTTCGGGTTGCGCCGCCCGTCGCCGTCCGCGTCCTGGCCCCATGCGGCCCACGTGGAGGGGATGAACTGCATCGGCCCCACCGCCCGGTCGTACCTGGCGTCGCCGTCGTACGCCCCGCCGTCCGTGTCGGGGATGTTCGCGAAGCCGTTGCCGTCGAGCACGGGCCCCAGGATGGGCCGCAGCGTCGTTCCGGCCGTGTCCACGCTGCCGCCTCGCGCCTGCCCGGACTCCACCTTGCCGATCGCGGCGAGGAGTTGCCAGCGCAGCCCGCATCCGGGATCGCCCTCCCCCACCGTCTTCTCCGCGCGCAGGTACGCCGCGAGCACGCTCGCCGGGATCCCCTGCGCCGCCGTCCCCGTGGAGGCGCCTTCCCCGGTCACGGCCGCCGCCTGCCCGGCGGGCGCGTTCGGCGCGGCGGCCCCGTCCTCGGGCGTGACCGGCACGGCCGGCGGTGCGGGGCTGACCAGGGGCGGCAGTTCGGTGAAGTAGGAGGAGTCCCCTCCGCTCGCGTTCGCGGGAAGCGGCCGCGCACCCTCCCCGGCCGCCGCGACCCGGTCCGCACGGCCGGCGGCCGGGCCCTGGGAGGCGGTCACCGCGGCGACCACCAGAGCGGAGACGAGGGCGGCCGCCCCGCCCCTGCGCAGCCTGCGTCCGAATATTCGAGCCGACATGAGCCGGGCCCCTCCCCCTCGACGTGCGCGTGACCCTACGTCAACTCCCTTCACAGGGCACGCATCGCGTTCGGGAATTCACCACATCCCCACGTCCTGCGCAGGTCACGCATACTGGCGGGACCACTGGGATCGAGGAGACGCACGATGCCGTTCACTCTCAGCCACGCGGCCGCCGTGCTTCCGGCCATCGGCCGGACCGGGCGCGCCCGGGGGCCGCTGGTGGCCTCCGCGCTGGTACTGGGGTCGTTCGCGCCGGACACCTTCTACTTCGCGGCCACGGTGGTCCCGGGCGTCAAGCGGTACGGCACCTTCACGCACTCGCTGCCGGGGGTGCTGACCGTGGACGCCGCACTGACCGCGGTCCTCGTGGCGTGCTGGCTGCTGCTGCGCGAGCCGCTGATCGCGCTCCTGCCGCGCCGCGGGCAGGGCCGGGTCCACGCCTTCGTGCGGGGCGAGGACTGGCGTCGGCGGCAACCGCCCGCCCTCGCCCTCTGGTTCTGCCTCTCGGCGGTCACCGGCTCCCTCACGCACGTGGTGTGGGACAGCTTCACGCACCTCGACCGCTTCGGGACGCACACGTGGCCGGAGCTCGGCGAGCCGCTCGCCTTCGGCCTGCCGCCCTACCTTTACCTGCAGTACGGCACTTCGGTGCTCGCCGCCTGCGTCCTGCTCTGGTTCACGGTGACCGGCCTGCGCCGGCTGCCCGCCGCACCGGCCCCCGCGTCCGTGCCGGCGCTCGGCCGTGCGGAGGTCTGGGGCGCGCTCGCCCTGATCGGGGTGTGCGTGGCGGTCGGGATCACGCTGCGGGTGCTCCGCTTCTTCACCTTCTTCGACCGGATCCGTACGCCGCTCGACATCATCCCGACGGTCTGCTTCGGCGCGGGCGGCGGCCTGTGCGTCGGCCTGCTGCTGTACGGGGTCCTCTTCCGGCTCCGGCACCGCGGCGACCGCACCCGGCACGGGGACCGGGACCGTACGGACGAGGACACGCGAACGCCCGTCCCCACCGCCTAGCGGGGACGGGCGCCGACCGGGCCGTCGTACGGGGATCAGTGCGCGGCGGACTCCCAGTCGGGGCCGACGCCCACGGACACGTCCAGCGGGGCGCGGAGCTCGACGGCGGCGCCCATCTCGCGGCGCACCAGCTCCTCCACCTTCTTCCGCTCGCCCGGGGCGATCTCCAGCACGATTTCGTCGTGGACCTGGAGCAGCATCCGCGACTTCAGCCCGGCCTCCGTGATCGCCTTGTCCACGCGCAGCATCGCGACCTTGACGATGTCGGCGGCGGTGCCCTGGATCGGGGCGTTGAGCGCCATCCGCTCGGCGGCCTCACGGCGCTGGCGGTTGTCGCTGTTGAGGTCCGGCAGGTAGCGGCGGCGGCCGAAGACCGTGGCCGTGTACCCGGTGGCCCGGGCCTCGTCGACGACGCGGCGCAGGTAGTCCCGTACTCCGCCGAACCGCTCGAAGTAGGTCTCCATCAGGCCGCGCGCCTCGGCGGGCTCGATGCTCAGCTGCTGGGCGAGACCGAAGGCGGAGAGCCCGTACGCGAGGCCGTAGGACATGGCCTTGATCTTGCGGCGCATCTCTGCATCCACGGCGGACCGCTCCACCCCGAACACCTGCGAGGCGACGGTGGTGTGCAGGTCCTCCCCGGACAGGAACGCCTCGATCAGGCCCTCGTCCTCGGAGAGGTGGGCCATGACGCGCAGCTCGATCTGGCTGTAGTCGGCGGTCATCAGGGACTCGAAGCCCTCGCCGACGACGAAGCCGCGGCGGATCGCCCGGCCCTCGTCGGTGCGCACCGGCACGTTCTGCAGGTTGGGGTCGGTGGAGGACAGGCGGCCGGTCGCGGCGACGGTCTGGCTGAAGCTGGTGTGCACCCGGCCGTCGGCGGCGATGGTCTTGACCAGGCCCTCGACGGTGACGCGCAGCTTGGCCTGCTCCCGGTGACGCAGCATGATCACCGGCAGTTCGTGGTCGGTCTGCGTGGCCAGCCAGGCCAGCGCGTCGGCGTCCGTGGTGTAGCCGGTCTTGGTCTTCTTCGTCTTCGGCAGGTCCAGCTCGCCGAAGAACACCTCCTGGAGCTGCTTGGGCGAGCCGAGGTTGAACTCGTGGCCGACCGCCGCGTGCGCCTCCTTCACCGCCTGCTGGACCGCCCCGGCGAACTGCTGCTCCATGGCCTCCAGGTGATCGCGGTCGGCGCCGATGCCGGCCCGCTCCATCCGGGCGAGCAGCTCGGAGGTCGGCAGCTCCATGTCGTGGAGCAGCTCGGTGGCGCCCACCTCGGCGAGCTTCCCGGTGAAGGCCTCGCCGAGGTCCAGGACCGCGCGGGCCTGCGCCATCAGCGCCTCCGCCTCGGCCGTGTCGTCGGCACCGAAGGCCAGCTGGCCGTCGGCGGCGGCGGGAGCGAGCTCCCGGTGCAGGTACTCGTTGGACAGCACGTCCAGCGCGAAGGACCGGCGGCCCGGCTTGACCAGGTAGGCGGCGAGCGCCGTGTCCATGGTGACGCCGGCGAGGCTCCAGCCGTGCTCGGGGAAGACCCGCATCAGGCCCTTGGCGTTGTGCACGACCTTCGGCTTCGCCGCATCCGCCGCCCAGGCCGCGAAGGCCCGCTCGTCGGCCTCGTCCAGCTCGGAGGGCTCGAACCAGGCGGCCGCGCCGCCGGCCGAGGCCAGCGCGATCTCGCTGATGTTGCCCTGGCCCAGCGCCCAGCTGTCGACGGTCGCCACGCCCAGCTGCGCTCCCGCGTGCGCCTCCAGCCACGGCGCGAGCTCGCCCGCGCCCAGCACGGAGCCGTCCAGCTCCACGCCCGCCGCGACGGGGGCCGGCGCCTCCACCTCGGCCGCGCCCGGATCCACGGCCAGCAGCCGCTCCCGCAGCGAGGCGTTGCGGATCTCCAGCACATCCAGCACCCCGGTCACCGCGGACCGGTCGTACGGGAGGCGGGCCAGGTCGGCCGGCGCCTTGGGCAGCTCCACGTCCTTGACCATCTCGGTCAGCACGCGGTTGAGCTTGACGGCCTCCAGGTGGTCCCGGAAGTTCTGCCCGGCCTTGCCCTTGACCTCCTCGGCGCGCTCCACGAGCTCCGCGAACGACCCGAACTGGGTGATCCACTTCGCGGCGGTCTTCTCGCCGACGCCCGGGATGCCGGGGAGGTTGTCGGACGGGTCGCCGCGCAGCGCCGCGAAGTCCGGGTACTGCTGGGGGGTCAGCCCGTACTTCTCCTCGACCTTCTCCGGCGTGAAACGCGTCAGCTCCGAGACGCCCTTGGTCGGGTAGAGCACGGTGGTGTGCTCCGAGACGAGCTGGAAGGAGTCGCGGTCGCCGGTGACGATCAGCACCTCGAAGCCCAGGGCCTCCGCCTGCGTCGCGAGCGTCGCGATCACGTCATCGGCCTCGAAGCCGTCGACCGCGAAACGCGGCACGTGCATCGCGTCGAGGAGCTCGCCGATCAGCTCGACCTGCCCCTTGAACTCGTCGGGGGTCTTGGAGCGGTTCGCCTTGTACTCGGGGAACTCCGTCGAGCGCCACGTCTTGCGGGACACGTCGAACGCCACCGCGAAGTGCGTGGGCGCCTCGTCGCGCAGCGTGTTCGCCAGCATCGACGCGAAGCCGTAGATGGCGTTGGTCGGCTGGCCGGTCGCGGTCGTGAAGTTCTCCGCGGGCAGCGCGAAGAACGCCCGGTACGCCAGGGAGTGCCCGTCCATGAGCATCAGGCGGGGGCGGTCCGCTGCGGTCGTCTGGTCGGTCTTCTTCGATGCTGAATCTGCCACGCCCCCGATCCTAGGCGCCCCCGCTGACAATTCCGGCGTCGGCGATGTCGGCGGAGCGTGACAGGATCGGATGTGTACGAGATGAGTACGCGAAGACTGCTCAAAGGGGAGCGACATGGCCGCCAAGCCGCCCGTAGGTGATCCGGTACAGGACGCGCCGCAGGTCGCGCCGCCCAAGCACGCGGCCGCCGGACTGCCCGCGATCGGCCACACCCTGAAGATCGCGCAGCAGCAGATGGGCCTGGCCCGCACCGCCCGCACCCTGCTCAAGGTCAACCAGAAGGACGGCTTCGACTGCCCCGGCTGCGCCTGGCCCGAGGGCGACAAGCGGCACACCGCCGAATTCTGCGAGAACGGCGCCAAGGCCGTCGCGGAGGAGGCCACCCTGCGCCGGGTCACCCCCGGGTTCTTCGCCGCGCACCCCCTGCCCGACCTGGCCACCCGCTCCGGCTACTGGCTGGGGCAGCAGGGCCGGATCACCGAGCCGATGTACCTGGCGGAGGGCTCCGACCGGTACGAGGCCGTCACCTGGGAGCGGGCCTTCGCGATCATCGCGGAGGAACTGCGCGCCCTCGCCTCCCCCGACGAGGCCCTCTTCTACACCTCCGGCCGCACCAGCAACGAGGCCGCGTTCCTCTTCCAGCTCTTCGCCCGCGAATTCGGCACCAACAACCTGCCCGACTGCTCCAACATGTGCCACGAGTCCTCGGGCTCCGCCCTGAACGAGACCATCGGCATCGGCAAGGGCAGTGTCTCCCTCGAAGACCTCCACCAGGCCGACCTGATCATCGTCGCCGGCCAGAACCCCGGAACGAACCATCCGCGCATGCTCTCCGCCCTGGAGCAGGCCAAATCCGCAGGCGCGAAGATCATCTCGGTGAATCCGCTGCCCGAGGCCGGCATGGAGCGGTTCAAGAACCCGCAGACCCCGCTCGGCATGCTCAAGGGCACCCCCCTCAACGACCTCTTCCTCCAGATCCGCATCGGCGGCGACCAGGCCCTCTTCCGGCTCCTGAACAAGCTGGTCATCGAGGCGGGCGGCGCCACCGACGAGGCCTTCATCCGCGAACACACCCACGGCTACGAGGAGTTCGCCGCCGCCGCCAAGGAGACGGACTGGGCCGAGACCCTCACCGCCACCGGGCTCACCCGGCCCGAGATCGAGCGCGCCCTCGCCATGATCCTCGCCTCGGAGCGCACCATCGTCTGCTGGGCCATGGGCCTGACCCAGCACAAGCACGCCGTCGCCACCATCCGCGAGGTCGTCAACCTCCTCCTGCTGCGCGGCAACATCGGCCGCCCCGGAGCGGGCGTCTGCCCCGTCCGCGGCCACTCCAACGTCCAGGGCGACCGCACCATGGGGATCTTCGAACGCCCGGCACCGGCCTTCCTCGACGCCCTCGACAAGGAATTCGGCATCACCTCGCCCCGCGAGCACGGCTTCGACGTGGTCCGCTCCATCCAGGCCCTGCGCGACGGCAAGGCCAAGGTCCTCTTCGCCATGGGCGGCAACTTCGTCGGCGCCACCCCCGACACCGAGGTCACCGAAGCCGCGATCCGCCGCGCCTCCCTGACCGTGCACGTGTCCACCAAGCTCAACCGCTCCCACGCGGTCACCGGCCGGCGCGCCCTGATCCTGCCCACCCTCGGCCGCACCGACAAGGACGTCCAGGCCGGCGGCAAGCAGTTCGTCACCGTCGAGGACTCCATGGGCATGGTCCACGCCTCCCGCGGCAACCTCGCCCCGGCCTCGCCCCACCTGCTCTCCGAGCCCGCCATCGTGGCCCGCATGGCGCGCGCGGTCCTCGGTGACACCTCGAGAACCCCGTGGGAGGAGTTCGAGCGGGACTACGGCACCATCCGCGACCGCATCTCCCGCGTCGTCCCCGGCTTCGAGGACTTCAACACCAAGGTCGCCCACCCCGGCGGCTTCCGGCTCCCGCACGCCCCGCGCGACGAGCGCCGCTTCCCCACCAAGACCGGCAAGGCGAACTTCACCGCCGCGCCCGTCGAGTACCCGCAGGTCCCGGCGGGGCGGCTGCTCCTGCAGACCCTGCGCAGCCACGACCAGTACAACACCACCATCTACGGCCTCGACGACCGCTACCGCGGGATCACCGGCGGCCGCCGCGTCGTCATGGTCAACCCCGAGGACGCCGCCGAGCTGGGGCTGGCCGACGGCTCCTACACGGACCTGGTGAGCGAGTGGAAGGACGGCGTCGAGCGGCGCGCGCCCGGCTTCCGCGTCGTGCACTACCCGACCGCCCGCGGCTGCGCCGCCGCCTACTACCCCGAGACCAACGTGCTGGTCCCGCTCGACTCCACCGCGGACACCAGCAACACCCCCGCGAGCAAGTCCGTCGTCATCCGCTTCGAACCGGCCTGATAGAACGGCCCAGGACACAATGGTTAACGAGCGTTGACGAACGGAGCCGGCCCATGGGCGAGCAGCACGCAGTGAAGTTCCCGCAGGAGGTACTCGACGAGTACGCGGCCCTGGGCATCGACCTGCCCGCCCTGTTCTCGGCGGGCGCCCTGGGGCAGCGCATGGACATACGGATCCTGGAGGCCTCGGCCGAGCGGGTCGTGGCCACGATGCCCGTCGAGGGCAACACCCAGCCCTACGGGCTGCTGCACGGCGGGGCCTCCGCCGTACTGGCCGAGACCCTCGGCTCGGTCGGCGCGATGATGCACGGCGGCATCACCAAGGTCGCCGTCGGCGTCGACCTGAACTGCACCCACCACCGGGGCGTGCGCTCCGGCCAGGTCACCGGCGTCGCCACCCCCGTGCACCGGGGCCGCTCCACCGCCACCTACGAGGTCGTCATCAGCGACGAGCAGGAGCGCCGCGTGTGCACCGCCCGCCTGACCTGCCTCCTGCGCGACGCCGACCCGTCCGCGGCCGGCGCCTGACCCCGCCGCCGAAGGCCCGCCCGGCCCCGTCCCGCCCGCGCGGGGCGGGGCCGGGTGCGTCACGGGGCCTGGGCGCGTGCCGGGTCCCACCCGCCCGGAATCCGCCAGTCCGCACCCTGTGCCCGCACATCTGTTGTGTCACCGATGGTGACGGCCTACCTTCCCTTCATGGGGACCCCGCCACGCTCCACGGTCCGGTACGCCGCCACCACCCTGCTCGCGGCGCTCACCCTGACCGGATGCTCACCTTCCGCCCCACCGCACGGGGCCGCTTCCGAGAGCCCGGCCCCGAGCCCCTCCTCGCCCGCCCAGGTCTGCACGGCCCTGGTGTCCTACTGGGCCAAGGAGACCCTCATGGGCACCAAATGGTCCGGTCTGGACTGGGAGCAGAAGGGGCTCTCCAACGACCAGTACGCGATCCACGAGGAGGCGGTCGCCGCCGGCCGCGCCGAGGAGCGAACTGCCGGGCGCGACAAGGCACTTGAGCTCATCGACCGGCTCGTGGCCCAGCGTTGCGCCGAGCAGAACGGGGCGACGTGGAGCTCCGAGAACTGGCGGCCCCCGAAGTGACCCGGGTCACCGGATTCCCGGGCCCGCTGTCCGGCTTCCGGGCACCTCCCCCCGTACGGTCGAACCGCAGGTCGCAGGCCCTTCGGCCGCGCGAGCAAGATCCATTCGGGCGAAGTGGATCATCCTCTTTCGTTACTCTACGTAATGGATATGCCGTACCGAATCCCCTTTTTCCCTGGGGAATGGCCACCCGACGGATTGTTTCGGCCACGCACTGCCACATCCGGCTGAATTTGATCAAAGACAGGTGCATGAAGGCCTCAAGCCCCTTAGGGGAGCAGCTATTTCTCAGGATGCGGACATTCCCCACCGTCACCAAAAGTCCGATCTGTCCGCACTCCCACCACACATTCTTGCCCTTGGCATAACAAGAGCGTCACATCATCCTTTCCCCGCTCCCCGCGCTCGCCACCTCGGGCCTAGAGTCACGGCCAGTCACCGCGCCGATGGGCGCGACTCAGCACGGCCGTGGACCTCCCAGTGCGGCCCGGCGACCTACCGGCACCTCGACAGAGGACGCCGCGCCAGGGAAAGGAAGAATCGTGCGACACCGTTCTTTGCTCGTCCTCACCACCGTGATCACCACGGGAGCACTGACCCTCACCGCTTGCGGATCGCGCGACGGAGGCTCGAAGGACAACAGCGACGGCAAGAAGACCGTCGTCGTCATCGGCGTCGACGCCCCCCTCACCGGCTCGCTCTCCGCGCTCGGCCAGGGCATCAAGAACTCCGTGGACCTCGCGGCCAAGACGGCCAACAAGAACAACGAAGTCCCCGGCATCGAGTTCAAGGTCGAAGCCCTCGACGACCAGGCCGTCCCCGCCTCCGGCCAGGCCAACGCCACCAAGCTCGTCGGCAACAAGGACGTCATCGGCGTCGTCGGCCCGCTGAACTCCGGCGTCGCCCAGCAGATGCAGGGCGTCTTCGCCTCCGCCAAGCTGGCCCAGGTCTCCCCCGCCAACACCAACCCCTCGCTCAGCCAGGGCGACAACTGGGGCAAGGGCGAGTACAAGCGCCCCTTCGACACCTACTTCCGCACCGCCGCCACCGACGTGGTCCAGGGCAAGTTCGCCGCCCAGTACCTCTTCAAGGACGCCGGCAAGAAGAAGGTCTTCGTCGTCGACGACAAGCAGACCTACGGCGCCGGCCTCGCCGCGATCTTCTCCGACGAGTTCAAGAAGCTCGGCGGCGAGGTCGTCGGCACCGACCACGTCACCGTGAAGGAGACCGACTTCTCCTCCACCGCCGACAAGGTCAAGTCCTCCGGCGCCGACTCCGTCTACTTCGGCGGCCAGTACCCCGAGGGCGGCCTCCTCGCCGACCAGATCAAGAAGACCGGCGCCAACATCCCGCTCATGGGCGGCGACGGCATCCAGGACCCGGCCTTCATCAGCGCCTCCGGCGAGGCCAACGAAGGCGACCTCTCCACCTCCATCGGCTACCCGGTCGAGAAGCTGGACACCGCCAAGAAGTTCATCGAGGACTACAAGGCCGCCAACTACAAGGACCCCTACGCCGCCTACGGTGGCTACTCCTACGACGCCGGCTGGGCCGTCATCCAGGCCGTCAAGGCCGCCGTCGCCGCCAACAACGGCAAGCTCCCCGCCGACGCCCGCGCCAAGGTCGTCGAGGCCCTCGGCAAGGTCTCCTTCGAAGGCGTCACCGGCAAGGTCGCCTTCGACCAGTACGGCGACACCACCAACAAGCAGCTCACGGTCTACAAGGTCGAAGGCGGCAAGTGGGTCGACGTCAAGAGCGACACGTTCAACCAGTAATCCCGTAACACCGAACCACCAGGCCGAACCGTCCCGACCAACGGCCTGACCCGCAACAAAAGAACCAGCCGCGCGAGGGCGCAAACCGCGCCCTCGCGCGGAGTCTTATCCGACACGCTCATCGGAGGCCCTGCGGTGCACGAACTGCCGCAACAGCTGGCCAACGGCCTTGCCCTCGGTGCCCTTTACGGCCTCATCGCCATCGGGTACACCATGGTCTACGGCATCGTCCAGCTCATCAACTTCGCCCACGGCGAGATCTTCATGATCGGCGGCTTCGGCGCGCTCACCGCCTACACCGCCCTCCCGACCGGCACTTCCCTGCTGATCGCGATACCCGTCATGATCGTCGGAGGCGCACTCGCCTCCGTCGCCGTGGCCACCGCAGCGGAACGCTTCGCGTACCGCCCCCTGCGCAGCGCCCCGCGGCTCGCCCCGCTCATCACCGCAATCGGCCTCTCGATCGCGCTCCAGCAGCTCGTCTGGCAGTTCTACCCGGACGCCAAGAAGGCAGTCAGCTTCCCCGAATTCAAGGGAGCCGCCTTCAAGATCACCGACAGCCTCGCCATCCAGCGCGCGGACGCCTTCGTCCTCATCCTCGCCCCGCTCTGCATGCTCGCCCTCGGCGTCTTCGTCTCCAAGAGCCGCAGCGGCCGCGCCATGCAGGCCACCGCCCAGGACCCCGACACCGCCAAGCTCATGGGCATCAACACCGACCGCATCATCGTCATGGCCTTCGCCATCGGTGCCGCGTTCGCCGCCGTCGCAGCCGTCGCCTACGGCCTCGACAAGGGCCAGATCAACTTCGAAATGGGCTTCATCCTCGGCCTCAAGGCCTTCACCGCAGCCGTCCTCGGCGGCATCGGCAACATCTACGGCGCCATGGTCGGCGGCGTCGTCCTCGGCCTCGCCGAGGCCCTCTCGATCGCCTACATCGAAGAGATCCCCGGCATGCAGCAGCTCGGCGGTGGAGCCTGGTCCAACGTCTGGGCGTTCGTACTCCTCATCGTCGTCCTCCTCGTGCGGCCACAAGGCCTGCTCGGCGAGCGCGTCGCGGATCGGGCGTGAGAACCATGACCACCAACACCACCCCGCAGACCGCCCCCGCGAAGCAGGGCCCCGCCCCCGCCGCGCTCCTCTACGCGGTCATCGGCGGCAGCATCATCACCATCGTCTCCGCCTTCCTCGCCTGGACCTGGACCCCGGACTTCCCCGGCAACCTGACCTACTACGGCAGCCCGGCCCCCATCCAGACCCTCAGCCTCGTCGCCGGACTCCTCACCGCCGCCTTCGCGCTTTCCGCACTCGGCATCAAGGGCCTGCGCTGGCTCACCCCCACCGGCGCCCGCAAGCCCGTCTGGATCCTCGCGCTCGGCACCCTCGCCGGCACCTGGTTCACCGTCATCGCCATCGCCTGGGTCCTCGGCGGCTTCGTCCACCTCGAACCCGGCGCCTACGTCGCCCTCGTCGGCTCGCTCATCCCGGCCCTCGCCGCGTACAAGCTCCCCGACGACAGCCACAAGGCCGCCCCCGCCAAGAAGCTGCCCTCCTGGGCCGAGATCCTCCTCATCACCGGCGTCTTCGCCCTCGGCCTCTACGTCATCACCTTCGGCATCGACACCGATGACAAAGAACCGCAGCTCTTCGTCACCTACCTGATCATCATCGGCTTCGCGGCCTTCGCCCTGCTCAAGTCCGGTCTCCTCGACCGCTTCAGCACCATCACCGCGAACAACCGCCAGGTCACCCTCATCGGAACCGCGGCCGCCGCGATCGCCTTCCCCTTCATCCAGCAGAGCGGCGACACCTACACCCTCATCGCGGTCAACATCCTGATCTTCGCGACCGTCGCCCTCGGCCTCAACGTCGTCGTCGGCCTCGCCGGCCTCCTCGACCTCGGCTACGTCGCCTTCCTCGGCGTCGGCGCCTACACCGCCGCCCTCGTCTCCGGAAGCACCGCCTCCGCCTTCGACATCCGCCTCCCCTTCTGGGCGGCAATGATCGTCGGCGCCCTCGCCTCACTCATCTTCGGCGTGGTCATCGGCGCACCCACCCTGCGCCTGCGCGGCGACTACCTCGCCATCGTCACCCTCGGCTTCGGAGAAATCTTCCGCATCGCCATGGGCAACCTCGACGGCGACTCCGGCCCCGACATCACCAACGGCCCCAACGGCATCCCCAACATCCCCCACCTCGAAATCCTCGGGTGGAACTTCGGGGAATCCCACGACATCGGCGGCATCACCCTCGGCGCCTACGCCAACTACTACTTCCTGATGCTGCTCGTCATGGCCCTCGTCGTCCTGGTCTTCGCCCGCGCCGGCAACAGCCGCATCGGCCGCGCCTGGGTCGCCATCCGCGAAGACGAAACCGCCGCCGAAGCCATGGGCATCAACGGCTTCAAGGTCAAGCTCATCGCCTTCGCCCTCGGCGCCACCCTCGCCGGCCTCGCCGGCACCGTCCAGGCACACGTCAACAGCACCGTCGTCCCCGAGAACTACGTCTTCGCCGGACCCGTCCCGCCGAACTCCGCGTTCCTCCTCGCCGCCGTCATCCTCGGCGGCATGGGCACCATCCGCGGCCCCATCCTCGGCGCCGCACTCCTCTTCCTCATCCCGGCGAAGCTGGCCTTCCTCCAGGACTACCAGCTCCTCGCCTTCGGCATCGCCCTCATCCTCCTCATGCGCTTCCGCCCCGAAGGCCTCATCGCCAACAAGCGCGCGCAGCTCGAGTACCACGACGAAGAGACGACTGACCAGGCCCCCACGGACCTGGCCACCGCCAAGGCGGGGGCGTGAACATCATGACCACGACAGACACCACCACGGCGACCACCGTCCTCGAAGCCAGCGGCGTCACCATGCGCTTCGGCGGCCTCACCGCCGTCAAGGGCGTCGACCTCAAGGTCAACGCAGGCGAGATCGTCGGACTCATCGGCCCCAACGGCGCCGGCAAGACCACCTTCTTCAACTGCCTCACTGGGCTGTACGTCCCCACCGAGGGAACCGTCAGCTACAAGGGCACCGTCCTGCCGCCCACACCCCACAAGGTCACCGCAGCAGGCGTCGCCCGCACCTTCCAGAACATCCGGCTCTTCCACAACATGACCGTGCTGGAGAACGTCCTCGTCGGACGCCACACCCGCACCAGGGAAGGCCTCTGGTCCGCACTCCTGCGCGGCCCCGGCTTCAAGAAGGCCGAAGCCGCCAGCGAAGCACGCGCCATGGAACTCCTCGAGTTCATCGGCCTCCAGCACAAGGCCGGCCACCTCGCCAAGAACCTCCCCTACGGCGAACAGCGCAAGCTCGAAATCGCCCGCGCCCTCGCCAGCGACCCCGGCCTCATCCTCCTGGACGAGCCCACCGCCGGCATGAACCCCCAGGAAACCCGCGCCGCCGAAGAACTCATCTTCGCCATCCGCGACATGGGCATCGCCGTCCTCGTCATCGAGCACGACATGCGCTTCATCTTCAACCTCTGCGACCGCGTCGCCTGCCTCGTCCAGGGCGAAAAGCTCATCGAAGGCACCGCCGCCGAAGTCCAGGGCGACGAACGCGTCATCGCCGCCTACCTCGGCACCCCCTTCGAGGGCGCCCCCGGCGACGAGGAAGTCGCCGAGGTCGAAGCCGCCGAAGCCCACGCCGAAGCGGAAGCCTCGGAAGCGGAAGCGGACACCGACACCGCGGCGGACACCGAGACCGAGCCCGCCTCGGACAGCACCACCAGCACCACGGAAGGAGAGGCCAAGTGACCACACTGCTCAAGGTCGAAGACCTCAAAGTCGCCTACGGCAAGATCGAAGCCGTCAAGGGCATCTCCTTCGAAGTCAACGAAGGCGAAATCGTCTGCCTCGTCGGCACCAACGGCGCCGGCAAGACCACCACCCTGCGCACCCTCTCCGGGCTCCTCAAGCCCACCTCGGGCAGCATCACCTTCGACGGCAAACCCCTCGTCGGCGTCCCCGCCCACAAGATCGTCTCCATGAAGCTGGCCCACTCCCCCGAGGGACGCCACATCTTCCCCCGGCTGACGATCGCCGAAAACCTCCAGCTCGGCGCCTTCCTGCGCACCGACAAGGACGGCATCGAGAAGGACATCCAGCGCGCCTACGACCTCTTCCCCATCCTGGGAGAGCGCCGCAAGCAGGCCGCCGGCACCCTCTCCGGCGGCGAGCAGCAGATGCTCGCCATGGGCCGCGCCCTCATGTGCCAGCCCAAGCTGCTCATGCTGGACGAGCCCTCCATGGGCCTGTCCCCGCTCATGATGCAGAAGATCATGGCGACCATCGCCGAGCTCAAGGCCACCGGCACCACCATCCTGCTCGTCGAGCAGAACGCCCAGGCCGCGCTCTCCCTGGCCGACCAGGCCCACGTGATGGAGATCGGCAAGATCGTGCTCTCCGGCACCGGCCAGGACCTCCTGCACAACGAGGACGTCCGCAAGGCCTACCTCGGCGAGGACTGACCCCCGCCCCCTCCATGCCGTGAGGCCCGTCTCCCCTCGGGGGGAGACGGGCCTCACGCATGCTGTCCGGGGCTCTTACTGCCCCTTGGCGGCGTCCTGCTGCTGCTTCTTCTCCTCGGCGTCCTCGATGACCGCCTCCGCGACCTGCTGCATGGACATACGACGGTCCATCGAGGTCTTCTGGATCCAGCGGAACGCGGCCGGCTCACTGAGCCCGTACTGGGTCTGCAGGATGCTCTTGGCCCGGTCCACCAGCTTGCGGGTCTCCAGCCGGAGCGAGAGGTCGGCGACCTCCTTCTCCAGCGCCTTCAGCTCGGCGAACCGGGAGACCGCCATCTCGATGGCGGGCACGACGTCGCTCTTGCTGAACGGCTTCACCAGGTATGCCATGGCCCCGGCGTCACGGGCCCGCTCGACCAGGTCGCGCTGCGAGAACGCGGTCAGCATCAGCACGGGCGCGATGGACTCCTCCGCGATCTTCTCGGCGGCGGAGATCCCGTCCAGCACGGGCATCTTCACGTCGAGGATGACGAGGTCGGGCCGGTGCTCGCGCGCCAGCTCCACGGCCGTCTGCCCGTCCCCGGCCTCACCGACGACGGCGTACCCCTCCTCCTCGAGCATCTCTTTCAGGTCCAGGCGGATGAGCGCCTCGTCCTCGGCGATGACGACTCGGGTCGTCAGCGGCGGAACGTGCGACTGGTCGGCGTCGGGCGTGGGCGTCGACTCGTGCTCGGCGGTCACGGGGGGCTCCTCTTTGCGGGGCTCTGCTGCTTGGATGAGCCTACCTAGCTGCAGTACTCGATCGTCACCCGGTACACTCCGACCAGCAACCTTGCCGGGTTGGCGCAACTGGCTGACGCGGAGGTCTCAAACACCTCTGTCCGAGAGGACGTGTGGGTTCGAATCCCATACCCGGCACAGCGTCCGAAAAGCGGACGTTCACCTTCGCGTGAACGTTCGCTTTTTGCTGCGTAGGGCCATCCCTCGTCACGCACAGTGGCGTCATGGAGTTTCACAGCCTCGAAGTGCGTCAGGCCGCTATCTCGCTGCTGCGCGACGGTACTCGGAACGCCGAGGTAGCCCGGCGCCTGAACGTGCCACTCGGCACGATCGGCTACTGGAAGCACGTGGACCGAGCCAAGCACGGCGAGACCGTTTCCATACGCCCTTCACTGCTCTGCCCCAGATGTGACCAGCGGGATCTCGACGTCGTGGCCTACGCGTACCTGCTGGGCCTCTATCTCGGCGACGGCCACATCAGCCATTACGCCAAGCACAAAGTGCCGAGCCTGATGATCACCCTCGACGACTCATGGCCTGGCATCCAGAACGAGGCGGAGTCAGCCATCCGAGTCGTGTTTCCCCACAACGCTACGTGCCGCGTGCGCAACGGAGGCGCACACAACATCAAGGTGTACTTCAAACACCTGCCCTGCCTGTTCCCCCAGCATGGGCCGGGCAGGAAACACGAACGCCGCATCGCCCTCGAGGACTGGCAGCAGGAGATCGTCGATGCCCACCCCTGGGAGTTCATCCGGGGGCTGATCCACTCCGACGGGTGTCGGATCACCAACTGGACCACCCGCGTGGTCGCCGGCGAGCGGAAGCGGTACGAGTACCCGCGGTACTTCTTCACCAACAAGTCGGACGACATCCGGAAGCTCTGCACGGACACGCTCACCAAGGTCGGCGTCCAGTGGACGGTCCTGGCCCGGGGCAGCGACCCCTTCAACGTGTCCATCGCCCGGAAGGACTCCGTGGCCCTCATGGACGCCCACATCGGCCCGAAGTACTGAGCGGCGCGCCCCGGCCTAGGGTTGAGTCTCCAGTGGCTGGAGACCGCAGGGTGGGCGCATGGAAGACGGTGTGGAGCTGTTCTCGATCGGGGAGTTGGCGCGGCGGACCGGGTTGTCGGTTCGGACGATCCGGTTCTACTCCGATTCGGGGGTGGTCGCGCCGACGGATCGGAGTCGTGCCGGGTACCGGCTGTACGACCTCGATGCGCTGTTTCGCCTGGAGCTGGTGCGTGCGCTGCGTGAGCTGGGTCTGGATCTGGCGACGGTTCGGCGGGTGCTGGAGCGTGAGGCGTCGGTGGCGGAGGTTGCCGCGGTGCATGCCGATGCGTTGGACGTGCAGATCAGGGTGTTGCGGTTGCGTCGGGCCGTGTTGCGGGCGGTGGCCGGGCAGGGGTCCAGTGCTGAGGAGATGGCGTTGATGGTGGGGCTTGCGCGGTTGTCGGGTGAGGAGTTCCGGCGGTTGGTCGGGAGGTTCCTGGAGGGGGCCGATCCGGTGGTGGTGGGGGCGGTGGGTGCGGCTGCTCCTGTGCTGCCGGAGGATCCGTCGGCGGAGCAGTTGGCGGCGTGGGTGGAGTTGGCGGGGTTGGTGGGTGATGAGGGGTTCCGTGCTGCTCTGCGGGCGTGGCGGCCGGGTGTGCCGGAGGTGGAGGTGCGTGCGGGTGCGGAGGTGATGGCGTACGCGCGCGGGGTGCTGGAGGGTGAGGCGGTCGTCGACGAGGGGGTCGTCGGGGATCTGGTGGTGAGGTTCGCGGAGGCGTTGGGGCGGGTGCCTGATGCGGAGTTCCGGGGGTGGTTGGCCGGGGAGTTCGAGGTGGTGGGTGATCCTCGGGTGGAGCGGTACTGGCGGTTGGTGTGGGTGGTGAACGGCTGGGAGGTGGTGCCGGGGTTGGTGCCGGTGTATGGGCGGCTGGCGGAGGTGTTGCGGGCGTAGTCCGTCCGGTTCCGGCTGTGGTCAGGAGAGCCGCAGGTCTGTCCAGGGGATGGTGTCGCCCGGCAGGAGGTATCGCTCGGTTTCGGTGAACCCGTGTTTCTGTGCGAAGCGCAGTCCGTCCTCGTTTGATGACAGGACGACGGTGTCGATCTCCTTGGCGCCCAGTTCTCGGGCTCGGTGGAGCCCGCGGGCATAGAGGGCTTCGCCGATTCCCTGTCCTCGGTGGGCGGGGAGCACGCGGGCGATGACGGTTGCCGTCATCGTGTCGTCTGCCGGCGGGCGCACGGTGCTGCTCCCGACCAGGGTGTCACCGAGGTACGCGATCTCGAGGTGGTGGCGTTCGGAGCGTTCCCGGACCTCTTCCAGCGACAGGGCGTGGGTGGGGATGATCGTGTTGTGGACGTGCTGCCAGTCTTTGAGGGTGGCGTCGCCGTCGGGCTGTTGGAAGCGGAGATCGGACATCACAGCAGGAGACCTTGGTACTCCTCGGACGTCAAGGCGCGCCGGCGGTCGGGGGCGCCGGGTGCCGGGCGCCCGCGTCGTGGGTGGCGGTTGGACCTAGAGTCGGGTTGAGGTCGGGGCAACGCGTGGGATGGAAGGGATCGTGTGATGAGTGAGAAGGCTCGGAAGTTGTTCGAGGCGTTGGATCTGAATGCGGATGGTGAGTTGACGCGGGTGGAGGTGATCACGGCGTTGCGGTCGAAGGGGCCGACGTTGGCGGCGCGGGGTGTTCTGCCGTTTTGGGGTGTGGGGGATGTGGATGCTTCGTCGGCGTTGTTCGATGCGGCGGATGCGAATGGGGATGAGGTGTTGACGTTCGAGGAGTTCGCTGCGGTCGTGGATCGGCGGTTCGGCTGGTAGTGCTGCCCGCTTCGGTTCCTCAGGTGTGGCGGGTGAGGCCGGTGAGGATGGTGGTGACGTGGGCTTGGGCGTCGGTGGGGTCGAGGGGGGCGTGGGCGATGAGGAGGCGGTACCAGAAGGGGCCGAAGATCAGGTCGGTGGCGTGGTCGAGGTCGGTGTCGTCGGGGATCTCTTCGCGGGTGATGGCGCGGGTGAGGAGGGTGGTGACGAGTTCGCGGCGGGTGTGGACCCAGGCGCGGAAGGCTTCGGCGAAGTCGGGGTCGAGTTGGGCTTCGGCCATGAGGCCGGTGAGGGCTTTGGTGCGGACGGGGTCGTCGCCGATGCGGTAGAGGTCGGTGACGAAGGCGGTGAGGTCGCCGGGGAGGGTGCCGGTGTCGGGTTGGGGGACGCGGGTGGCGGTTTCGTGGGCGTAGGCGTCCATGACGAGGGCGGGTTTGGATTTCCACCAGCGGTAGACGGTGCTTTTGGCGACGTTGGCGCGTTTGGCGACGCCTTCGATGGTGAGGGCGCCGTAGCCGTGTTCGACGAGTAGGGCGGCGGTTGCTTCGAGGACGGAGTGGTGTGCGTCTTCGTTGCGGAGGCGGCCGCCGGTTCGGGGTGTGGGGTTTTGGGGAGTGGTTGACACGCGATCACGATAGCCCTACCTTTAAATCGAAACGCTGCGTAGCGTTTCGATTGGTCGGTGGATCGGGGGATGAGTCATGAGCAGGATCGTGATCGCGCACGGGTATGGCATGAGCGGCGGGGAGCACTGGTATCCGTCGGTGGCCGAGGAGCTCGGTGCGGAGGGGCACGAGGTGCGGGTGCCGGACTTCCCGGAGCCGTTCGCGCCGGATGCGGGTGCGTGGCTGAAGGGGCTGCGGGCGGAGACGGTGGGTGCGCCGGCCGGTGAGACGGTGCTGGTGGGGCACAGTCTGGGCGGGGTGAATGTGCTGCGGCTGCTGCAGGAGCATGACACCGGGGCGGAGGGGGCTTTCGCGGGTGTGGTGTTCGTGGCGTCGATGAGTGCCGAGGTGGGGTACGACGCGTTGGCGCCGTTCTTCTCGCCGGAGTTCGACTGGGCGAGGATCCGTGGCGCGGCGCGGGGGTTCCGGGTGCTGCATGCGGCGGATGACCCGGTGACGGGGGTGCGGACCGCGGAGCATGTGATGCGGTTCGTGACGGAGTTGGGGGCGGTGGCGCGGGTGACCGCGTCGGGCGGGCATTTCCCGAGTACGGGTGGGAGTTTGTTGGAGCTGCCCGACGCGGTGCGTCTTATACGTGAGGTGTTGTAGCGCGGTGGTGCTGGTGCGGTGGTTAGCGGACGGCGTCGCCGATGTGGTGGATGCGGACGAGGTTGGTGGATCCGCTGACGCCGGGGGGTGAGCCGGCGGTGATGACGACGATGTCGCCGCGGACGCAGCGGCCGATGCGCAGGAGTTCTTCCTCGACCTGGGCGACCATGGCGTCGGTGGAGTCGACGTGGGGGCCGAGGAAGGTTTCCACGCCCCAGGTGAGGTTGAGCTGGGAGCGGGTTGCGGGGTCGGGGGTGAAGGCGAGGAGGGGGATGGGTGAGCGGTAGCGGGAGAGCCGGCGGACGGTGTCTCCGCTCTGGGTGAAGGCGACGAGGAATTTGGCGTCGAGGAAGTCGCCCATTTCGGCGGCGGCTCGGGCTACGGCGCCGCCTTGGGTCCGGGGCTTGTTGCGGTCGGTGAGGGGTGGGAGGCCCTTGGCGAGGATGTCTTCTTCGGCGGCTTCGACGATGCGGGACATGGTGCGGACGGTTTCGACGGGGTATTTGCCGACGCTGGTTTCACCCGAAAGCATGACGGCGTCGGTGCCGTCGATGATGGCGTTGGCGACGTCGGAGGCTTCGGCGCGGGTGGGTCGGGAGTTGTCGATCATCGAGTCGAGCATCTGGGTCGCGACGATGACGGGCTTGGCGTTGCGCTTGGCGAGTTTGATGGCTCGTTTCTGGACGATCGGGACTTGTTCCAGGGGCATTTCGACGCCGAGGTCGCCGCGGGCGACCATGATGCCGTCGAAGGCGGCGACGATGTCGTCGATGTTTTCGACGGCCTGGGGCTTTTCGATCTTGGCGATGACGGGGAGGTTGCGGCCTTCCTCCTTCATGATGCGGTGGACGTCTTCGATGTCGCGGCCGCTGCGGACGAAGGAGAGGGCGATGACGTCGGCGCCGGTGCGCAGGGCCCAGCGGAGGTCTTCGATGTCCTTTTCGGAGAGGGCGGGGACGGAGACGGCGACGCCGGGGAGGTTGAGGCCTTTGTGGTCGGAGACCATGCCGCCTTCGACGACGAGGGTGTGGACGCGGGGGCCGTCGACTCCGGTGACTTCGAGGGTGACGCGGCCGTCGTCGACGAGGATGCGTTCGCCGGTGGTGACGTCGTAGGCGAGGCCTTTGTAGGTGGTGCCGCAGGTGTGGCGGTCGCCTTCGAGGTCTTCGACGGTGATGGTGAACTCGTCGCCGCGTTCAAGGAGTACGGGTCCTTCGCGGAAGCGGCCGAGGCGGATCTTCGGGCCTTGAAGGTCTGCGAGGATGCCGACGCTGCGGCCGGTTTCGTCGGCGGCCTTGCGTACGCGCTGGTAGCGCTCTTCGTGTTCGGCGTAGGTGCCGTGGCTGAGATTGAAGCGGGCGATGTCCATTCCGGCTTCGACCAGGGCTTTGATCTGGTCGTATGAGTCGGTGGCGGGGCCCAGGGTACATACGATTTTCGCTCGGCGCATGAGGCGAGCGTATTCCCCTACCAGGCAGTAGGAAATTGGTTCCGGGTGTCCACTCAACAACCTTTGGGCAAAAGGTTGTTGACAATTGTTGAATGTGCATGGGGGTGCTCTGATGAGCACCCCCACAGTCCCCGAATGGTGGTGGGTTTTCAGAGCTGGGGAGGGGTCATCGTGAAGCGGGCGTTCACCTGGGCGTAGACGGTCTGGCGCTGCGGTTCGAGGTCGAGCGGCGGGGGGCCGGCGTCTTCTGCGGCGCTGAAGGCCATGGTGCGCATTCCGGCGCCGGCGGCGGCCGGGAAGGGTACGGCGTTCTCGGCTCCGAGGTCGGCGAGTTCGACGAGGGCGGCGAGGCGGGCGCCGAGGGCTTCGGCGTATTCGCGGGCGCGCTGGACGGCTTCGAGTACGGCCTGTCGGCGGGCTTCGCCGTGGGCGGGTGAGGTGGGGCGCAGGGCCCACCAGGGGCCGTCGACCTCGGTGAGTTCGAGGTCGGCGAGGCGGGTGGTGAGTTCGCCGAGGGTGGTGAAGTCGTTGAGTTCGGCGGTGATGTGGACGCGGCCGTGGTAGGCGCGGATGCGTTCGCCGCGGCCGTGGCGGGTGAGTTCGGGGGTGATGGAGAAGGAGCCGGTTTCGAGTTTTTCGATGGGGTCGCCGTAGCCCTTGATGAGGTCGAGGACGGTGTTGTTGCGGCGGGTGAGGTCGTCGAGTGCGGTGCGCCGGTCGGTGCCGCGGGCGCTGACGGTGATGCCGATGCGGGCGATCTCGGGGTCGACTTCGATGCGGGCTTCGCCGCGGACGGCGACGCGGGGTACTTCGGGGGTTCCGTAGGGCTGGTGCGATGCGTCCTGGGTCATGGATTCACTGTCGCACTGTCGCTCGTAGGGGTCCGGTCATCGGATCGAAACCTGGGAGGGGTGTTGCTCCTTGTTACCGGTGGGTCAGAATCTACGCGCGTTACCTGCACTTCTGCATACGCGCCTCACAAGGGGAGATGGCATGGCGTTCGACCGTAGGACGTTTCTGGGAAGCACGGCCGCGACGGGTGCGGCCGTGGCGTTGGCGGGGGCCACGAGCACCCCGGCCGCCGCGCAGTCGGAGTCCGAGGCGGGGTCGGGGAGGCCGCCGCGGACGTATGCGTTCACGGTGATGGGCACGACCGATCTGCACGGGAATGTCTTCAACTGGGACTATTTCACGGACAAGGAGTTCGACGACAAGGCGCACAACGACGTGGGTCTGGCGAAGATCTCCACGCTGGTGAAGCAGGTGCGGGCGGAGAAGGGGCGGTGCAACACGCTGCTGATCGACGCGGGTGACACGATCCAGGGCACGCAGCTTTCGTACTACTACGCGAAGGTGGACCCGATCACGGCGCGGCGGGGTCCGGTGCATCCGATGGCGCAGGCGATGAACGCGATCGGGTACGACGCGGCGGCGCTGGGGAACCACGAGTTCAACTACGGCATTCCGGTGCTGCGCAAGTTCGAGGAGCAGTGCGACTTCCCGCTGCTGGGGGCGAACGCGCTGGATGCGAAGACGCTGCGGCCGGCGTTCCCGCCGTACAGCATGCACCGGCTGCGGACCCCGCACGGGCCGGATGTGAAGGTGGCGGTGCTGGGGCTGACGAACCCGGGGATCGCGATCTGGGACAAGGCCAATGTGCAGGGGAAGATGACCTTCCCGGGGTTGGAGGAGCAGGCGGCGAAGTATGTGCCGCGGCTGCGTTCGCTGGGTGCGGATGTGGTGATCGTGTCGGCGCACTCCGGGTCGAGCGGCACCTCTTCGTACGGGGATCAGCTGCCGTACATCGAGAACGCGGCCGGGCTGGTGGCGGAGCAGGTGCCGGGGATCGACGCGATCCTGGTGGGGCACGCGCACACGGAGATTCCCGAGTACCGGGTGAAGAACAAGGCGACCGGCAAGGACGTGGTGCTGTCGGAGCCGCTGAAGTGGGGTCAGCGGCTGACGCTGTTCGACTTCGAGCTGGTGTGGGAGAAGGGCCGCTGGTCGGTGGCTCGGGTGTCGGCGAAGGTGCTGAACTCGAACACGGCGGCGGAGGATCCGGAGATCACGGGGCTGCTGTCGGACGAGCACCGCAAGGTCGTGGCGTATGTGAACCAGGTGATCGGCACGTCGACGCAGGCGATGTCCTCGGCGGACGGGCCGGTCAAGGACGTGGCGATCATCGATCTGATCAACCATGTCCAGGCGGAGACGGTGAAGGGGGCCCTGTCGGGTACGGAGTGGGCGGCGCTGCCGGTGCTGTCGCAGGCCTCCTGTTTCTCGCGGACGGCGGCGATCCCGGCCGGGCAGGTGACGATCAAGGACGCGGCGGGGTTGTACCCGTTCGAGAACACGCTGGAGGCGCGGCTGCTGACCGGTGCGCAGCTGAAGGACTATCTGGAGTACTCGGCGAAGTACTACGTGCGGACGGCGCCGGGTGATGTGGTGGATCCGGCGAAGCTGACGAACTCCGAGAGCACGCCGGACTACAACTACGACGCCGTGTACGGGCTCGCGTACGACATCGACATCGCGCAGCCGGTGGGTTCGCGGATCACGGGGTTGTCGTTCCAGGGGAAGCCGGTGGATCCGGCGGGGCAGTTCGTGCTCGCGGTGAACAACTACCGGGCGTCGGGGGGCGGGAACTTCCCGCACGTTCCGCAGGCGAAGCAGCTGTGGGCGAACTCGGATGAGATACGCAACACGATCATCCAGTGGGTGAAGGCGAAGGGAACGGTGGATCCGGCGACGTTCGCGTCGGTGGACTGGCGGCTGACGCGGGCGGGTACGCCGGTCTTCTAGCCCTTGTGTCCGTGTGGACGGGGTCGGGGTCCGCGGCGGCGGGCTCCGGCCCCGTCGGCGTTCATGGGTGGGGCGGGGCGGGCTGCGCCTAGGGGTGTTCGACGAGGGGGAGGAGTTCGACCGCGGGCTGGGGGCGGGTGTGTTCGCGTTGTTCGAGGCCGAAGGTGGTGAAGGCGGTGCGGTGGGGTTGGGGGTAGGGGTCCTTGCCCGTCAGGGTGTTCAGGATGGCGGCGCTGCGCCAGGCGGCGAGGCCGAGGTCGGGGGCTCCGACGCCGTGGGTGTGGCGTTCGCCGTTCTGGACGAAGATGCTGCCGGTGACGGTGGGGTCGGTGATCATCCGGTAGTGGTCGTCGATGCGGGGGCGGCCGGAGGAGTCCTTGCGGAGGTAGGGGTCGAGGCCTGCGAGGAGGCTGCCGAGGGGGCGTTCGCGGTAGCCGGTGGCGAGGACGACGGCGTCGGTGGTGAGGCGGGAGCGGCTGCCCTGTTCGGTGTGTTCGAGGTGGAGTTCGACCTTGGTGGTGGCGACGCGGCCGGCGGTGCGGACGCTGACTCCGGGGGTGAGGACGGCGTCGGGCCAGCCGCCGTGGAGGGTGCGGCGGTAGAGCTCTTCGTGGATGGCGGCGATGGTGTCGGCGTCGATGCCCTTGTGGAGCTGCCATTGGGCGGGGACGAGCTTGTCGCGTACGGGTTCGGGCAGGGAGTGGAAGTAGCGGGTGTAGTCGGGGGTGAAGTGTTCCAGGCCGAGCTTGGAGTACTCCATGGGGGCGAAGGAGGGGGTGCGGGCAAGCCAGGTGATGCGTTCGCGGCCGGAGGGGCGGGCGCGGAGCAGGTCGAGGAAGACTTCGGCTCCTGACTGGCCCGATCCGATGACGGTGACGTGTTCGGCGCCGACGATGCGTGCGCGGTGGTCGAGGTAGTCGGCGGAGTGGATGACGGGGACGGTGGGGGCTTCGGCGAGGGGGCGCAGGGGTTCGGGGACGTAGGGGGCGGTGCCGATGCCGAGGGCGAGGTGGCGGGTGTAGGTGCGGCCGAGGGCTTCGGCTTCGCCGTCGGGGTCGAGCTGGGTGAAGTCGACTTCGAAGAGGTCGCGTTCGGGGTTCCAGCGGACGGCGTCGACCTGGTGGCCGAAGTGGAGTCCGGGGAGGCGTCCGGCGACCCAGCGGCAGTAGGCGTCGTATTCGGCGCGCTGGATGTGGAAGCGCTCGGCGAAGTAGAAGGGGAAGAGCCGTTCCTTGTGCTTGAGGTAGCTGAGGAAGCTCCAGGGGCTTGCGGGGTCGGCGAGGGTGACCAGGTCGGCGAGGAAGGGGACTTGGAGGGTGGCTCCGTCGAGGAGCAGTCCGGGGTGCCAGCGGAAGTCGCGGCGCTGGTCGTAGAAGGCGGTGGCGAGTTCGCCCGCTCCCTGGTGCGGCAGGCCGTGGGCGAGGGCTGCGAGGGAGAGGTTGAAGGGGCCGATGCCGATTCCGACGAGGTCGTGGGGTGCATCGAGCTGGGCGGTCATCGGTGGGTGCTGCCTTCCAGGAGGGTGACGAGGGTGTCCAGGTCCCGCGCGGTGGCGTGGGGGTTGAGGAGGGTGGCTTTGAGCCAGAGGCGGCCGTCGGCGTGGGTGCGGCCGAGGACGGCGCGGCCTTCGTGGAGCAGGGTGCGGCGCAGGGTGGCGACCTGGGTGTCGTCGGCGTGGGTGGGCCGGAAGAGCACGGTGGTGAGGGTGGGGGCGGAGTGGAGGGTGAAGGCGGGGTGGGCGTCGAGGAGCCGGGCGAGGTGCCGGGCGAGTTCGAGGGTGCGGTCGATGAGGTGGGCGATGCCGTCGCGGCCGAGTGAGCGCAGGGTGGTGGCGACCTTGAGGGCGTCGGGGCGGCGGGTGGTGCGCAGGGAGCGGCCGAGGAGGTCGGGCAGGCCGGCTTCGGTGTCGTCGGGGGCGTTGAGGTAGTCGGCCTGGTGGGCGAGGGGGGCGAGCAGGGCGGTGTCGGGGACGGCGAGGAGTCCGGCGGCGACGGGCTGCCAGCCGAGTTTGTGCAGGTCGATGGTGAGGGAGTGGGCGCGGGCGAGTCCGTCGACGTGGGTGCGGTGGTGGGGGCTGAGGGCGAGGAGGCCGCCGTATGCGGCGTCGATGTGGAGGTCGGCGCCGTAGCGGTCGCAGAGGTCGGCGATGCGGTGGAGGGGGTCGATGAGTCCGGCGTCGGTGGTGCCGGCGGTGGCGGTGACGAGGACGGGGCCGGGGGTGGCGGCGAGGGCCTCGGCGAGGGTGGCGGGGTCGAGGGTGCCGGTGGGGGTGGGGAGGGCTCGGGCGGGTGGGAGGCCGAGGAGCCAGGCGGAGCGGGGGATGGAGTGGTGGGCGTTGGCGCCGTGCAGGACGGTGAGGCGGCCGGGGGTGTGGCGTTCGCGGGCGAGGAGGAGGGCGAGCTGGTTGGCTTCGGTGCCGCCGGTGGTGACGAGGGCGTCGGGGTGGGGGGCGGTCGGGTAGAACTCGGCGGCGAGGGTGTGGGTGAGGAGGGCCTCGATGGTGGAGGCGGCGGGGGCCTGGTCCCAGGAGTCGAGGGAGGGGTTGAGGGCGGAGGCGGCGAGGTCGGCTGCGGCCGCGACGGCGAGCGGGGGGCCGTGGAGGTGGGCGGCGCAGAGGGGGTCGGCGGGGTCGGCGGCGCCGGCGGCGAGGGTGTGGACGAGGGTGCGGAGCGCTTCGTGGTCTCCGGTGCCGTGTTCGGGGAGTAGGTCGCCCAGGGCGGCCTGGACGCGGGCGGCGAGCGCGTCGGGGCCGCCGGCCGGAATGGGGCCGCCGCGTTCGCGGGCGCCGGCGTGGAGGGCGTCGAGGACGGTGTCGAGGAGGGGCCGCAGGGCTTCGGCGCCGTCGCGGCCGCCGGCTAGGGGGGGCGGCACTGTCATGCGGGGTCCCTCCGGGGGTGGCGGGGCGGCTGTGGCTTCGGCTGCCGGGTCGGCTGCGCCGGGGCGGCATGCGGGGCGGGGCACCCGGCCGGTACAACGATGAGACCCGAATGGGGTAACCGCCGGGGTTTGTCCGGGATCGATTTCCGGCCGGTCGGCGGCCAGGGCCGGCCGACCGCGGGCCGACGGGGGCGGCGCCGCTGCCGGGGCTCCGCGCCGGCGGGGCTGAACGTTCCCCGGCGAAAACCTGCGGAGATGGGGGCGGGGCGAGCAGGTGCGGCGCCGCTGCCGGGGCTCCGCCCCGGACCCCGCGCCTCAAACGCCGGCGAGGCTGGATCTACCTCCGGCAGGCTGAGCGGGCCGGGCGAGGCTGGATGTGCCTCCGGCAGGCTGAGCGGGCCGGGCGGGGCTGGATTTGTCTCCGGCAGGCGGAACGCCCGCCCCTGGTGGGGCGGGCGTTGGTGGGGTCAGGGGGTGCGGACGCGGAGGGCGCGGGCGAGGTCGTCCAGTTGGTCGACCAGTTTGCGGCGCAGGAGGGGGAGGATGTCGGGGTTCGTCAGGCAGGCGCGGCCGGCCTGGAGGTTGATCTCGTCGATGGCGTAGGCGGGGAAGGCCCAGCGGCCGGCGGCTTCGCCGATGGCGGGGCCCCGGCGGGCACCGAGGGCGACGGCGTCCGGGTAGAAGCGGGTCACGTACTCCCGTACGAGGTCGGCCTGTTCGGGCTGCCAGAAGCCCTGGGCGGTGGCGCTGAAGAGGTAGTTGGACAGGGTGTCGTCGTGGAAGAGGCGGTCCCACGCGGCCGCCTTGGCCTCTGCGGTGGGGAGCGCGGCGCGGCAGCGGGCGGCGCCTTCCTCGCCGGTGGCGCTGGGGTCGGCGGCGAGGGCGGCGTCGATGTCCCGCTCCCCCACCGCGCCGAGGACGCAGAGGCGGGCCAGGATGCGCCAGCGTAGTTCGGGGTCGAGCTCGGGGCCGCCGGGGACGGTGTCGTCGGCGAGCCAGACGGCGATGGTGTCGGGCTGGGTGGCGCTGTCGATGAAGGTGCGGACGGCGGTGAGTCGCAGGCCGGGGTCCGAGCCGTCCTCGGTGCGGCGCAGGAGGTCACGGGCGATGGAGGTGATCGTGGCGAGGGCGGCCGGCCGGTCCTCGGGGGCGACGTAGCGCACGGCGATCTGGTTGCGGGCGAAGGTGAGGACGCCTTGGACGACGGCGAGGTCGCGTTCCTGGTGGAGGTGGGCGGCGGCGGTCATCAGGTAGGTGTCCGGCTCCAGTTCGCCGTCGCGGACCATGTCGCGCAGGGAGTTCCAGACGACGGCGCGGGTGAGCGGGTCCGGGATGCCGGAGAGGCCGCGCAGGGCGGTTTCGACGGAGGTTTCGTCGAGGCGGACCTTGGCGTAGGTGAGGTCGGCGTCGTTGAGGACGAGGAGGGCGGGGCGCGGGCCGCTCGCGGAGACGACCTCGCCGGACGGGACGTCGAGGTCGAGGAGTTCGCGCAGTTCCAGGATGTGGGGGTCGACGGGGTCGTGGTCGTAGACGCCGACGGCGATGTGGTGGGGGCGGCTGCCGTGGCGGTCGACGGTGAGGGTCCAGCCGTCGGCGGCCTCCTCGACCTGGGGGGTGAGGGTGTCGGTGCCGGTGGTGCGCAGCCAGATGTCGGCCCAGGCGTGGACGTCGCGTTCGGTGTGGGCGGCGAGGGAGTCCACGAAGTCCGCGAGGGAGGCGTTGGCGAATTTGTGGCGGGCGAAGTGGGTGTTGATGCCGGCCAGGAAGTCCTTCTCGCCGAGCCAGGCGACGAGCTGGCGCAGGGCGGAGGCGCCCTTGGCGTAGGAGATGCCGTCGAAGTTGAGGAGGGCGGAGGCGGTGTCGGGGACGTCGTCGGGGTGGGGGGCGACGGGGTGGGTGGAGGGCCGCTGGTCGGCGTCGTAGCCCCACGGCTTGCGTTCCATGCCGAATTCGGTCCAGGTGCCGGTGAAGCGGGTGGCTTCGGTGAGGGTCTGGTAGCCCATGTACTCGGCGAAGGACTCGTTGAGCCAGATGTCGTCGAACCAGGCGAGGGTGACGAGGTCGCCGAACCACATGTGGGCCATCTCGTGGGCGATGACCATGGCGCGGCGCTGGCGTTCGGTGTCAGTGACGGCGGAGCGGAAGACGAATTCGTCGCGGAAGGTGACGAGGCCGGGGTTCTCCATGGCGCCCGCGTTGAACTCGGGGACGAAGGCCTGGTCGTAGGAGTCGAAGGGGTAGGGCTCGGTGAACTTCTCGTGGTAGCGGTCGAAGCAGGCGGTGGTGACGGAGAGGATCTCGTCGGCGTCGGCGTCGAGGTGGGGGGCGAGGGACCGGCGGCAGTGGATGCCGAAGGGGAGGCCGGCGTGTTCGGTGCGGACGCTGTGCCAGGGGCCTGCGGCGACGGCGGCCAGGTAGGTGGAGATGAGGGGGGTGGGGGCGGACTGCCAGAGGCCGGTGGCGGTGCCGGTGCCGGTGCCGGCGGTGTCGTGGTCGCCGACGCGCGTGGTGACGCCGTTGGCGAGGACGGTCCAGTGGGCGGGGGCGGTGACGGTGAACTCGAAGACGGCCTTGAGGTCGGGCTGGTCGAAGGCGGGGAAGACGCGCTGGACGTCGTCGAGGAACATCTGGGTGTAGACGTACGTCTCCCCGTCCGCGGGGTCGGTGAAGCGGTGCAGGCCCTCGCCGGTGCGGGAGTAGCGCATGCGGGCGTCGACGTGGAGCTCGTGGGGGCCGGGGGTGAGGCCGGTGAGCGGGAAGCGGTTGCCGTCGAGGGCGGCGGGGTCGAGGGCCGTGCCGTCGAGGGCGACGGAGCGCAGGAGGTCCGGTTTCAGCTCCAGGAAGGTGTCTCCGGCGGTGCGGGCGGTGAACCGGATGACGGTGGCGGACTCGAAGGTGTCGTCGCCGGTGGTGAGGTCGAGGCCGACGTTGTAGTGGTGGACGTCGAGGAGCTGTGCTCGGATCTGCGCTTCGTTGCGCGTCAGTGCGGACATGGGTTTATGCTGCCCGACCGTTGCGCTGACATGGGTTGTCGGGGGGCGTTCGGTGGTGGGCCGGTGCGGCTCAGAGATCGGGGCTCCGCCCCGGACCCCGCGCCTCAAACGCCGGCGGGGCTGGATGTTGCCGGCGTAGGCCTGGAGGTACGGGCCGTGGGCCCGACTCCTACGGGCTGGATCGCCCCCCGACGGCCACCGCGGCCCGCCCCGGCCGGACGGGCCCGGGTCAACGGGCGCCGGATGGCGGCCCCACGTGGCAGGTTGCGGGCAGGGCCCCGGGCGGGCCGGGAACTGCGCGTCCCGGGGTGACGCACCCTGGGTGGCGGGCCCGGGTGGGTGCCCGGTGGCGGGTCCGGGGTGGCGAGGCCCACGGGGCCGGGGTGGGCGGGGGCCGGGGGGTTAGTCTTCGGCCGCGGCGATCGTTTCGTGGTGGCGGATTACCTCGGCGATGATGAAGTTGAGGAGCTTCTCCGCGAAGGCCGGGTCGAGCTTGGCGTTCTCGGCGAGCTGGCGGAGCCGGGCGATCTGGCTGGCCTCGCGGCCGGGGTCGGCCGGGGGCAGGTGGTGGCGGGCCTTGAGGTGGCCGACCTGCTGGGTGCACTTGAAGCGCTCGGCGAGCATGTGGACCACGGCAGCGTCGATGTTGTCGATGCTGTCCCGCAGGCGGGCGAGCTCGGCGGTGACGTGCGCGTCGGTCTCGTCGATGTCGCTGTTGTTCATGGTCCCCGAGAATACGTGGCGAAGGCGGCTGCGTGTTCGGGTAATCGGCCTGTGAGACGGATTCCGGCCGGGGCCGCCCCTAGAGCGGCAGGGTGGCGGTGACCAGCCAGCCTCCCTCCGGGGCCGGGCCGGCGGTGAGGGAGCCGCCGAGGGCCTCGGCGCGCTCGGCCATGCCGGCGAGGCCGTAGCCGCCGCCGCGGGCGTTCTCGGAGAGTCTGGCGGGGCGGCCGCCGTCATCGGCGACGCGGACCTCCAGTCCGGCGGGGACGGTGCGCAGGCCGACGCGGACGGCGGTGGCGGTCGCGGCGTGCTTGCCGATGTTGGTGAGGGCCTCCAGGACGATGCGGTGGGCGGTGGCGGCGACGTCGGCGGGAAGGCGGTCTTCGAGGCCCGCCTCCACGTAGAGGACGACGGGCGGCCCGGTGACGGAGAAGCGTTCGGTGAGCACGCGGATGTCGGCGAGGCCGGCGACGGGGCTGGTGCCGCCGCCGGGGGATGCGCCGCCGGGGCCGCTGCCGGGGCTGCCGCCCGGGCCGTCGGTTTCGCGGAGGATCGTGACGAGGCGGCGCATCGAGCCGAGGGCCTCGTCGCCGGCGGTTTCGATACGGCCGAAGATCTCGCCGGCGCGTTCCGCGGAGACCTTGGTGAAGCGGGCGGCGCGTGCCTCGACGACGATGCCGGTGACGTGGTGGGCGACGAGGTCGTGGAGCTCGCGGGCGAGCTCCAGGCGTTCGGCGGTGCGTACGGCGCGCAGTTCGCGCAGGCGCTGGGCGGCCTGGAGGCGCAGGAGCAGCGAGAACGCGCCGACGACGACGGTGAGCACGGAGAAGAGGAGCGTGAAGCGGCCGGGGTCGGTGTCCCTGACGGGTACGGCCATGCAGCCGAGGCCGAGGAGGGGGCCGAGGACGGTGGCGGTCCGGGCGGGGGCCCGCAGCAGGACCTGGGTGAGGAGGACGAGGAGGGCGACGGCCTCGCCTCCGCCCCAGACGACGATGGGGTGGTTGCCGAAGATGAGGAGGAGGGTGGCGGTCCAGGTGACGGCGGCGGCGAACCAGGCGCGGGCGAGGAGGGGGATGCCGGGCCAGGGCGCTGCGCTGAGGCACACGAGGATGCCGGACACCCAGACGGTGGCGTGCGGGAGGGTGGGCTGGCGGGCCAGGACGACGCCCTCGAAGGTGACGAGGGCGAGGAGGACGAGGGAGAGGCAGAGGCGGATCCAGTTGGCGGTGTGGGGGTTGCGGCGGGCCCAGCCGGAGAGGGGGCTCATGGGCTGTCCCCCCTTCGGGGGCGGCCGGTCGTACGGGGACCCGTGGCGGCGGCGGTGTACGGCACCGGGGCGGCTGCGCCGGAGCCCCCCGGGGCTCCGCCCCGCACCCCGCGCCTCCAACGCCGGCGGGGCTGGACGTGCCGTGGGACGCGGCCGCCCGCGGGCCCGCCGCCCCAGAGCCCGCGGCTGAAACGCCGACGAGGCACGATGCGCCCGGCAGACCCGGCATGAGCTCGGACGCGCCGCGGCAAGCGGGCGCCCGCGGGCCCGCCTGCCGGGACTCCGCCCCCGCGGCTGAAACGCCGACGAGGCACGATGCGCCCGGCAGACCCGGCATGAGCTCGGACGCGCCGCGGCAAGCGGGCGCCTGCGGGGCCGCTTCCTGGGGCTCCGCCCGAGATCCCGCGCCTCGAACGCCGGCGGGGCAGGACGTGCCGTGGGACGCGGGCGCCCGCGGGCCCTCCGCCCCGGAGTCCGCGGCTGAAACGGCGACCGTGAGGGGGGAGGAGACGCGGCGAGGGGGCGCGCCTCCCGGGGCTCGGGCGTTGGCCGGGCCGGGTGGGCGTCACGCCGTTGTGGCGGCCAGGCCGCTTTCCCAGGCCCAGGCGGCGATTTCGACGCGGTTGCGGGCGTCGAGTTTGGCCTGGACGTTGGCCAGGTGGGTTTTGACGGTGGAGAGGGAGACGAAGAGCTCGCCGGCGATCTCGGCGTTGGTCAGGCCGCGGGCGAGGCAGCGGACGACCTCGCGTTCCCGCTCGGTCAGGGGTTCCGCGGGGCGGCGGGACGCCTGGGCGGCAGGGGTGCGCGGGGCCATCTCGCGCAGGAGCCGGACGGTGATGGCCGGGGAGACGAGGGAGTCGCCGACGGCGGCCGCCCGTACCGCTTCAACCAGCATGGCCGGGCTGGCGTCTTTCAGGAGGAAGCCGGAGGCTCCGCCGTGGAGCGCCGCGTGGACGTACTCGTCGAGGTCGAAGGTGGTGACGATGACGATGCGGGGTGTGTCGTTGCCGCCCGAGGGGCCGGAGGGGTCAGTGGTGCCCGAGAGGCGGCGGGTTACTTCCAGGCCGTCCAGCTTCGGCATGCGGATGTCCAGCAGCAGGACGTCCGGGTGGTGTTCGGTGACTGCCGCCAGGGCTGCCTCGCCGTCCACGACGTCGGCGACGACCTCGATGTCCGGCTGGCTTTCGAGGATCATCCGGAACCCGGTTCTGACCATTTCCTGGTCGTCCGCGATGACCACTCTGATCGCCATGCGCTGCCTGCCCCACTGTCGCCCGATGCCGATGGTTTCGTTCCATGGGACCGGGGCGGACGTCGGCCCGCAACCGCAGCCTCCTGGCCCGCCGTCCGACGTTACGCACATTCGGGGCAATGCGCCTCGTCCTTCCGGGCGGTTCCCGACCGGCCGGAAGGACGAGGACAAGGACGAAAACGAGGGCGCGGGGGCGGTGCTACAGAGTGGCCGCCGCGGCCTTGATCGCGGAGGCGAAGGTGGAGACCTCGGTGTAGACGCCGGGGTAGTCGGGGCGGGCGCAGCCTTCGCCCCAGCTGACGATGCCGACCTGGATCCAGGCGCCGGCGTTGTCGCGGCGGAACATCGGGCCGCCGGAGTCGCCCTGGCAGGTGTCGACGCCGCCCTGGTCGAGGAAGCCGGCGCAGATCTCCTCGCTCGGGACGAGGGAGCTGCCGTACGCGGCCTGGCAGGCGGCGTCGGAGACGAAGGGGACGGTGGCCTTCATCAGGTAGCGCTGCTGGCCGCCGCCTTCTCGGGTGGCGCCCCAGCCGGCGACGGTGAAGGTGCCGTTGTCGTAGGCCTTGGTCTCGGCGATCTTGAGGGTGGGGAGGTTGATGGGCTTGGCGAGCTTGATCAGTGCCCAGTCCTTGCCGCTGCCGTTGTAGCCGGGGGCCTGGAGGACCTTGGTGGACTTGACCTTGATGGCGCTGGAGCTGTTGAGGTCGACGACGCCGGCGGTGGCGGTGATGGAGGTGTTGTTGCCGGATCCGCTCACGCAGTGGGCGGCGGTGAGGACGATCTGCTGGGTGTAGAGGGCGCCGCCGCAGCCCATGGACAGGCGCACCATGAAGGGGAACTCGCCCTGGGCGGCGCGGGTGCCGCCGACGACGGGTGCGGTGGAGGCGGTGGCGGAGCCGGGCTGGAGGCTGACGGCGGCGAGGGCGACCGCGCCGGCGGCGAGGGTGCGCTTCACGAAGCGCATGAGGGTGCTCACAGTCAACACACTGCCTTTCGTGGGGGGTTGGGCCGTGCGTGCCATCGGGTGAATGACGGGTCCATGACACATCCGACGTATGGCGGGCATCAAGAACGCGTTTTCGGACAACTTCCGGCCCTGGGGGCGGCATGACGGACAACCGCGGCTCCGCCGGCCCGATCGAGCACGGATTTCCGCATCTGGAGACGGTGCGCGCCTCGATCACCGCGCTCTTCCGGCGGCTCTCGGCCGACGGGATCCGCGCCTACGCCGGCAGTTTCACCCCCGCCGAGGCCGCCTTCACGGCCGATGACGACCTGCACCTGGGGGCGCACCGGGTGGCCTCGGCGATCGTGCGCGCGCTGCGGCTGCCCGACGCGCGCATGGTGGTGAGCTTCCGGCCGATGCCGGACGCGGCCACCGTGGAACTGGCGGCGGGCCCGGAGTACTTCATCGAGGTGAACGACCGCTTCCGCGTCCACCGGCGGGATCTGGCGGCGGCACTGGCCCACGAGGTCACCCACGTCCTGCTGCACCGCCTGGGCCTCTCCTTCCCGGCCACCGCGGAGAACGAGGTCCTCACCGACACCGCCGCCGCCTACCTCGGTGTCGGCTGGCTGCTGCTCGACGCGTACCGCGAGGACGCGCTGACCCACCAGAAGCTCGGCTACCTCACCCCGGAGGAGTTCGGGTACGTCCTGGCCCGCCGCGCCCGGCTCACCGGGGAGGACCTCTCCGCCTGGTTCACCAGCCCGCAGGCGTACGAGGCCTACGCGCGCGGCCGCGCCCTGGCCGGGCGGGACCTGCGCCGGCCTCCCCTGGCCGCCGCGGGCCCGGTGGCGCGGCTGCGTTACGCCAAGGACCGCCGGGCCGCGGGCGCTTCGGGGCAGGGGGCGGCGTACGGCACGGCGTACCGGTTCGAGCGCCACGACGACGGCCTGCGGGTGAGCTTCCCGTGCCCGGTGTGCGGGCAGGGGCTGCGGGTGCCGGTGCGCGGGCGGCTGAGGGCGCGGTGCGGACTGTGCCACACGGTCCTGGACTGCGACACCTAGCGCCGGCCCCGAACTGGACGCGGCGCTTCCGAACTTGAGGTTCACCGGATTCACCGCGTGGCCATAAAAAGTTTCCTACCGACCAGTAGACACCGGTGTGGATCTCGCCAACCCTGATCACGTACATGCCAACGCGTGACCGAGGAGCGTCCCCCCATGCGCAGCACCCGTACCGCCACCACCGCCGCCGCGGTGGCCGCAGCGGCCGCCGTCCTGACCCTGGTTCCGGCCACCGCCGCCCAGGCGGCCCCGGCCGCGCCGGCGGCCGTCACCGCCTCCGCTCCTGGCGGAAACGCGGCGATCCTCGGCATCGACTACGCCACCTGGCAGCGCGACGTCGCGGCCGTCATCGACGCCGCCCGCCCCGCGATCGAGCAGCGCATCGCCGCCTCCCCGGCCGGGGAGAAGCCCGCGATCGTCCTCGACATCGACAACACCTCGCTGGAGACGGACTTCCACTGGTTCTGGACGTTCCCGACCCCCGCGATCGCCAAGGTCCGCGAGCTGACCCGGTACGCGAACGACCGCGGGGTGGCCGTCTTCTTCGTGACGGCCCGCCCCGGGATCATCCACTCCCTCACCGAGCGGAACCTCAAGGCGGTCGGCTATCCCGTCTCCGGGCTCTACGTCCGCGACCTGCCCGACCTGTTCGACCAGGTCAGCGCCTACAAGACGGGCAAGCGCGCCGAGATCGAGGCCCGCGGCTACACGATCATCGCCAACATCGGCAACAACGAGAGCGACCTGGTCGGCGGGCACGCGGAGCGCACCGTCAAGCTGCCGGACTACGACGGCAAGCTGTCCTGACGGCCGAGGGCCGCGGTGATGGCGTTGGCCGCGGCCCAGCCGAAGGCCATGGCCGGGCCGATCGTCGCGCCCGGCCCCGGGTAGGTCTCCCCCATCACGGCCGCCGAGCAGTTCCCGCAGGCGTAGAGGCCCTCGATGGGCGTGGAGTCCTCGCGCAGCACCCTGCCGTCCCCGTCCGTGACCAGGCCGCCCTTGGTGCCGATGTCCCCCGGGTGCACGGGGACGGCGTAGAAGGGGGCCTTCACGATCGGCGCCAGGTTGGGGTTGGGCAGGGTCGGGTCGCCGTAGTAGCGGTCGTAGACGCTCTCGCCGCGCCCGAAGTCCTCGTCCCTGCCCGCCTCCGCGAAGGCGTTGAAGCGGCGCAGGGCCGCGGGCAGGCCGGGCGCGGCGATCTGCCGGGCCAGTTCCTCCACCGTGCCGGCCTTCTTCAGGAAGCCGCTGCGCGACCACGCCTTGGGGAACGGCTGCCCGGGGAAGAGGCCCGCGAAGATGTAGCGGGCCTTGGAGCGGGCGTCGAGGATCAGCCAGGACGGCACGGTCCTGGCCTCCGGGCGGTCGGCGGCGTACATCCGGTCCACGAACGCGTGGTAGGGCAGTGCCTCATTGGCGTACCGCTCCCCCGCCTCGTTGACGATCACCATCCCCGGGATGCCGCGGTCGGCGACGAGGAAGAACGGCTTCTCCCCCGGCGGGCACACCGAGGGTGCGCCCCACACCTTGTCCAGCAGGTCGGTGGCGGCCCCCAGTTCCCCGCCGAGCCGCAGGGCGTCGCCGGTCTGGCCCTCGGAGGCGTGCGTCCAGGCCGTGGAGGTGGGTGCGGGCAGGTGCTTCTCCCGCAGCGCCTGGTCGTGCGAGAACCCGCCCGAGGCCAGCACCACGCCGCCGCGGGCCCGTACGGTCACCTCGCGGCCGCCGCGCTCCACCCGTACGCCGCTCACCCGGCCGGTGTCGTCCATGAGCAGCCCGGTCAGCGGCGCCGACAGCCACAGCTCCCCGCCGAGCCGCTCCAGCGAGAGCCGCATCCGGGCGACGAGCGCCTCGCCGAGGGAGAGCAGTCTGCGGCCGGTGACCAGGGCCTTGACCGCCCGCGCCCCGACCTTCAGGGACACCTTCCGGCCGGCCCAGGTGCGGCTGACCATGTTCAGGAAGCGGAAGTCGTACGAGGTCATGGTGAGCCCGTAGGTGGGCAGGCCGGCCCGGCGCATGCCGTCGCGCAGGACGCCCAGGCGGTTGAAGTCGACGATGCACGGCTCGATGGAGCGGCCCTGCGCCATGCCGCCCTGGGCCTCGGGGAAGTAGTCCGCGTAGCCGGGGGTGTACATGAAGCGGATGTCGGTGCGGTCGTGGAACTCGCGGACCATGCGCGGCCCGTGGGAGAGGTAGGCGTCCTTGCGGGCGGCCGGGACGCGGTCGCCGACGGTGGCGTCGAGGTAGGCGCGGGCCTTGTCGTGGGTGTCGGCGAGGCCCGCCCGGTCGAGGTGGAAGTTGCCGGGGACCCAGATGGCGCCGCCGGACAGGGCGGTGGAGCCGCCGTACTTGTCGGTCTTCTCGACGACGAGGGCGGTCAGGCCGCGCAGTCGGGCGGTGACGGCCGCGGCGAGGCCGGCCGCGCCGGATCCCACCACGACCACGTCGTACTCGTACTCGTGCTCGTGCTCAGGTGTCATCCGAAGGCTCCGGTGGCGTATGCGCTGCGGAAGTACAGCAGGGGCGATCCGCCGTCGCGGGTGGTCAGGGCGAGGACCCGGGCGGTCACGAGGTAGTGGTCCCCGGCCTCGTGGACTGCTTCGAGGGCGCAGTCGACGGTGGCGAGCGACCCGCGGATGCGGACGGCGCCGTGCTCCGAGACCTCCCAGTCCACGCCCTCGAACTTCTCGCCCCCGCGCCGCCCGAGGGCCCGGCACACCTCCCGCTGTTCCTCGGCGAGGATGCTGACCCCGAACCGGCCGGCCGCCCGTACGGCGGGCCAGCTGGAGGAGGACCGGCCCACGCACAGCAGGACCAGCGGGGGGTCCAGGGACAGGGAGGCGAAGGACTGGCAGGCCAGGCCCGCCGGCCCGCCGTCGTCCCCGACGGCCGCGACGACGGTGATGCCGGAGGCGAAGGCGCCGAGCACCTCGCGGAACGCGGCGGGGTCGATCAGCCGTTCCACTGGTGGCCCCAGAAGCTGTCCGCGGTGATCTCCTTCGCCGTCCAGGTGGCGGGGTCGACGATCAGCCCGTCCCAGCCGTATTCGACCTGGAAGCCGCCGGGGGCCTGCGCGTAGAAGGAGACCATGTGGTCGTTGGAGTGCCGGCCGAGGGTGGAGGCGATGGGGATGCCGGCCGCGTTCATCCGGTCGAGGCAGTAGCCGACGTCGTCGAGGCGCTCCAGTTCGACCATGAAGTGGACGATGCCGGGCGGCAGCGCGCCCGGGTAGAGGCCGAGGCTGTGGTGGCGGCGGTTGGGGCTGAGGAAGTGCATCCAGTGGAAGTCCTTCCCGGGGGCGCCGGTGGGGACCGCGACCGGGGGCAGCTTCATCGAGTCGCGCAGCTGGAAGCCGAGGAGGTTCTCGTAGAAGTCGAGGGTGGCCTCGGTGTCGGGGGCCGGCAGGACGACGTGGCCGAGGCCGAGTTCGCCGGTGACGAAGCGGTTGCCGTACGGGGCGGCGAGCGGGGTGGGGTCCTGTGCCTGGCCCCAGTAGAGCTCCAGCGGGTTTCCGCTGGGGTCCTCGCAGTGGACCAGGCCCTGGACGCGCCGGTCGGCGAGGGTGGCGGCGTCGCCCGGCTTGACGGCGAAGCCGGCGGCCTCCAGCTCGGCGGCGGCCTCGGCCAGGGCCTTGGCTCCCGCGAGCTCGAAGCCGGCGGCGAGCAGCCGGTCCTGGCTGCCGGCGACGAACTGGAAGCGGTGGACGCGGTCGTCGATGCGGACGCCCAGGCAGCCGTCGGTGGAGCCCCGGGCCTCGGTCATGCCGAGGACGTCGAGGACGTACGTACGCCATGCTGCGAGGTCGGCGGTCTCGATGCGGAGGTAGCCGAGTGCGCGGATGTCCATGGGGGGGCTCCCTAGTTCCGGAAGAAGTCGGTGGCGAGGCGGTTGAACTCGGCGGCGGCCTCGGTCTGCGCCCAGTGGCCGCAGTGCGGGAAGACGTGGAGCCGGGCGTCGGGGATGGCCTTCAGGGCGAGGAAGGCTCCGTCGACGGGGTTGACGCGGTCCTCGCGGCCCCAGGTCAGGAGCACGGGCCGGGTGATGCGGTGGGCTTCGCGCCAGAGCATGGTGTCCTCGGGCCACGTGGCGAAGGCGGCGGCCATGCGGGCGTTGCCGAGCCGGGCCCCGGGGTCGGTGGCCTGGGTGTAGCGCTCCTCGACGAGGGCGTCGGTGACGAGCGCCGGGTCGTGGACGAGGGTGGTGAGGAAGGTGCGCATCTGCTCGCGGGTGGGGTCGGGCGCGAGGCTGAACTCGTAGAGGCGCTTGATGCCTTCGGTGGGGTCGGCGGAGAAGAGGTTGAGGGAGATCCCGCCGGGGCCCATCAGCAGGAGCCTGTCCACCCGGTCGGGGTGGTCGAGGGCGAGGCGGGTGGCGGTGCCGCCGCCGAGGGAGTTCCCGATGAAGTGGGCGCGTGCGATGTGCAGTTCGTCCATGAGGGCGACGAGTGCGCGGGCGCTGTAGGTGAAGTAGTCGCGGTCGGGTTCAGGTTTGTCGGAGCGGCCGTAGCAGGGCTGGTCGACGAGCAGGGTGCGGAAGTGCTCGGCGAAGTGGGGGAGGTTGCCGCCGAAGTTGGACCAGCCGGAGGCGCCGGGGCCGCCGCCGTGCAGCATGATCACGACGGGGGCGTCGGGGTCCTCGGGCCCGGCCTCGTGGAAGTGGAGGGTGAGCGGCCCGGCCTTGGCCGTCCGGGAGGTGTTCTCGTACGTGAGGCTCGGCGCGATCACAGCATCGTGTCCTGGATGTCGAGGCCGAGGGCGCCCTGGCCGAAGAGGACCAGGGCCCGCTCGGGGTCGTTGGCGGCGTGGCCGCGTCCGGTGTGGATGTCGCGCCAGGCCCGCTGGAGGGGGTTGGGGCCGGTGCGCAGGGCGCTGCCGCCCGCGTTCTCCATGAGGAGGTCGACGGCGGCGACGCAGCGTTCGGTGGCGAGGACCTGGTCGCGGCGGGCCCTGGTGCGCAGCGGCGTCGGCAGTTCCTCGCCGCGTTCGGCGAGGGCGTACAGCTCGGCGATGTTGCGCCGGAGCTGGAGCCAGGAGGCGTCGATGTCGCTCGCGGCGCGGGCGATGCGGACCTGGGCGAAGGGGTCCTCGGCGACCTGCTGGCCGTAGGAGACGCGGAAGCGCTCGCGGGTGGCGGCGACGTGGTCCTCGTAGGCGCCCTCGGCGATCCCGACGATCGGGGTCGAGATGGTGGTGGTGAAGACGGCGGCGTAGGGGAGCCGGTAGAGGGGCTCGGGGTTGACCCGGTGGCCGGGGACCTGGAGGGCGGTGACCGGGCCGAAGCTCAGGGCCCGGTGTTCGGGGACGAACACCTGGTCCAGGGTGATGTCGTTGGAGCCGGAGCCGCGCAGGCCGACGGTGTCCCAGACCTCGTCGATGCGGTACTGGGAGCGCGGGACGAGGAAGGTCCGCATGTCCACGGGCCGGCCCTCGGCGTCGGTGACGAGTCCGCCGAGCAGGGCCCAGTCGGTGTGGTCGCAGCCGGAGGAGAAGTGCCAGCGGCCGCTGAGGGTGAAGCCGCCGTCGACCGGGGTGACCTTGCCGGTGGGGGCGTAGGAGGAGCAGATGCGGGTGTCGCGGTCCTCGCCCCAGACCTCTTCCTGGGCGCGGGGGTCGTAGAGCGCGACGTGCCAGGGGTGCACGCCGAGGACGGAGGCGACCCATCCGGTGGAGCCGCAGGCCTTGGCGATGTCCTTGACGGCGGTGTAGAAGACGGCGGGGTCGGCGGCGAGGCCGCCGTGGGCCCTGGGCTGGAGGAGGCGGAAGAAGCCGGTGTCGGCGAGCTCCTTGATGCTCGCCTCGGGCACCTTGCGCTGGGCCTCCGCTTCGGCGGCGCGTTCGCGCAGGGCCGGGGCGAGGGCTCGGACTGCGTCGAGGACGTCTTCGTCGCTCATGGTGTCCCTTTCTCAGGGGTCGACGGCTTCGAGGTGCGGTGAACGTACGCCCGGGGGCCGGGGGTGAGGAACGAGCGGTTCCCGCTGAGTGGGAAGGCGGTCGGAGCCCTCACATGGCTACCCGAAGTATTACTGAATGAAATACATGGGTCCGGGTCCTTCCCTCCGCGCGGGGGCCCGTGGCAGGGTCGCCCCAACGCCTGACGCAGGGGGTTTCTCGTGCTTGACCAGGTCATGGAGCCGGATTCCGGGCTCGCGCCGCTGTCGCTGCTGGAGAAGGCCGCGCGGGTGCTGGGCGCCTTCGAGGGGCCGCAGCCGCGGCTCTCGCTCACCGAGGTCGTACGCCGCTCCGGAATCCCGCGCTCCTCCGCCCACCGGATCCTCGACCAGCTGGTGCGGCTGCGCTGGCTGGACCGCGAGGGCCGGGACTACCGGATGGGCATGCGGATGCTGGAGCTGGGCGCGCTGGCCTCGCACCACAACCGGCTGCGCCGGGCGGCGCTCCCCCTCCTGCACGCGCTCCACGAGCAGACCGGGCAGCTGGTGCACCTCTCGGTGCTGGACGGGGCCGAGGTGGTCTGCCTGGAGCGGATCGGCGGCTCGGAGGCCACGGCCGTGCCCTCCCGGGTGGGCGGGCGGATGCCCGCGTACTGCACGGCCGCCGGCAAGGCGGTCCTCGCGTTCGGCGATCCGGCGGCGGTGGAGCACGTGCTGGCCCAGGGGCTGCGGCCGCGCACGGCCCGCACGCTGGTCCGGCCGCCCGCGCTGCGCTCGGAGCTGGCCGCGACCCGCGAGCGCGGGGTGGCCTACGACCGGGAGGAGAGCTTCCGCGGAATCTCCTGCGTGGCGGCGCCGCTGCGGGGCGCGGGCCGGGCCGTCGCCGCGGTCTCGGTGTCGGTCTCCTCCGGCCGGGGCGAGCGCGAACTGGCCCGGCTGGGGCCGGTGGTCGCGGCGTGCGCGCGGGCCGTGTGGCGCGAGCTGTACGGGCCGGGGCGCGCCGGGCGCTCGGCGCCCGCGCCGGCGCGGGACCCGGAACCGGCGGTGTCCGCTCAGGCGATGGACAACATGATGGGCTGGCTGCGGTTCAGCGAGTGGATGTAGCGGGTAGAGATACCTCACGGACCCGACCCCTCGCCAGGGGGCCGGGCCCGTTGCTTTGGTCCCCTGTCCGGATCCCGCCCGGTGCGAAGTCAGTCCGCCGCGGTCGCCGCCGTCGGCGGCCGCAGGGTCTCGACGGTGCCGTGGCGGCGGGCGCGTTCGGCTGCGAGCACGGTCAGGTGGCTGGTGAGGGACTCCCGCGGGCCGGACTTCACCAGCCCGGGGTTTCCGGTGGCGACGGCCGCGACGAAGGCGTCCATGAGGCCCGCGTCGCCGCCGCCGTGGCCGCCCGCCGCGTCCATCGCGCCGGCGTCGGCGCCGATGCCCACGGCTTCCTCGGTCCGCGTCAGGAAGTCGTAGACGCGCAGGGTCCTTCCGTCGCCGCGCAGCTCGCCGCGGGTGCCGAAGATGCGGGTCTGGCGGTCCGCCTGCTCGGTGAAGGCGGTCATGGTGAAGGTTGCGGTGGCCCCGGAGTCGAACTCCATGGCCACCACCTGGTGGTCGACCACGTCGTTGTCGCAGGCGTACACGCACCGCCCGTACGGTCCTTCGCGCAGGGCGCTCTCCAGTGCCTCCGGCGTGAACTCGTCGACCAGCACGTTCAGCGGCCAGGAGTGCTCGCCGCGGGCCAGCCGGCCGCCGTACTCGCGCGTGGCGGAGTACGGGCAGGTGCTCTCCACGGCGCAGTCCAGGCAGCGGTCCGCCGCGCCGGCGGGCCTGTTCCCGGGCCTGAAGTGGGAGAGCCGGCCGAAGCTGGAGACGCGGACGGGCGGCCGGCCGAGCACGTACTGCAGCCAGTCCAGGTCGTGGCAGGACTTGGCCATCAGCATGGACGTCGCCTCGTCCTCGCGGCGCCAGTTGCCCCGTACGAACGAATGGGCCTGGTGCCAGAAGCCGACCGGCTCCAGGTGCTGGACGCTGACGACGTCCCCGAGCCGGCCGGAGTCGACGACGGCCTTCAGCACCCGCGTGTAGGGGGTGTAGCGCAGGACGTGGCCGACCGAGAGGGTCACCCCGGCCTTCTCCACCGCGTCCACGATCCGCCGGCACTCGTCCTCCGTCAGTGCCATCGGCTTCTCGAGCAGGATGTGGCAGCCGAGTTCGGCGAACGCCAGCACCGGCTCCAGGTGGTCGCGGTCCAGGGTGCAGATCAGCACCGCGTCCGCGATCCGCCCGCGGGCGGCCAGCTCCCGCCAGTCGCCCACCGCCGACCCGGGCCCGATGCCGTGGGCGGCGGCCAGCCGCTCCCGCCGGACCGTGCGCGGTTCGGCGACGGCGACGACCTCGGCCCGCTCCGGGTGGGCCAGGGCCCAGCGCGCGTAGCCGGTCCCCCGGTTCCCCGCGCCGACGACGGCAAGAGTGACAACGGCAGGCATGCCGTAAGGCCTTCCCCGCGGCCCCCGTTCTAGTCGTAGGCGATCCGGACCGGGTCCCGGCCGGGCGCGCGTGCCTGGCAGGCCAGGACGTAGCCCTCGGCCAGGTCCTCCTGGTCCAGGACCTCGTTGCGGGCCATCGTGACCTCGCCCGCCACGACCCGGCAGCAGCAGGCGCTGCACGCGCCCTCCCGGCAGGAGTACGGGGCCGCGACGCCCGCCGCGAGCAGCGCGTCGAGCAGCACGGTCCCGTCGGCCCAGGGCACGGTGTGCCGCTCCCCGTCGAGCTCCACCTCGGCGGTGGTCCCGCCCGCCACGGAGGCCGCGGGCGGCGGCGGGGGCGCCGCGAAGACGTCCGCGCCCAGCGAGAAGTAGCGCTCGCGGTGGATGCGGTGCGGCGCGGCGCCGACCGAGCGCAGCGCCGTCTCGGCGGCGTCCATCAGCGGGCCGGGCCCGCACAGGTAGGCGTCGCGGCCGGCGTACGGGGCCACGTGCGCGGCGAGTTGGACGGCGGTCGGCAGCCCCTGGAGGCTCTCCAGCCAGTGGATGACGGTCAGCCGCCCCGGGTGCGAGTCGGCGAGCCCCCACAGCTCGTCCCGGAAGATCACCGACTCGGGGTCGCGGTTGGCGTACAGCAGGGCGACGCTGCCCCGGCCCGCCGCCAGCGCCGACTTCGCGAGGGAGAGCACGGGGGTGATGCCGCTGCCGCCCGCCACCAGCAGCAGGTCCCGGTCGAGGCCGCCGGGCCCCGGGGTGAAGGTGCCGGCGGGCGGCAGGACCTCCAGCTCGTCGCCCGGGGCCACGGTGTCGCAGATCCAGCCGGAGCCGAGCCCGCCGGGGACCCGCTTGGCGGTGATCCGCATCGGCTCGCCGGTGTGCGGGGAGCTGGCCAGGGAGTAGCAGCGGGCGCCGCCGCCGGGGATGCGGAGGGTCAGGAACTGCCCGGGGCTGTAAGGCAGTTCAGGGTCCAGGACGAGGGAGACGGCTTCCGGGGTCTCCTGCACGCGCTGGACGACGCGGACCCGCAGCGTGCCGGGGGCTCCGCCTCGGGGCGCGGCCGGGGCCGCCTGCGAGTCCGCCGCTGCGCGGGCCGTCGTAAAGGAGGGGAGGTCAGACATCGGCGGGTACCTCCAGGTTGCCCTCGCGGACGGCGGCCTCGATGCTCGCGCGCAGTGCCGGACACGAGCGGACGCGGGCGCTGGGCCGACCGGCCGCCACCTCGGCGGCGATGCGCGGGCACAGCGCGGCGGCCTCGCCGGTCCACTGGACCTGGGTGTGCGCGGGGCTGAACTTCTCGCACAGCACGGTGGTGCCGCACTGCGCGCAGGAGACGGGGCGCATCACGGGGCCTCGGCCGCGCGGCGGGCGAGGTTCTCGGCGACCTCGGCCTTCCAGGCGGCGGTGGCGCGGGCGGTGTCGATCTCGAACTCGAAGCGGCGGACCATCTCGTCCTTGACGTCGGCGGCGTCCACGTAGAACTGCTCGTACCAGCGGCGGAGCTGGTAGACGGGGCCGTCCTCCTCGGTGAGGAGCGGGTTGTCGATGCGGGTCTTGTTCCGCCAGATCTCGACGTCCTGCTCGAATCCGACGGCGAGGCCCTCGGAGGTGAGGCGGGCGGCGTCGGCGGCCTGGGCGTCGGTCATGCCGGGGAGCTTCCTGACGATGGCCCCGTACATGAGCATGAAGCTGTTCTCGTCGATGGGGTAGTGGCAGTTGATCAGGACGGATTCGAGCTCGACGCCGCCGCCGACGTCGCTCCACAGCTTGTCGATCATGTAGGAGGGGCCGTAGTAGGAGGCGTCGGAGCGCAGGCCGCCGCCGGTGGAGAGGGTGCCGAGGTCGACGTCGCCGCGCGGGGTGGATTCCATGTACTGGGTGGCGACGTGGCCGTCGAAGACGTTCTTGAAGTAGTGCGGGAAGGCGTAGTGCACGTAGTAGAAGTGCGCCATGTCGACGACGTTGTCGACGATCTCGCGGCAGTTGGAGTTCTCCACGCGCAGGGAGTTCCAGCTCCAGTCGCTCCATTCGGGGCTGCCGACGCCCTCGATCCCGGGGATGGTGACGCCGGCCGGGGGCGGGTTGCCCTCGGGGTCGTGCCAGACGTAGAGCTGGGCGTTGCGCTCCAGGGTGGTCCAGGCGCGGGTGCGGGCGCGGGGCGGGACGCGGCGGGCGTAGGGGATGGCGGCGCAGCGGCCGTTGCCGGACCAGCGCCAGTCGTGGAAGGGGCAGGCGAGGGTGTCGCCCTTGACGGTGCCGTGGGCGAGGTTGCCGCCCATGTGGGGGCAGTAGGCGTTCAGGACGTGCAGTTGGCCGGTGTCCTGGCTCTCGAACACGACGAGGCGGGTGCCGAAGGCTTCGATCTCGTGGGGGGTTCCGTCGCGGAAGGCGGCGGTGAGGCCCAGGCAGTGCCAGCCGCGGGCGAAGCGGGTGGGCACTGCGGCCGCCTCGATGGTGCGGGGTTCTTCTTGGGCGTGGGTCGCTTCGGCCATGGGTGGCCCTCCACTTCGTTGTGGTGTGGTTCGGTTGGCGGTCGGGCGTGCCGCCGCGTCCTGGGGCTCCGCCCCGGACCCAGCGCCTCAAACGCCGGCGGGGCTGGAATTGCCCGCGCCGAGTCGCGGGTGCGGGCGGCGTTCGGCGGCGAGTTCCACCGCGATGTCGATCAGCTGGTCCTCCTGGCCGCCGACCAGGTGGCGTCGGCCCGCGCGCAGAAGGATTTCCGCGCCGGAGACGTCGTAGCGCTCGGCCTGGCGGTAGGCGTGTTTGAGGAAGCTGGAGTAGACCCCGGCGTGGCCCATGAGCAGGGCCATGCGGTCGAGGCGGCACTCTTCGTCCATGACGGGCCGGACCACGTCCTCCGCCGCGTCGATGATCTTCAGGACGTCGATGCCGGTGCGGATGCCCATCTTCTGGCAGACGGCGGCGAAGGCCTCGACGGGCGTGTTGCCGGCGCCGGCCCCCAGGCGGCGGGTGGAGCCGTCGATCTGGAGCGCCCCGGCGCGGACGGCGGCGACGGAGTTGCCGACGCCCAGGCCGAGGTTCTCGTGGCCGTGGAAGCCGACCTGGGCGTCGGGGCCGAGTTCCGCGACGAGCGCGGCGACCCGGTCGGTGACCTCGTCCATGACCATGGCGCCGGCGGAGTCGACGACGTACACGCACTGGCAGCCGGCGTCGGCCATGATCCGGGCCTGGCGGGCCAGGTTCTCGGGGGTGGTGGAGTGGGCCATCATCAGGAACCCGACGGTCTCCAGACCCATCTCCCGGGCGAGTCCGAAGTGCTGGACGGAGATGTCGGCCTCGGTGCAGTGCGTGGCGATCCGGCAGATCTCGCCGCCGTTGCCGTGGGCGGCGCGGATGTCGTCCTTGACGCCCAGGCCGGGCAGCATCAGGAAGGCGATCTTCGCGTTCCGCGCCGTCTCGGCGGCGATCTTGATGAGCTCCTGCTCGGGGGTCCTGGAGAAGCCGTAGTTGAAGGAGGACCCGCCGAGTCCGTCGCCGTGGGTGACCTCGATGACGGGGACGCCGGCGGCGTCGAGGGCGGTGACGACGGACCGTACGTCCTCGCCCGTGAACTGATGGCGTTTGGCGTGCGAGCCGTCGCGCAGCGAGGAGTCGGTGATGCGGATGTCGAGGGTGTCGGAGTACGTCGTCGTCGTGCGTATGCGTGTGCTCACGCGAGCGGTCCCTTCGCGAACTCCTCGCCGACCTTGGTGGCGGCGGCGGTCATGATGTCGAGGTTTCCGGCGTACGGGGGCAGGTAGTCGCCGGCCCCCTCCACCTCCAGGAAGATCGCGACGCGGGCCGTGCCGCCGCCCCGCGGGGAGGGGTCGTCGAACTGCGGCTCGGTGCGCAGCCGGTAGCCGGGTACGTACGAGGCGACCTCCTCGGCGACCTGCTTGACGGAGGCGGCGACGGCCTCGCGGTCGGCGTCGGCCGGGATCGCGCAGAAGACGGTGTCGCGCATGATGACGGCGGGCTCGGCGGGGTTGAGGATGATGATGGCCTTGCCCCGTGCGGCGCCGCCGATCTCCTCGATGCCGCGCGCGGTGGTACGGGTGAACTCGTCGATGTTGGCGCGGGTGCCGGGGCCCGCCGAGACGGAGGCGACCGAGGCGACGATCTCGGCGTAGGCGACGGGCACCACGCGGGAGACGGCGTACACCATGGGGATGGTGGCCTGCCCGCCGCAGGTGATCATGTTGACGTTGGCCCGGTCGAGGTGGGCGGTCAGGTTCGCGGGCGGGACGACGGCGGGGCCGACGGCGGCCGGGGTCAGGTCGATCGCCCTGATGCCGAGGGCGGCGTAGCGGGGGGCGTTGGCCCGGTGCACGTACGCCGACGTGGCTTCGAAGACGAGGTCGGGCAGTTCGTCCTGCGCCAGCAGCCGGTCGACGCCCTCGTGGGAGGCCTCCAGCCCGAGGCGGCGGGCCCGGGCGAGGCCCTCGCTGTCGGGGTCCACGCCGATCATCCAGCGGGGTTCGATGTGCGGGGAGCGCAGGAGCTTGTAGAGCAGGTCGGTTCCGATGTTGCCGGAGCCGACGATGGCGGCGGTCGCTTTCCTCACGGGTACCTCGCTCAGGAGAAGGACAGGGACACCGGGCCGAGCCCGGTGAACTCGGCGGTGTACGTGCGCCCGGCGGCCACGTCCACGGCGCGGGTGCACGAGCCGGGCAGCACGAGGTGGCCCTTGCGCAGCGGGACGCCGAAGCGGGCGACGGTGCGGGCGAGCCAGGCGACGGCGGTGGCGGGATCGCCGAGGACGGCGTCGGAGCGGCCGGTGGCGAGGGTCTCGCCGCCGCTCGTGAGCCGGGCCTCGATGGCCTTCAGGTCCAGCTCGCGCGGGTCGCGGCCTTCGCCGATGACGTATCCGGCGGAGGAGGCGTTGTCGGCGATGGTGTCGGCGAGGGAGATCCGCCAGTCCGCGATCCGGCTGTCGATGAGCTCCAGGGCGGGTACGACGCGTGCGGTGGCGGCCAGTACGTCGGCCTCGGTGCAGCCCTCGCCCGGCAGGTCGGCGCCGAGGACGAAGCCGACCTCGACCTCGATGCGGGGCGCGCAGTACGCGGCGACCGGTACGGGGGTGTCCTCGCGGAGTTCCATCGCGTCGAGGAGGTGGCCGTAGTCGGGCTCGTCGACGCCCATCATGGCCTGCATGACGGGGGACGAGAGCCCGACCTTGTGGCCGGTGACGGTCGCGCCGTCCGCGCAGCGGGCCCGGATGCCGAGGAGCTGGATCTCGTACGCGTCCCGCGCGCCGATGCCCTCGTACAGCTCGGTCAGCGGCCGGACGGGGGCCCGCCGCCGCTCCGCCGTGCTCAGCAGGCCGGCGGCTTCGCGCCGGTGCCGGTCGTTCAGCATGGGGTCCTCCCGGCTGCGGTGGTGTGTGGTGCGGCAGACGGTAGGCGGGGGGCGGGGGCGGGCGGGAGGCCGTGTTCCCGCTGAGCGGGATTGGCCCCCGGGCGGGGTGGCGGTTCTTGGCCGGAGCTCCGCTGCCGGGGCTCGGGCGCGGGGTAGGGGGCGGGGGGTCAGTTGGAGCCGTAGGGCGGGAGGGGGGGCTCGGCGGCGGCGAGGAGTTTGGCCGCCGCATCGCCCGCCTCCGCCGGGGTGCGGCGGGCGCCGCTGTCGGCGGTGGGGCCGGGGCGCCAGCCCTCCATCACCGTGATGCGGCCGCCCTCCACCTCGAAGACCCGGCCCGTCACGCCGGCGGAGGCGTCCGCGCCGAGCCACACCACCAGGGGTGACACGTTTTCCGGAGCCATCGCGTCGAACTCGCCCGGCCCCGGCGCCGCCATCGTCTCCGCGAAGGTCCGCTCCGTCATGCGGGTCCGCGCCGCCGGGGCGATCGCGTTCACCTGGACCCCGTACCGTCCCATCTCCGCCGCTGAGACCGCCGTCAGCCCCAGGATCCCCGCCTTCGCCGCGCTGTAGTTGCCCTGGCCGACCGAGCCCAACAGGCCTGCTCCCGAAGAGGTGTTGACCACCCGGGCCGCGACCTGCCGCCCCGCCTTCGCCTCCGCGCGCCACCACGCGGCCGCCGCCCGCAGCGGCAGGAAGTGCCCCTTCAGGTGCACCCGCATCACCGCGTCCCAGTCGTCCTCCTCCAGGTTCACCAGCATCCGGTCCCGCAGGAACCCCGCATTGTTGACCAGCGTGTCCAGCCGCCCGAAGGCGTCCAGCGCGCACGACACCAGCGAGGCCGCCCCTTCCGACGTGGCGATGTCCCCGCCGTGCGCCACCGCCTCCCCGCCCAGCTCCCGGATCTGCGAAACGACCTGGCCGGCCGGGGAGTCGGGGCCCGGCAGCCCGTCCAGGCCCACCCCCAGGTCGTTGACGACGACCTTCGCGCCCTCCGCGGCGAACGCCAGCGCGTGGGCCCGCCCGAGTCCCCGCCCCGCGCCCGTCACGATCACGACCCGGCCTTCGCACAGTCCCGCCATGTCACTTCTCCTTGTTCGCAGTTGCCGCATCCAGAAACGCGGGGCGCTCCCCGCCCCCGTGCACCAGCAGGCTCGCCCCGCTCACGTACCCCGCCCGGCCGGAGGCCAGGAACACCGCCGCCTCCCCCACGTCCGAGGGTTCCGCCAGCCGCCCCAGCGGTACGGTCGCGCCGACCGCCGCGATCCCGGCCTCGTCCCCGTAGTGCAGGTGCGCCAGTTCGGTCCGCACCATGCCCAGGACCAGCGAGTTGACGCGTACGTCGGGCGCCCATTCCACCGCCATCGAGCGGGCCAGGTTCTCCAGGCCCGCCTTCGCCGCCCCGTACGCCGCCGTCCCCGGCGAGGGCCTGGTCCCGCTGACGCTGCCGATCATCACCACCGAACCCCGGGTGGCCCGCAGCCACGGGTACGCCGCGAGCGAGGCCGTCATCGGGGCCACCAGGTTCAGCTCGACGACCCGTGCGTGCCGCTCCGCGCCGCCCTCCCCCAGCAGCCGGTACGGGGTGCCGCCCGCGTTGTTGACCAGGCAGTCGAGCCGCCCGTACCGCTCGGCGACCGCGCCGAAGAAGTCCTCCACCGCCGCCGGGTTCCGCAGGTCCAGCGGCCGGTACGAGGCCTGCCGCCCACCCGCCCCCACCGGCTCCTCCGGCGGCCGCCGCGCGCAGACGACGACCTGCGCGCCGGCCGCGAGGAACGACCGGGCGATCCCGGCGCCGACGCCCCGGGTCCCGCCGGTGACGACGACAACCCTCCCGTCGAGCTCCATAGGCTGCTACCTTCCTCACCTAACAAATGTTTGGTGGAAAGGTAGCTGATCCGCTCATGGGTGTCTCCACCTCAAGCCCGGACAAGGGCATCGCACTCGTCACAGTCGACTTCCCGCCCGTCAACGCGCTCCCCGTGCAGGGCTGGTACGACCTCGCCGACGCCCTGCGGGCCGCCGGCCGCGACCCCGAGGTCCGCTGCGTCGTCCTCGCCGCCGAGGGCCGCGGGTTCAACGCCGGGGTCGACATCAAGGAGATGCAGCGCGACGCCGGCCACTCGGCCCTCATCGGCGCCAACCGGGGCTGCTACGAGGCCTTCGCCGCCGTGTACGAGTGCGAGGTGCCGGTCGTCGCGGCCGTGAACGGCTTCTGCCTCGGCGGCGGCATCGGCCTCGTCGGCAACGCCGACGCGATCGTGGCGAGCGACGACGCGACCTTCGGGCTCCCCGAGCTGGACCGCGGCGCGCTGGGCGCCGCCACCCACCTGGCCCGCCTCGTCCCGCAGCACCTGATGCGCGCCCTCTACTACACCTCGCGCACCGCCACTGCCGCCGAGCTGCACGCGCACGGCTCGGTCTGGAAGGTGGTCCCGCGCGACGGACTGCGCTCCGCCGCCCTGGAGCTGGCCGCCGAGATCGCGAAGAAGGACGGCTACCTCATCCGGCTGGCCAAGGCCGCCATCAACGGCATCGACCCCGTCGACGTGCGCCGCAGCTACCGCTTCGAGCAGGGCTTCACCTTCGAGGCCAACCTCAGCGGGGTCGCCGACCGGGTCCGCGACACCTTCGGGAAGGAACAGCGTCCATGACCGACAAGAGCATGACCGCCGATGAGGTGGTCGGGCAGCTCAGCAGCGGGATGACCCTCGGCATCGGCGGCTGGGGCTCGCGGCGCAAGCCCATGGCCCTGGTGCGGGCACTGCTCCGCTCCGAGATCACCGATCTCACCGTGATCTCGTACGGCGGCCCCGACGTCGGCCTGCTGGCCGCCGCGGGCCGCATCCGCCGGCTCGTCGCCCCCTTCGCCACCCTCGACTCGATCCCGCTGGAGCCGCACTTCCGGGCCGCCCGCGAACGCGCCGCCTTCACGCTCACCGAGTACGACGAGGCCATGTTCATGTGGGGCCTGCACGCCGCCGCCAACCGGCTGCCCTTCCTCCCCGTCCGGGCCGGCCTCGGCTCCGACGTGATGAGGGTCAACCCGGAGCTGCGCACCGTCACCTCCCCCTACGAGGACGGCGAGGAGTTCGTCGCCGTCCCCGCGCTGCGCATGGACGCCGCCCTGGTCCACCTCAACCGCGCCGACCGCCTCGGCAACGCCCAGTACCTCGGCCCGGACCCGTACTTCGACGACCTCTTCTGCGAGGCCGCCGACGCCGCCTACGTCTCCTGCGAGCAGATCGTCGAGACCGCCGAGCTCGCCAAGGCCGGCCCCCCGCAGTCCCTCCTGGTCAGCCGCCATTCCGTCACCGGGGTCGTCGAGACCCCGAACGGCGCGCACTTCACCTCCTGCGTGCCCGACTACGACCGCGACGAGGCCTTCCAGAAGCTCTACGCGACCACCCCCTGGCCCGAGTTCGCCGACCGCTTCCTCTCGGGCGGGAGCGAGCACGACTACCAGTCCGCCGTCCGGACCTGGCACGAGGAGCAGCAGTGATCAGTCGTTCGGAATACTGCGTGATCGCCTGCGCCGAGGCCTGGCGCGACAACGGCGAGGTGCTCGCCAGCCCGATGGGACTCGTCCCGTCCTTCGGCGCCCGGCTCGCGAAGCGGACCTTCTCCCCCGACCTGCTGCTGACCGACGGCGAAGCCATGCTCGTCGGCCTCGACGGCTCGGCCGAGGGCTGGCTCCCGTACCGGCGCCACCTGACCATGGTCACGGGCGGCAAGCGGCACGTGATGATGGGCGCCAGCCAGATCGACCGGTACGGCAACCAGAACATCTCCTGCATCGGCGACTGGGCACAGCCGGCCCGCCAACTCCTCGGGGTGCGCGGGGCACCCGTCAACACCCTCAACAACCCGGTGAGTTACTGGATTCCCAAACACTCCACCCGGGTCTTCGTCGAACGCGTCGACATGGTCAGCGGCGTCGGCCACGACCGCGCGGAGGCGGCCGGCCCCTCGGCCACCCGCTACCACCGCCTGCCCCGCGTGGTCAGCGACCTCGGCGTCTTCGACTTCACCGGCCCCGGCCACTCCATGCGCCTGGCCTCCCTGCACCCGGGGGTCACGGTCGACCAGGTGCGGGAGGCCACCGGCTTCGAACTCGCGATCGCGGACGACGTTCCGTACACGCGGGAGCCGACCGCCGAGGAGCTGCGGCTGATCCGCGAGGTCATCGACCCCAAGGGCCTGCGCGACCGCGAAGTGCGGGGCTGATCCGGTGCAGACGGCATTCACGAAGCTGGTCGGCGTCGAGCACCCGATCGTGCAGACCGGCATGGGCTGGGTCGCGGGCCCGCGCCTGGTGTCGGCCACGGCCAACGCGGGGGCGCTCGGGATCCTGGCCTCGGCCACCATGACCGTGGACCAGCTGCGGTCGGCGGTCCGCGAGGTCAAGTCCCGCACGCCGGACGGAACCCCCTTCGGGGTCAACCTGCGCGCGGACGCCGGGGACGCGGCCGAGCGCGTCCGGCTGATCATCGACGAGGGCGTACGGGTCGCCTCCTTCGCCCTCGCGCCCTCCAAGGAGCTGATCGCACGGCTCAAGGACGCGGGCGTGGTGGTCATCCCCTCGATCGGGGCCCGGCGGCACGCCGAGAAGGTGGCCGCGTGGGGCGCCGACGCGGTGATCGTGCAGGGCGGCGAGGGCGGCGGGCACACCGGGGACGTGGCCACGACCGTGCTGCTGCCCCAGGTCGTGGACGCCGTGGACATCCCCGTCGTCGCGGCGGGCGGCTTCGGCGACGGCCGCGGCCTGGTCGCGGCGCTCTCCTACGGGGCCGCCGGGATCGCCATGGGCACCCGCTTCCTGCTGACCTCCGACTCCACCGTCCCGGAGGCCGTCAAAGCCGAGTACCTCAGGGCCACGGTCAAGGACGTCACCGTCACCACGGCCGTAGACGGCCTCCCGCACCGCATGCTCCGCACCGGGCTGGTCGACTCCCTGGAGCGGGCGGGCCGCGCCGGGGCGCTGGTCAGGGCGGTGCGGCACGCGGCCGGCTTCCGGAAGGTCTCCGGGCTGAGCTGGCCGCAGATGGTGCGCGACGGACTGGCGATGAAACACGGCAAGGAGCTGTCCTGGAGCCAGGTCCTGCTCGCCGCGAACACCCCCATGCTCCTCAAGGCGTCCATGGTCGAGGGCCGTACGGACCTCGGCGTCATGGCATCAGGCCAGGTCGCGGGGGTGATCGACGACCTTCCGTCCTGTGCGGAGCTCGTCTCCCGCGTCATGGCCGAGGCACATCAGGTACTGGAAGCACTGCACTCGCTCCGCACCCTGCCACCACCAGGGTGATCCCCCTTCTCCGTTACGGGAGTCGCACAAGATGAGCCGTGCCCGAATCCGCCTGGCGACCGCGGCGGTCGCCGCAGCCCTCGCCATCGGGACCCTTCCCGCCTCCGCGTACGCGGCCCAGGCGCCCGGCGCCCCCACCGCCACCGCAGCCGCCACCGCCGCCCGGCACGCGCGTCACCACGCGTCCGCCTCCGCGGAAACGATTCGCCAGATCCCCCTCCAGGGTTCCGTCAACCTCCGGGACCTCGGCGGCTACCGCACCTACACCGGCGGCCAGGTCCGCCAGGGGCTGGTCTACCGCTCCGACGCGCTGAGCAAGCTGACCGCCGCGGACATCACCACCGTGTCCGGTCTCGGCCTCACGAAGGTCGTCGATTTCCGCATCCCCATGGAGCTCCAGTACGACGGCGCCGACAGGCTGCCCGCCGGGCTGGCCCCCACCTCGCGCCCGGTCAGCGACCTCGGCCTCTACGGGACCCTCGTCGGCGCGATCGCCAGCGGCGACCCCGTCAAGCAGGAGCAGATGCTGGGCGGCGGCCGCGCCGAGGCCTACATGCGCGACATCTACCGCACCTTCGTGACCAGCCCCGAGAACCGGGCGCAGTTCGCGGCCAGCCTGCGGGAGATCGCGGACGGCGGACAGGGTCCGCTGCTGTACCACTGCACCTCGGGCAAGGACCGGACCGGCTGGATGAGCTACGTCCTGCTGCGCGCCCTGGCCGTCCCCGAGGAGTCCGCGGAGCGCGACTACCTGGCCTCGAACACCTTCCGCGCGGCCTACGACGCCCAGGTGCGGGCGGGCCTCAAGCAGTCCGGGCGCATGCAGAACCCCGACCTGCTGATCCCGCTCCAGGAGGTCCGCCAGGACTACCTGGACTCGGCGACGGACCGGCTGGAAGCCGACTACGGCAGCTTCTACGGCTACCTGACGGACGGCCTCGGCCTGGACCTGCGGACCCTGGCGAAGCTGCAGAACAAGCTGGTCCGCTAGCGGACAGCACTACGCCGGGCAGCGCACGAAGCACTGCCCGGCGTAGGAGAACGCACGCGCGCGGTCAGACCGCCCGGCGGCGGCCCTGCCCGCCGGTGCCGACGCGGCTGCGCGCGGAGGCCGCGGCCGCACCGCCGGAGGCGCCGCCCCCGGCCCGCCGGCCGCGCTCGCCCGAACCGGAGCCGGTGGCCCCGCCGCCGTTGCCCTGGCCACCGCGCCGGGCCTGGCCCGAGCCGGAGGCCGCCGGGGCCTGCCCCGAGCCGCCGCCACCGGAACGGCGGCCGCGGCCGCCGGCCGCCGGCGCCCCGCCCGTGGCGGAGCCGGAACGCGCCCCGCCCGACCTGCGGCGAGAGCCGGAGCCGGAACCCGAACCGGAGCCCGAGCCGCTGCGCTGCTTGGGCGCGGGCTGCTGCGGAACCTCCAGCACCACCGGGACGCCCGAGGGCTCCTTGGCGCCGGTCAGCCGGGACAGCTCCTCGTCGGAGGACTTGATCTGCGCGGTGCGCGGGGAGATCCCGGCGTCCGACATGAGGCGGGTCATGTCCCGCTTCTGGTCGGGCAGCACCAGGGTGACCACGCTGCCGGACTCGCCGGCGCGGGCGGTGCGGCCACCGCGGTGCAGGTAGTCCTTGTGGTCGGTGGGCGGGTCCACGTTGACGACGAGGTCGAGGTCGTCGATGTGGATGCCGCGCGCGGCCACGTTCGTGGCGATGAGCGCGGTGACCTCGCCCGTCTTGAACCAGTCGAGGGTGCGGTTGCGCTGCGGCTGCGAGCGCCCGCCGTGCAGGCCGGAGGCGCGCACACCGTCGGCGAGGAGCTTCTTGACCATGCGGTCGACCCCGCGCTTGGTGTCCACGAACATGATCACCCGGCCGTCGCGGGCGGCTATGCGCGTCGCCACGGCCTTCTTGTCGGTCTCGTCCATGACGTACAGGACGTGGTGCTCCATGGTGGTGACCGCGCCGGCCGACGGGTCGACGGAGTGGCCGACCGGGTCGGTCAGGAACATCTTGACGAGCTTGTCGATGTTCTTGTCGAGCGTCGCCGAGAACAGCATGGTCTGGCCGCCGGCCTCGACCTGCTTGAGCAGCGCCGTGACCTGCGGCATGAAGCCCATGTCGGTCATCTGGTCGGCCTCGTCGAGGACGGTGATCGAGACCTGCGAGAGGTCCGCGTCACCGCGGTCGATGAGGTCCTTCAGCCGGCCGGGGGTGGCGACGAGCACCTCGGCGCCGCGGCGCAGGGCGCCGGACTGCCGGTTGATCGACATGCCGCCGACGACGGTGGCGATGCGCAGGTTGACGGCCGTGGCGTACGGGGCCAGGGAGTCGGTCACCTGCTGCGCGAGCTCACGGGTCGGTACGAGGACCATCGCGAGCGGCTGCTTCGGCTGTGCGCGGCGGCCGGCGGTGCGGGCCAGCAGCGCCAGGCCGAAGGCCAGCGTCTTGCCGGAGCCGGTGCGGCCGCGGCCGAGCAGGTCGCGGCCGGCGAGGGAGTTCGGCAGCGTCGCGGCCTGGATCGGGAACGGCTCGGTCACACCCTGGGCGGCGAGGGTCTTCAGCAGCGCCTCGGGCATGTCCATGTCCTCGAACGCGTCGATCGGCGGCAGAGCCGGCTCGATCGGCTCGGGCATGGTGAATTCCTGGGGCCGGGCCACGGGGGCGGACTTCTGCCGTCCCGCGCCAGCCTTCGGACGTCCCTGGGCCGCACCTCGACCCCGGGTGGGGCGGCGGCTGGGGCGTGCGGAGCTGGAGCTGGTCATGCGAGAAAGCCCTCCTGAAACCGGCAGGTAAAACAAAGGTCGAAACAGCAGACAAGCCGGGGCCCGCACCTCACGGTGCGGACCCCGGCATGCTGAAAAACTTAGGCGGGGATGATGTTCTCCGCCTGGGGGCCCTTCTGGCCCTGGGTCACGTCGAAGGACACGCGCTGGCCCTCGGTGAGCTCACGGAAGCCCTGGGTGGCGATGTTCGAGTAGTGGGCGAAGACGTCCGGGCCGCCGCCGTCCTGCTCGATGAAGCCGAAGCCCTTTTCCGAGTTGAACCACTTCACGGTGCCAAGTGCCATTTTGAATCTCCTGAATAGGCGGCAAGGGCCCCATCCGGAGATTCCGGGAAAAACAATAAAAGCGCCTGAGGAACATTCCCGTCAGGCGCACATAAAGTTCATGGGTACCACAACTGCAACGAGATCTACGCTAGCACACCCGGCCCGGCGGGTGTCACCGCACCCGTGTGACCTCCGTCCCGCGTGGTACCCGCGCGGGGGCGCGGGGGCAGGGCCCCCGGCACCGCACCGCGCGGCGCCCGGCCGGGCTACAGGCGCTCGATGATCGTCACGTTGGCCTGGCCGCCCCCCTCGCACATCGTCTGCAGGCCGAACCGGCCCCCCGTCCGCTCCAGTTCGTGGAGGAGGGTGGTCATCAGCTTGACCCCGGTCGCACCCAGGGGGTGACCGAGGGCGATCGCGCCGCCGTTGACGTTCACCCGCTCCGGGTCCGCACCCGTTTCCTTCAGCCACGCCAGGACCACCGGCGCGAACGCCTCGTTGATCTCCACCAGGTCGATGTCGGCCAGGGACATGCCCGTCTTCTTCAGCGCGTACGCCGTCGCCGGGATCGGCGCGGACAGCATCCGGATGGGGTCCTCGCCCCGCACCGAGAGGTGGTGGATGCGGGCCCGCGGCCGCAGGCCGTGTTCGCGGACCGCCCGCTCGGAGGCGATCAGCATCGCGGCCGCCCCGTCGGAGACCTGGGAGGAGACGGCCGCCGTGATGGTGCCGCCCTCGACCACCGGCTGGAGGGTCGCCATCTTCTCCAGGGTCGTGTCCCTCCTCGGGCCTTCGTCGACCCGCACGTCCCCGTAGGCCACCGTCTCCCGCTCGAAACGCCCTTCGTCGATCGCGCGGATCGCCCGCCGGTGGGAGCGGAGGGCGAACTCCTCCATGTCCTGGCGCGAGATGCCCCACTTCTGCGCGATCAGCTGCGCGCCGTGGAACTGGTTCACCGGCGCGTCCCCGTACCGCGCCCGCCAGCCCTCCGACCCCGCGTAGGGGCCCTCCGTGAAGCCGAGCGGCTCCGCCGCCTGCCGCGACGCGAAGGCGATCGGGATCATCGACATGTTCTGGGTTCCGCCCGCGACCACCAGGTCCTGGGTGCCGGAAAGGACGCCCTGCGCCGCGAAGTGCACGGCCTGCTGGGAGGAACCGCACTGCCGGTCCACCGTGACCCCCGGCACCTCCTCCGGCAGGCCCGCCGCCAGCCACGCCGTGCGCGCGATGTCCCCGGCCTGCGGCCCCACCGTGTCGAGGCAGCCGAACACCACGTCCTCCACGGCGGCCGGGTCCACCCCGGACCGCTCGACCAGCGCCTTCAGTACGTGCGCTCCCAGGTCGGCCGGGTGGACCGCGGACAGGCCGCCCTTGCGCCGGCCCACGGGGGTGCGTACGGCGTCGACTATGTAGGCCTCGGGCATCGGGACTCCTCAGGTGGGTTACGTGCGTACGGCGATCCCGTCCAGCACCATCGACAGGTACTGGCGGGCGATCTCCTCGGGGCTGTGCTGTCCGCCCGGCCGGTACCAGGACGCCGCCACCCACACCGTGTCGCGGACGAAGCGGTAGGTGAGGCGGATGTCGAGGTCGGCGCGGAAGACCTTGGCGGCCACCCCGCGCTCCAGCGTCCCCAGCCAGGCCTTCTCGAACTTCACCTGCGAGTCGGACAGGTAGTGGAAGCGGGGCTGCGCGGAGAGGGTGCGGGACTCCTTCTGGTAGATCGCGACGGCGGCGCGGTGCCGGTCGATCTCCCGGAAGGACTCGGTGACGAGGGCCTCGATGGTCTCCCGGGGGCCGAGGCCGGCGGCGAGGACGGTGTCGTAGCCCTCCCACAGCTCGGTCAGGAAGGCCGAGAGGATCTCGTCGAGCATCGATTCCTTGGAATCGAAGTGGTAGTAGAGGCTGCCGGCGAGCATGCCGGCGGCGTCGGCGATCTTGCGGACGGTGGTGGCGTTGTAGCCCTGCGCGGCGAAGACCTCGGCGGCGGTGTCGAGGAGTTCGCGGCGCCGCTCGGGCGAGGCGGTCACCTGCGGCTTCTTCGGGGCCGGCTGCTTCGGGGCCGCCGTCTTCCTGGCTGTCGGCTTGTTCGTTGGCACGCGTCCATTCTCGGCCTACGCGTGCTGGCTGCTGACCGACACGGTCTCGCCGGTCATGTACGACGAGTAGCCGCTGGCCAGGAAGACGATGACGTTGGCGACCTCCCAGGGCTCGGCGTAGCGGCCGAAGGCCTCGCGGGCGGTGAGTTCGGCGAGGAGCTCCTCGCTGGTGACCTTCACCAGGTGCGGGTGCATGGCCAGGCTCGGGGCGACCGCGTTGATCCGTACGCCGAACTCCGCCGCTTCCAGGGCCGCGCAGCGGGTCAGCGCCATCACGCCGGCCTTGGCGGCGGCGTAGTGGGCCTGGCCGGTCTGGGCGCGCCAGCCGACGACGGAGGCGTTGTTGACGACGACCCCGCCGCCCCCGGAGGCCTTCAGCGACCGCAGTGCGGCGCGGGTGCAGCGGAAGGTGCCGTTCAGGGTGACGTCGAGGACGCGGGACCACTGGTCGTCGGTCATGTCGACGAGGGCGGCGGTGCCGCCGAGGCCGGCGTTGTTGACGACGATGTCGAGGCGGCCGTGGGTCTGCTCGGCGAGCGCGAACAGGGCCTGTACCTGGTCCTCGTCGGTGACGTCGCAGGGGAGGGAGGTGACGCGGCCGGGCCCGAATGCGGCGGCGAGCGCGTCCTCGGTCTCCTTGAGGCGGCGCGTGTGGGCGTCGCTGATGACGACGCGGGCGCCTTCCTCCAGGAAGCGGCGGGCGGTCGCCCCGCCGATCCCGGCGCCGGCGGCGGCGGTGATGACCGCGCCGCGGTCCTTCAGCAGTCCGTGGCCGGGCACGTAGTCGGGGGTGGTCACGCCCGTACCTCCTTGGGTAGGCCGAGGATCCGCTCGGCGATGAGGGTGCGCTGGATCTCGTCCGAGCCCGCGTAGACGGTGTCGGCGCGGGAGAAGAGGAAGAGCCGCTGGCTGTCGTCGAGGTCGTACGGGTCCCCGTGCGCGCCGGCCGCGAGGAGGGAGGCGGCTCCGCAGACGTCCATGGCGAGTTCGCCGAGGTCCCGGTGCCAGCGGGCCCAGTACAGCTTGGCCATGGAGGGGGCGGCGGCGGGGCGCAGGGCGGTGGCGCGCATGGTCTCCAGGCCGATCCAGGCCCGGACGAGCCGGTCGCGGATGAGGGGGTCGGCGAGGGCGCCGTTGCGGCGGGCGAGTGCGGCGAGGGTTTCGAGCTCGCGGCGGAAGCCGACCTGCTGGCCGAGGGTGGAGACGCCGCGCTCGTAGCCGAGGGTGGCCATGGCGATGTTCCAGCCGTCGCCGGGGGCGCCGACGACGTGGGCGGCGTCGGTGCGGGCGCCGTCGAAGAAGACCTCGTTGAACTCGGAGGTGCCGGTGAGCTGGACGATGGGCCGGACCTCGACGCCGGGCTGGTCCATGGGGACCAGGAGGTAGGACAGGCCCGCGTGGCGGCGTGAGCCCGGTTCGGTGCGGGCGATGACGAAGCACCACTGGGCCTGGCGGGCGAGGGAGGTCCAGGTCTTCTGGCCGTCGATCACCCACTGCCCGTGGTGGAGGGCGGCCCGGGTGCGGACGCCCGCGAGGTCGGAGCCGGCGTCGGGCTCGCTGTAGCCCTGGCACCACAGTTCCTCCACGGCCCGGATGGGCGGCAGGAAGCGGCGTTTCTGCTCTTCGGTGCCGTGGGCGATGAGGGTGGGGCCGAGGAGCTGTTCGCCGATGTGGTTCACGCGGGCGGGGGCGTCGGCGAGGGCGTACTCCTCGTGGAAGGCGATCTGCTCCTCGACGCTCGCGCCGCGGCCGCCGTACTCGACGGGCCAGCCGAGGCAGGTCCAGCCGTGGGCGGCCATGTGCCGCTCCCACGCGAGGCGTTCGGTGAAGGCCTCGTGCTCGCGGCCGGGTCCGCCGCGGCCCTTGAGGGCGGCGAACCCGCCGGTGAGGTGGGCCCGTAGCCAACTCCGAACCTCGGTGCGGAACTCCTCGACGCTGCTCATGGCCGTACGTTAACCTACCAAACACTTGTTAGGGAAGGATCCTCCGCATGCCCGAGCCCCAAGCCCCCGTGGTGCTGTACGAGCGGCGCGGCCCGGTCGCGTACGTGACCATGAACCGCCCCCGGTACCGCAACGCGCAGAACAGCGCCATGACCTACGCCCTGGACGACGCCTTCTACCGCGCCGCCGACGACCCCGAGGTGAAGGTGGTCGTGCTGGCCGGGTCGGGCGGGCACTTCTCCGCGGGCCACGACATCGGCACCCCCGAGCGCGACGCCCACCTGCCCTTCGAGCGGCGGGCCGGCCTGTGGTGGGACCACTCGGACCGAAGGGGCGCCGAATCCCGCTTCGCGCGCGAGTCGGAGGTGTACCTGGGGATGTGCCGGCGCTGGCGGGAGCTGCCGAAGCCGGTGATCGCCTCGGTGCACGGGGCGTGCGTGGCGGGCGGGCTGATGCTGGCCTGGGTCTGCGACCTGATCGTGGCCAGCGAGGACGCCTTCTTCGCGGACCCGGTCGTACGGATGGGCATCCCCGGGGTCGAGTACTTCGCGCACCCGTGGGCGATGCCGCCGCGGATCGCGAAGGAGTTCCTCTTCACCGGCGACCGGATGAGCGCCCGCCGCGCCTACAAGGTCGGCATGGTCAACCGGGTCGTGGAACGCGAGGAGTTGGCCGAGGCCACGGACCGGCTGGCGCTGCGGATCGCGGGGATGCCCGGCTTCGGGCTGGCCCTGACCAAGCGGGCCGTCAACCAGGCCGAGGACCTCCAGGGCCTGCACACCGGCATGGACTCGGTGTTCGGCCTGCACCACCTGGCGCACGCGCACAACGCGGAGACGGCGGCGGACTCGCTCGGCGGCATCGACATCGCCGCCATGAAGGAGGCGAACAGCTGATGGACCTGACCCAGACGCCCGACGTGGAGGACTTCCGGGCACGGGCCCGTTCCTGGCTGGCCGCCCACGTGCCGCCCGTCCCCCTCCCCTCGCTGGAGACGGAGGAGGGCTTCGCGGCCCACCGGGAGTGGGAGGCGCTCCTGCACGCGGACCGCTGGTCGGTGGTGTCCTGGCCCGAGGAGTACGGGGGCCGGGGCGTCGACATCGTGAAGTGGCTGGTGTTCGAGGAGGAGTACTGGGCGGCGGGCGCGCCCGGCCGGGTCTCGCAGAACGGCATCAACCTGCTCGCGCCGACGCTCTTCGACCACGCGACGGACGAGCAGCGCGCGCGGGTGCTGCCCTCCATGGCGAGCGGCGAGGTGATCTGGGCCCAGGCCTGGTCGGAGCCGGAGTCGGGCTCCGACCTGGCCTCGCTGAAGTCCCGTGCGGAGCGCACGGAGGGCGGCTGGCTGCTGTCCGGACAGAAGACCTGGTCCTCGCGGGCGGCCTTCGCGGACCGCGCCTTCGGCATCTTCCGCACGGACCCGGACGCCCCGAAACCCCACCAGGGGCTGACGTACCTGATGTTCGACCTGCGCGCGCCCGGGGTGACGGTGCGGCCCATCGGCCGGCTCGACGGCAAGCCGGCCTTCGCGGAGCTGTTCCTGGACCGGGTCTTCGTACCGGACGAGGACGTGATCGGCGCGCCGGGGCAGGGCTGGCGGATCGCGATGTCGACCACCGGCAACGAGCGGGGCCTCACCCTGCGCTCCCCCGGCCGGTTCCTGGCGGCCGCGGACCGCCTGGTCGGGCTGTGGCGGGAGCAGGGCGACCCCTCCGACACCGCGCTGCGGGACCGCGTCGCGGACGCGGTGGTCGGGGCGCGCGCCTACGAGCTGTTCACCTGGGCCAACGCCTCCCGCTTCGCGGCGGGCGAGAGCATCGGCGCCGAATCCAGCCTGAACAAGGTGTTCTGGTCGGAGTACGACATCGCGCTGCACGAGACGGCGCTGGACCTGCTGGGCGCGGACGCGGAGCTCGCGGAGGGCGAGTGGGCCGAGCCGTGGGTCTTCTCCCTGGCGGGCCCGATCTACGCGGGGACGAACGAAATCCAGCGCGACATCATCGCCGAGCGGCTGCTCGGCCTCCCGAAGGGCCGCCGCTGATGCGCTTCCTGCCGACCGACGAGCAGTCGGACTTCGCCCGTACGCTGCGCGCCCTGCTGGGCGCGGCCGAGGTCCCCGCGGCGGTACGGGCCTGGGCGGGCGGCGGGTACGGGCCGGGGCGGGCGCTCTGGTCGAAGCTCGCCGGTACGGGCCTGTTCGCCCTGGCCGCGCCGGAGGCGTACGACGGCGTGGGGCTGCTCCCGCTGGAGCTGTCCCTCGGCTTCGTGGAGCTGGGCCGGGCCGGGGTGCCCGGGCCGGTGGTGGAGACGGCCGCGGCGGCGGTCCTCCTGTCCGAACTGGGGGACGAGGGGCCGGCGAAACGTTTCCTGCCCGGGCTGGTCGCGGGCGAGGCCTCGGCCACGCTGACGCTGCCGGGCGGCGGTCCCTACGCGCTGGACGCGGACGCGGCCACGTACTGCTTCACGGTGTCCGGGGCGGGCGAGCTCCGGCTGGCCCCGGACGGGGGCGGCGCGCCGCTGGCCTCGACGGACCCGGTGCGCCGGCTGGCGGTGCCCGCGGCGGGCGGCGAACTCCTGGCCGCGGGCCCGCGGGTGGCGCGGGCGGCGGAGGCGGCCGGGCGCTGGGCGCGACTGCTGACGGCGGCCCAGTGCCTGGGCGTCGGCGAGGCGCTGCTGGCCCGGACGGTGGAGTACGCGAAGCAGCGCACGCAGTTCGGGACGCCGATCGGCGGCTTCCAGGCGGTCAAGCACCGGCTGGCGGACACCCTGCTGGGCCTGGAGTTCGCCCGGCCGCTGGTGTGGGCGGCGGCGCTCTCCCTAACCGGCGGGGATGTGGCGGCGGCGAAGCTCACCGCCGGCGAGGCGGCGTACGCGGCGGCCCGCTCCGCCCTCCAGCTGCACGGCGCGGTCGGCTACACGGAGGAGCTGGACCTGTCCCTGTGGCTGCGCAAGGCCCGCCCGCTGCGGGACGCCTGGGGCACGCCCTCGGCCTGCCGGGCGGAGGTCCTTCAGGCTCGGGGGCTGCGAGAGCGGTAGTACGTGACGAGAGCGGTGTTCACGAAGGCGGTCGCCGCGAACCAGCAGGCCTGGGGCCGCAGCCCGAGCCCCGCCAGGGCGAGGGCGGCGGCCCCGAACACCAAGGCCTTGACGGCGAGCACGACGGGCAGCGGGACCTCGTAGCGGGCCCTGGGCGCGGCGAAGAGGCCCCACAGCAGGGCGGCGGCGGCCGCGGTCGCCGTGCCGAGCAGCACTCCGCCGATCAGCCCGCCGCCCTGCCGGTAGCCCCACAGGGCGAGGGTGGCTGTCCAGTGCCGTGTTCCGCTCCTCACACGCGGGCGACCGTGAGGCTGACCACGTACGGCTCCTCGACCGACCCGTCGGGGAAGTGGGCCAGCAGTCGCTCGCGCTCGGCGTCCATGAACTCCCGGGTGCGGTCCTCCCCGATGAGGAGGAAGGCGGAGTGGCTGGCCTGGTTGGCGAGGTGTGCCTCCAAGGGGATCCGCCGCGCCCAGCGGACCTGGCGCCGGCCCGTGATGTCGAGGCCGTCGGTGGATTCGCGCGCGGGGAGCCCGATCTCACCCAGGAAGCCGCGGATGCGCGCATCCTGTTCGGCGATCCACGGGACGGAGAGGTCCAGGTCGTTCCACCACATCGCGAGCGCGCCGCCGGGCCGCAGCACGCGCCGGGCCTCCGGGACGGAGCGGGCGGGGTCGGTCCAGTGCCAGGCCTGGGCGTACGTGAGGAGGTCGAAGGCGCCGCTCGCCAGCGGCAGCCGGTCACCGTCACCGCGCACGATCGGGACCTGCGGGTTGGCCCGCCGGAACTCGGCGGCCATGCCGTCCCCCGGCTCCACGGCGAGGACCTGGGCCCCGCGGGCGCGCAGCAGGGCGGTGGCGATCCCGGTCCCGGCCCCCACGTCGGCCACCCGCGCCCCGGCGAGCGGCCGCCCGGCGAGCTCCTCGACGGCGTCGAACAGCGCCTGCGGGTACGCGGGCCGGTAGGCCCCGTACAGCGCGGCGGCGGCATCGAAGGACCTGGCGCGTGACGTCATGCGGCCATTGTTTTCGATCACCCCCGGCCGGTCCAGTGCGGTCATACGGGCTCACGACCGAGGGGAAAAGTGACCTGCCTCACAGTGCGTCACAGCGGTCGGGGGCGCGGTGTCTTGTGGCCGAACCCCTTGAAACGGAGGAGAGACCATGACCGAGACCACT